>NZ_JACAOX010000021.1:0-159178 GCF_013386015.1 Pseudomonas sp. B6001
GATGCGGCGACCCGACAAGCCAGCTCCCACATTTGAACCGTGCCCGCTTTAGCTTTTGATTTTGATCTTAGGCACACCGAGCCTAGGCGAGGTGCCGAGTGGTGGGGCAAGAGCGTTTTGCTTACTTTTGCGCTCTTCAAAAGTGAGCCGCTGTAAGAGCGGAACCAATAGCGGCCATAACCGAAGAAACGGATATGTACCCCCATCCCCCTAAACCCCCCATCACTCTCAAACAAACATTTTGGTTATTAATAAATAGCTTCTTATTCCTTAACGAATATATACCCCGTGCCTATACTGACCCACAACGTTAAACGCTGCAGGAGGGCACACCCATGCACAGCGAGTCGATTCGTTATCTGATCGTGCCGGGCTGGCAAGGATCGCCAGAAGATCATTGGCAAAGTCATTGGCAGAACAGCCTGCCCAACAGCGCGCGCGTGGAGCAGGCCGACTGGCTCACCCCACGCCGCGAAGACTGGGTGGCCGCCCTGGCCGAAGCCATCGCCGCCGACAGCACCCCGGTGATTCTGATCGCCCACAGCCTGGGCTGCATCACCGTCGCCCATTGGGCGGCCACCGCACCGGTGCAATTCCTGCGTCAGGTACGCGGCGCCCTGCTGGTGGCCCCGGCCGATGTCGAACGCCCTGCCTGCGCACCCGCCCTGCGTAACTTTGCGCCAATCCCCAGCCACCTGTTGCCCTTCCCAAGCCAGGTCGTCAGCTCCGACAACGACAGCGCCGTCAGCGCCACCCGCGCCCTGGAACTGGCACGTAACTGGGGCGCCGAAGCGGGAATTCTCGCGGGCGCCGGGCACATCAACGTGAAGTCCGGCCATCAACGCTGGGAACAGGGTTTCGCCTACCTCTATCGCCTGCAAAATCGCCTGGAACATCACTCCCGGCGCCGTGCATAAAATTTTTTAAACGCCCCTTCCCCTTCGTGGATGGGGCGGGAGCCTGCCATGAGCCTGCATGAAACCTTCGGTCAGCCCCTGCTGACCTTCCCCGACGCCGAAAAAAGCCCCCTGAGCATTCGTGCCAAGGCGCTGGTGTTTGTCGACCCGCGTTCGCGGCAACTGCGTGAAGACCTCGAAAACCTCGCCCCCCGTGCCTTGCCCGTGTTGATCCGCGGCGAAACCGGCAGCGGCAAGGAGTTGCTCGCCCGGCATATCCACCGTGGCAGCGACCGCACCGGCCTGTTTGTCTCGGTGAATTGCGGCGCCATCAGCCCGACATACGCCGACGCCGAACTGTTCGGCTACGCCGCAGGCAGCCACAGCGGCGCAGCCAGCAGCCGCGCCGGCTGGTTTGGCTCGGCCAACGGCGGCACGTTGTACCTGGATGAAATCGGCGACTTGCCGCTGCCAATCCAGGTCAAGCTGCTGGCGGCGCTGGAAAACCACGAAGTCACTCGCGTCGGCGCCCATCAGCCAAGCCCGGTGGATGTGCGGCTGGTGGCGGCCACCAGCATCGACCTCGCCCAGGCCGTGGCGGCCGGCAAGTTTCATGAGCGCCTGTTCCATTACCTCAGCGAAGGCCAACTGGAGCTGCCCGCACTGCGCGAGCGGGTGGGCGACATCCTGTCACTGGCCGAATATTTCCTCGGCATCTACAGCCAGCGCCTCGACCTGCCGGTGCCGCTGATCAGCGACGAAGCCCAGCGCGTGCTGGAGCATCACAGCTGGCCGGGCAACACCCGGGAGTTGGAGAACGTGATTCACTTTGCCTTGCTGGTCAGCAGTGGCGACGAGATTTTGCCTGAGCATTTGAACCTGCCCGTGGCGGGCTCACCTGTGGAGCAGGTGCGGCGAATTCTTGGCCACGCCAGCGCCGCCGAGGTTGAAGCCCTGAAAAGCTATCTGAAAGAACACGCTGTTTTGTAGGAGCCCGGCTTGCCGGCGATGGCGTCCTCAGGAGCATCGCAAGGCTCAAGACCGCCATCGCCGGCAAGACGGGCTCCTGCATGAACAAAATGGAATATCAAAGTGAATAAAAAGTATTGTTCTGGAATAAAAAACCTCGGTATTGTCCGCTGCACGCCGCGATAGCACTTCGCTGGCATCCACTAAAAAAGCGGCCGTCCCAGACGACCCGGATTTTCGATAAGGACACTGCATGAAAAAGGTTCTGTTGTTTACCGCACTGGCGGCTGCCCTGACTGCAAGCTTCGCCCAGGCCAACGAGAAACTGGTGGTAGCCGCTACCCCGATCCCGCACGCCGAGATCCTTGAGCTGGTCAAGCCGACCCTGGCCAAAGAAGGCGTGGACCTGGAAATCAAAGTCTTCACCGACTACGTACAACCGAACGTACAGGTGGCCGAGAAGCGTCTGGACGCCAACTACTTCCAGACCCTGCCGTACCTGGAAAACTTCAACAAGGGTAAAGGCACCAACTTGGTCACCGTAGTGGGTGTGCACGTTGAACCCTTCGGCGGCTACTCGAAAAAAATCAAAAACATCTCTGAGCTCAAAGATGGCGCCACCGTGGCCATCCCGAACGAAGGCAGCAACTCCGGCCGTGCCCTGCTACTGCTGCAAAAGGCTGGCGTGATCACCCTGAAAGACCCGACCAACGCCCTGGCCACGCCGAAAGACATCGCCAGCAACCCGAAAAACCTGAAATTCAAAGAGCTGGAATCGGCGCTGCTGCCACGCGTCCTGGACCAGGTTGACCTGGACCTGATCAACACCAACTACGCCCTGGAAGCCGGCCTGAACCCGGCCAAGGACGCGTTGATCATCGAAGACGCCAAGTCGCCGTACGTGAACTTCCTGGTTGCCCGCCCGGACAACAAGGACAGCGACGCGATCCAGAAGCTGGCCAAAGCCCTGACCAGCCCTGAAGTGAAAGCTTTCATCGAGAAGAAATACAACGGCGCGGTCGTGCCGGCGTTCTGATCGAACCCAAAAACCTCCTTCAAGGTTTAAACGCCGACGGCTTCTACAGCGTCGGCGTTTTTTATGGCTGGAACACAATCGAAATGTGGGAGCGGGCTTGCTCGCGAATGCGGTGGGTCAGCCAACACATCTGCTGACTGATACACCGCATTCGCGAGCAAGCCCGCTCCCACATTTGGGACTGTGTCAGCTCAGATATTTCGACTGTTAATGGCCCTGCGTAGCGCCACCAGCCACTTCACCAGTTCCTGCGGATCAATCGGTTTTGCCTCGTTCATCGCTCATTCCCTCGCCTGTTGGTTGGCCGTCAGTCTGGCCACGCGCTGCCTATCCCTGAAGTGCAGCTCCGATAAAAAGACCCTTCCTACTTCCCCGGGAACAGTAGCTGTCATCCATCTGCACCGCGAATCCGCAGGTTATCTATTTGGGTGATATCAATATGCTATTTCGGTATTTAAATTTTGCTTTTTATACCTTTAAAGTCGGCGCTACCCGGCGTTACCCACGCTGGACCGGACCGCACCAACGCCGCTTTACTCCTGCGGCGTCAGGGATTTCAGATGACCTTCGATTACGCATTTATCCTCAGCACGCTGCCGGCGTTTCTCAAGGCCGTGGGCGTTACCCTGCAAGTCGGCCTGATCGCCATTGGCACCTCCATGCTGGTGGCCTTGATCAACGCCGCGCTGCTGGTGTTTCGCACGCCCTACGTGTGGCGCCTGGTGGCGCTGTACGTGGAGTTGGCGCGCAACACACCGCTGCTGATCCAACTGTTTTTCGTCTACTTCGCGTTGCCGGCCCTGGGGCTGAATATCTCCGGGTTCTGGGCGGCAATCATCACCATGACCTTTCTCGGCGGCGCCTACCTCACGGAAGTGCTGCGCGCCGGTGTCGAGGCGGTGCCGCTGGCACAGATCGAATCGGGCAAGTCCATCGGGCTGTCCCACTGGCAACTGCTGCGCCATGTGATCCTGCCCCAGGCCGGGATCCTCAGCCTGCCGGCGCTGTTTGCGAACTTTATTTTCCTGCTCAAGGAAACCACGATCGTGTCGGCGGTGGCGGTGCCGGAGATTCTCTACACCACCAAAAGCTATATCGCCCTCTACTACAAAACCTACGAAATGCTCGCGGTGCTCACCTTGATCTGCGTGCTGTTATTCCTGCCGCTGTCGCTGCTGCTCAGCCGCCTTGAAAGGAGGCTCCAGCATGGCCAGTTCGGGTCTTGAATTACTCTGGGTGTCCTTGCCGCAACTGGGCAAGGGCGCGGCGCAAACCCTGTCGATCTCGTTCTTGAGCATCGCCTTCAGCACCGTCGGCGGCGTGGTGTATGGCGTACTGCGCACGTTGAATTCGAAAGCGATCAACCTGGTGCTGCGGATTTACCTGGAGCTGTTCCGCGCCATTCCGGTGTTGGTGTGGTTGTACTTGCTGTTCTTCGGCCTGCCGATTTTCTTTGGCCTGAGCATTCCGAGCTTCTGGTGCGCCGTGCTGGTGTTGTCGCTGTGGGGTGCCAGTGAAGTCGGCGAAGTGGTGCGCGGTGCGTTGCATTCGTTGCCCCGTGGCCAGCGTGAAGCCGGCCTGTCGATTGGCCTGTCGGACCCGCAACTGTACGGCTACGTGCTGTTGCCCCAGGCCCTGAAACGCATGACCCCGCCGACCATCAACGTCTACACCCGCATCATCAAGACCAGCTCCCTGGCGGTGCTGATCGGTGTGGTGGACGTGATCAAGGTCGGCCAGCAAATCATCGAGCGCACCTACGAGTCGGTATTGATCTACGGCGCGCTGTTCCTGTTTTTCTTCTTTATCTGCTACCCGTTGTCGGCCGCCTCCAAGGTGCTGGAACGGCGCTGGGCCCAAGCATGAGCGCATTGATCGAGTTCCAGGGTTTCAACAAGTTTTTCGGCGACCAGCAGGTGCTCGACGGCATCGACCTGAGTGTGCAAAGCGGCGAAGTGGTGGTGATCCTCGGCCCCAGCGGTTGCGGCAAAAGCACCTTGCTGCGGTGCCTCAATGGCCTGGAAGTGGCCCACAGCGGCAGCCTGCGTTTTGCCGGCAAGGAGCTGCTGGACAAGGCCACCGACTGGCGCCAGGTGCGCCAGGACGTGGGCATGGTGTTCCAGAGTTATCACCTGTTCCCGCACATGAGCGTGCTCGACAACCTCCTGCTCGGCCCGCTGAAAGTGCAAAAGCGCGAGCCCCGCGAAGCCCGGGCCCAGGCAGAAAAACTGCTGGAACGGGTGGGCCTCTCGGACAAGCGTGACGCCTACCCGCGCCAGCTCTCGGGCGGCCAGCAGCAACGCATCGCCATCGTCCGCTCGTTGTGCATGAACCCGCAGGTCATGCTGTTTGACGAAGTCACCGCCGCCCTCGACCCGGAGATGGTCAAGGAAGTACTGGAAGTGATCCAGGGCCTGGCCCGGGACGGCATGACGCTGCTGATCGTCACCCATGAAATGGCCTTCGCCCGCGCCGTCGCCGACCGCGTGGTGTTCATGGAGGCCGGCCGCATCCTCGAACAAAACACCCCCGAGGCATTCTTTACGAACCCGCAAACCGCACGCGCGCAGCAGTTCCTGGAGAAGTTCTCCTTCGTTTCAACACTGCCCAAAAGAACCAAGGAACTGGAGCTGTCATGAAAACTGCCAAGTTGTTATTCCCCCTGTTCGGCCTCGCTTTGCTGGCCGGCTGCAATAAGTCCGAAGAGCCCGCCAAGACGGCTGCCGCTGCCACCCCGGCACCCGCTGCCGTGAGCTACATCGACAAGATCAAGGCGCGGGACAAGCTGATCGTCGGCGTATTCACCGACAAGCCGCCGTTTGGTTTCGTGGATGAGTCCGGCCGCTATGTCGGCTTCGATACCGACATCGGCCGCCGTTTCGCCAAGGACCTGCTGGGCGACGAGAACAAGGTTGAATTCGTCGCCGTAGAACCGGCGAGCCGCATTCCGTTCCTGCAAAGTGACAAGGTCGACCTGATCCTCGCCAACATGACGGTGACGCCGGAGCGCAAGGAAGCGGTGGACTTCACCAACCCGAACCTGAAAGTCGCGGTGCAGGCCCTGGTGCCGCAGGACAGCTCGGTGAAGAGCCTGGACGACCTGGCGACCCGCACCACCATCGTCACCACCGGCACCACCGCGGATATCTGGCTGACCAAGAACCACCCGGACTGGAAACTGCTGAAGTTCGAGAAAAACTCCGAGTCGCTGCAAGCGTTGTCGGCGGGCCGTGGTGATGCCTATGCCCAGGACAACCTGGTGTTGTTCAGCTGGGCCAAGCAGAACCCGGGCTATCGCGTGCTGGAGCAGAAACTGGGGGATGAAGCGCCGATTGCGCCGGCGGTGAAGAAGGGCAACATCGAATTGCGGGATTGGGTGAATGCCGAGCTGGCGAAGTTGGGCGAAGAGAAGTATTTGCTCAAGCTGTATGACCAGTATGTTCGCAAGGAACTGAGCGATGACACCAAGCCGGAAAGCGTGATTGTTGAAGGCGGGAAGTGGCAGGGTTGACCCGTCAATGATCGTTCCCACGCTCCGCGTGGGAATGCCGCCTTGGACGCTCCGCGTCTGCTGCTGGGACGCGGAGCGTCCCGTGATGCGTTCCCACGCAGAGCGTGGGAACGATCATCAGCTGGGCCAATGCCACGCCGGCTCATCCAGCACCCGCTGCCCCACCACCTGCGTCTGCCCCATCACCTTCTCCAGCACGATCGAATTACACCCTTCATCCTGCTGCAACGCCGCAATCAAGCGGCTGGCATGGGACACCACCCACACCTGACACTGCTGCGACACCTGGATGATCAGCCGCGCCAATGCTGGCAACAGGTCCGGGTGCAAGCTGGTTTCCGGTTCGTTCAATACCATCATCGTCGGTGGCCTCGGCGTCAGCAGCGCCGCCACCAGCAGCAAGTAGCGCAAGGTCCCGTCCGACAGCTCCGCCGCCGATAACGGCCGCAGCAACCCTTCCTGATAAAACTCGATGGCAAAACGGCCGCCCTGCAATGGCTCGATATTCAACCGCGCGCCGGGAAACGCATCGCTGATCGCCCGCTGCAAGGCGTCCGGGTCGCCAATCTCGCGAATGGTCTGCAACGCCGCTGCCAAATCCCGACCGTCGTGATGCAGCACCGGCGTGCGCGTGCCCAGTTGCGGCTGGCGCACCGGGGCGTCGACGTCGCTGCGAAAATGATCATAAAAGCGCCAGCCGCGAATGCTTTCGCGCAGCAGCAATACCTCCGGCGAACCCCGCAGGCTGCCGACCTGATCGAACAGGCTGTGGTAGTTCGGCGTGTGCTGGGCCAGTACATCCCAGGCGCGGCCATCGCGGGCACGTACCATCGGGCCGGAGCGCTGCACCAGCAGGCTCGCCGGGCGAAATACATGCCCGGCCCAGATGCATTCTTTCTTGATCTCCGGGTCCAGGGAAAAATAGGACAAGGTTTTCTCGGGCAACCCCAGGGAAATCGCATAGCTGAAATCCTCTGCGGCAAACCCCAGGCGCAGCCGCTTGGCGCCCTGGCGGACGATGGGCTCCACCGCCACTTCACCACTGAGCATGCGCCGGCTGATGCTTTCCGGCCCGGCCCAGAAGGTCGAATCCAGCCCACCCTCGCGGGCCAGTGCGTTGATCACGCCGCCCTGAGCCGTCTCCGCCAGCAGCCGCAGGGCGCGGTACAGGTTGGACTTGCCGCTGCCATTGGGGCCGGTAATCAGGTTCAACCGATCCAGCGGCACCACCAATTTGTTGATCGAGCGGTAATTGGCCACCGCGAGGGTCTTGAGCATGAGAAAAATTATCGGTTTGGGAACCCCTGGATTATGGGATTCTCCATGCAGATAAGGAACCCTGTTCTAAGCTCACAGTCGCATAGACACTGGCACGTCGGCATCACGCAAAAGGAGCCTGCATGGGCGGTCCCAAACTCACATTTATCCTCGGCCTTGGCCTGCTGGCGCTGCTGAGCGGTTGCGGCCAGGAAAAAGCCGAACCCAAGGAACATTCCCGGGTGTTTGTGCAGACGGTGAAGTCCACCGACTTTGCCGCCGCCGTGACCTTGACCGGCGATATCCAGGCCCGGGTGCAGACCGATCTGTCGTTCCGCGTCGGCGGCAAGATCATCCAGCGCATGGTGGATGTCGGCGACCGCGTCAGCGCCAAGCAGGTGCTGGCCAAGCTCGATCCGAAAGATTTGCAGACCAACGTCGACTCCGCCCAGGCCCAGGTGGTCGCCGAGCAGGCGCGGGTCAAACAGACCGCCGCCGCGTTTGTGCGCCAGGAAAAACTCTTGCCCAAGGGCTACACCAGCCGCAGCGAATACGACTCTGCCCAGGCCGCGTTGCGCAGCAGCCAGAGCGCGCTGACCGCGGCCCAGGCGCAGTTGGCCAATGCCCGCGAGCAGTTGGGCTACACCTCGCTGGTCGCCGACGCGCCGGGCATCATCACCGCCCGCCAGGCCGAGGTGGGCCAGGTGGTGCAGGCCACCGTGCCGATTTTCAGCCTGGCCCGGGATGGCGAGCGCGACGCGGTGTTCAACGTCTATGAATCGCTGCTGGTGGAGCCGCCGCCGGACAAACCGATTACCGTCAGCCTGCTGGAAAATCCGCAGATCACCGCCGTGGGCAAGGTGCGCGAAGTCACCCCGGCCGTTGCCGCCAATACCGGCACGGTGCAAGTCAAAATCGCCCTCGACGCACTGCCCAAGGGCATGCAACTGGGTTCGGTGGTCAGCGCCACCGCCAACGGGCCGGCCAAGGCCAGCATCGAATTGCCGTGGGCTGCCTTGACCAAAGACATCAGTGCGCCGGCTGTCTGGCTGGTGGACGACGACGGCAAGGCGCAACTGCACAAGGTCACGGTCGCGCGTTACCTGACCGGCAAGGTGATCATCAGCGACGGCCTCAAGGGCGGCGAAAAAGTCGTGGTGGCCGGCGGGCAATTGCTGCATCCCGGCATGATCGTGGAAATCGCCCAGCCGCCGGATCAGGCCCAGGCCCAGGGAGTGCAGCCATGAAGCAGTTGACGTGTGTGCTCGCCGCCAGCCTGCTGTTGATGGCGTGTTCCAAGGAAGAACCGGCACCGGAACCGGTGCGCCCGGTGCTGTCGATTGAAGTGAAAGCCGAGGACCAGGAAAACCTCGGCCGCTTCGCCGGCACGATCCAGGCCCGCTACGAAAGCAATCTCGGTTTCCGTGTGCCAGGCCGTATCGCCCGGCGCGCGGTCGACGTGGGCGCTGAAGTGCAGCAGGGCGCGTTGCTCGCCGTGCTCGACCCCACCGATCAACAGAACCAGTTGCGCGCCGCCCAGGGCGACCTGGCCCGGGTCCAGGCACAGTGGATCAACGCCCAGGCCAATGCGCGTCGCCAGCAGGAATTGTTCAACCGTGGCGTCGGCGCCCAGGCCCAACTGGACATCGCCCAGACCGACTTGAAAACCACCCAGGCTTCCCTGGATCAGGCCAGGGCCTCGGTCAACCAGGCCAAGGACCAGCTCAACTACGCCGAACTGCGCACCGACCATGCAGGCATCGTCACCGCCTGGAATGCCGAGGCCGGCCAGGTGGTCAGCGCCGGGCAGCAAGTGGTGACCCTGGCACGACCGGACATCAAGGAAGCCGTCATCGACTTGCCCGCCGGCCTCGCCGAACGCCTGCCGCCGGATGTGGTGTTCCTGGTCGCCGGGCAGATGGACCCCACGGTCAGCACCACCGCCACCGTGCGCGAGATCGAACCCCAGGCCCAAAGCGCCACGCGCACCCGTCGCGCCCGCCTGACCCTGGCGGAAACACCGCCCGCGTTCCGCCTTGGCACCGCCATCAGCGTGACCCTGAGTTCAGCCATCGCGCCGCGTATCGAACTGCCCCTCAGCGCCTTGCAGGAAGCCGACGGCAAGACCCGCATCTGGGTCATCGACACCCAAAGCCAGACAGTACAGCCCCGTGACGTCAGCATCGTCAGCCGTGACGCCGACAGCGCCTTGCTCAACGCCGGCGTCAAACCCGGCGAGCGGGTGGTGAGTGCCGGCGTGAACAGCCTGAAGCCCGGGCAAAAAGTTAAAATCGACGAGGACAGCCCGCGATGAAAGGGAGCTTCAACTTATCCGACTGGGCCCTCAAGCATCAGTCCTTCGTCTGGTACCTGATGTTCGTCGCGCTGCTGATGGGCGTGTTCTCGTACATGAACCTCGGTCGCGAGGAAGACCCGTCGTTCACCATCAAGACCATGGTGATCCAGACCCGCTGGCCGGGTGCGACCCAGGAAGAAACCCTCAAGCAGGTCACCGACCGCATCGAGAAAAAACTCGAAGAGCTGGACTCCCTCGACTACGTGAAGAGCTACACCCGGCCCGGCGAGTCCACGGTGTTCGTGTTCCTGCGGGACACCACCAGCGCCAAGGACATCCCGCAGATCTGGTACCAGGTCCGCAAGAAGATCGACGATATTCGCGGCAGCTTCCCCCAAGGCTTGCAGGGGCCGGCGTTCAACGACGAGTTCGGGGATGTGTTCGGCTCGGTGTACGCGTTTACCGCCGACGGCCTGTCGATGCGCCAGCTGCGCGATTACGTGGAGCAGGTGCGCGCCGAAATTCGTTCGGTACCGGGGCTGGGCAAGGTCGAGATGATCGGCCAGCAGGACGAAGTGATTTACCTGAATTTCTCCACCCGCAAACTCGCAGCGCTGGGGATCGATCAGCGCCAGGTGGTGCAGAGCCTGCAATCGCAGAACGCCGTGACCCCGGCTGGGGTGATCGAGGCCGGGCCGGAGCGGATTTCGGTGCGCACCTCCGGGCAGTTCGCCTCGGAGAAGGACCTGGCCAACGTCAACCTGCGGCTCAATGACCGTTTCTATCGGCTGGCCGACGTGGCGGAAATCACCCGTGGCTATGTCGACCCGTCGACGCCGATGTTCCGCTTCAACGGCAAACCCGCCATCGGCTTGGCCATCGCCATGCAGAAGGGCGGCAACATCCAGGATTTCGGCAAGGCCCTGCACAAACGCATGGACGACCTGACCGCCGACCTGCCGGTGGGTGTGGGCGTGCACAAGGTTTCCGACCAGGCCGAAGTGGTGGAGGAGGCCGTCGGCGGCTTTACCAGCGCGTTGTTCGAGGCGGTGATCATCGTGCTGGTGGTGAGCTTTATCAGCCTCGGCGTGCGTGCCGGGTTGGTGGTGGCGTGCTCGATCCCGCTGGTGCTGGCGCTGGTGTTCGTGTTCATGGAGTACAGCGGCATCACCATGCAGCGGGTGTCGCTGGGCGCGTTGATCATCGCCCTCGGCCTGTTGGTGGACGACGCGATGATCACCGTGGAGATGATGATCACGCGCCTGGAAAAAGGCGAGACCAAGGAGCAGGCGGCGACGTTCGCCTACACCTCCACCGCGTTCCCGATGTTGACCGGCACGCTGGTGACCGTCGCCGGGTTTGTGCCGATTGGCCTCAACGCCAGTTCGGCGGGGGAGTACACCTTCACGCTGTTCGCGGTGATTGCCGTGGCGATGCTGGTGTCGTGGGTGGTCGCGGTATTGTTCGCGCCGGTGCTCGGGGTGCATATCCTCAGCAGCAAGGTAAAACCCCACAATGCCGAGCCGGGCCGTGTGGGCCGGGCGTTCAATGGCGGCATGCTGTGGGCGATGCGTAACCGCTGGTGGGCCATTGGCATTACCGTGCTGCTGTTTGTAGCGTCGGTGTTTTCCATGCAGTTTGTGCAGAACCAGTTTTTCCCGTCCTCGGACCGTCCGGAAATTCTCGTCGACCTCAACCTGCCGCAAAACGCCTCGATCAACGAGACCCGCAAGGCCGTCGACCGTCTTGAGGCGATCATCAAGGACGACCCGGACATCGCCCGCTGGAGCACCTATATCGGCCAGGGCGCGATCCGTTTCTACCTGCCCCTGGACCAGCAACTGGAGAACCCGTACTACGCGCAACTGGTGATCGTCAGCAAGGGCCTGGAAGAGCGCGGCGCCTTGATTGCGCGCCTGCAAAAACGCCTGCGGGAAGATTTTGTCGGCGTGGGCAGCTTCGTGCAGCCACTGGAAATGGGCCCGCCGGTGGGGCGTCCGATCCAGTACCGGGTGTCTGGCAAGGACATCGACCAGGTGCGCAAACACGCGATCGAACTGGCGACCATGCTCGATAAAAATACCCACATGGGCGAGATCATCTACGACTGGAACGAGCCGGGCAAAGTCCTGCGGGTGGACATCGCCCAGGACAAGGCGCGGCAACTGGGGCTGTCGTCGGAAGACGTGGCGCAGTTGATGAACAGCGTGGTCAGCGGTGCGTCGGTGACCCAGGTGCATGACGATATCTACCTGATCAACGTGGTCGGCCGCGCCGAAGATGCCGAACGCGGTACGCCGGAAACCTTGCAGAACCTGCAGATCGTCACACCCAACGGCACCTCTATTCCGCTGCTGGCGTTCGCCACCGTGCGTTATGAGCTGGAACAGCCGTTGGTATGGCGTCGCGACCGCAAGCCGACCATCACCATCAAGGCGGCGGTGCGCGACGACATGCAGCCGACCGACCTGGTGAAACAGCTCAAGCCGGACATCGACAAGTTCAGTGCTGGGTTGCCGGTGGGCTACAAGGTCGCCACCGGCGGCACCGTGGAAGAAAGCGGCAAGGCCCAGGGCCCGATTGCCAGGGTCGTGCCGTTGATGCTGTTCCTGATGGCGACCTTCCTGATGATCCAGCTGCACAGCGTGCAGAAGATGTTCCTGGTGGCCAGCGTGGCGCCGCTGGGGCTGATTGGCGTGGTGTTGGCGCTGATTCCCACGGGCACGCCCATGGGCTTTGTGGCGATTCTCGGGATCCTTGCGCTGATCGGCATCATCATCCGTAACTCGGTGATCCTGGTGACGCAGATCGACGCCTACGAGCGCGACGGCTACACGCCGTGGGACGCGGTGGTGGAAGCCACCGAACACCGGCGCCGGCCGATCCTGCTGACCGCAGCAGCGGCCAGCCTGGGCATGATCCCTATCGCCCGTGAAGTGTTCTGGGGCCCGATGGCCTACGCGATGATCGGCGGGATCATCATCGCCACCTTGCTGACGCTGCTGTTCCTGCCGGCGCTGTACGTGGCCTGGTACAAGATTCGCGAGCCGAAGAAAGAACAAGCCTGACAGCCACAGCGGTGACATTCCTACACGGACGTGGGAATGTTCCCTGAAACATTTTTTTGCCCTTCGCACCCGATCAATTGTTTTACCCTCCGGGCCTGATCCTTTTGCCAAGGCCTGCCCCATGCGTTGTTTCCTGCTGGTTTGTAGCTTGTTACTGTCGCCCGTGGCCCTTGCCGGCACGGTGCTGGAGAACGCCCTGTGGCGGGTTGAGATCGACCCGGCGACCCTTGCGATCCACGTTATCCCCAGCGACAAGACCGCCGTGCAGGCTTCAAGCGGAGGCCCTGCGCACAGGGTCAACCAGCTCTCCCAAAGCACCCGTCAGGCCAGTTGGCAATGGGACGATGGCGCCTATCGCCTGAGCGCCACCCTCGAGCAACGGGATCTTGCCCTGACGATTACCGCCCGTGATGCCGGTGAGTTGGCGATCCTGCGCCAACCCGCCAGCGCCATGGGCAAGGGCCTGATCTGGCCCCTGGCCGAAGGGCATTACGTGCCGGCGGGCAATGGTGTGTGGCAGGACTTCCTGCTGGAGCAGGGCGACGTCAACACCACTCAGGACCTCAGCTTGCCGCTGTGGGGCGTGGATCACGGCGCGTTTACCCTCAACTGGCTGATGACCAATCCTTACAACAACCGTCTGCACTGGCAGGCCGACGGCAAAGGACTGGCGTTGTCCGCGTTCCATGAATTCACCACGCTGGACCCCGCGGCACCGATGACCGTTCTGTTGCACCTGGGCGAAAGCGACCCGCTGGCCGGCGCCAAGCGTTATCACCAGTGGCTGGTGGAGCAGGGGCTGTTTGAACCGTTGGCGGACAAGTTGCGGCAAACCCCGGAAGCGGAAAAGCTGCTGGGCGCCAGCCATATCTACCTGTGGGGCAATGATCTGCTGGCTCCGGGGGATGTGCGCGACTGGCCGCAACTGCTCAAGCTGCTACGCAGCGGTAAAGGCTTGGCGGCTGAATTGAATGGCTTGCTGGACAAAGAGGCTGCGCAGGTTCGGCAGGTCAAGCAACCCTATGAGCAGGCTGTCCTGCTGCGCGGCCTGAACGCGGCGATCAACACAAAGGCCCGGCAAAGCTGGCAGCCCTCCACCGAGCCGAATATGACCCAACTCGCTGATGGCTATGGTGCGCTGCGTCGTGAGTTGGCCGTGGCCTTTGCCGGTGCCTTGAGCGCCACGCCTGAGACTTGGGGCAACACCTTGTCCGTCACCAACACGCTGAAAGGCGCCGGCCTCAAACGCCTGCTGGTGACCCAGGGCGAAGGCTGGGAAGGCGGGCTCTGGCATCCTGAGGCGGTGAAGACCGGGGTCGACGCCGGTTACTTGATGGCGCCCTACGACTCTTATGAAACGGCACTGTCTGCCACCGAAAATCCCGACTGGACCACCGCGCACCTGGGCAGCAAGGCCTATGGCGAGTGCGCGATCGTGTTGAAGGGCGGCCAGCTCAAGACAGGCTTCCAGAAGTCCGGCCACTACACCGACCCGCGCTGCGTGCGGCCGTTGCTGGAGGCGCGGATCAAGGCGGTGCAGGCCAAGTCCGGGCTCAACGCCTGGTTCCTCGACGCCTATGCCACCAGCATGTTGTTCGACAGCTATCGCACGGGTGCGAGCATGACCCAGGCACAAAACGCCGAAGGCAATATCGATGCGGCCCGCTGGATCAATACGGCGCTGAAGTTGCCGGCAGGTTCCGAGGACGGCAACGCGATCACCGCCCGAGGCATCCTGTTTGCCCACGGCATGCAAACGCCGGTGCTGGGCTGGGGTGATCGTGAGATGACCAAGGACAGGCAGTCGCCGTATTACGTCGGGGCTTGGTACCCGCCGGAACAGCCGGCGGTGTTCTTCAAGTCGGTGCCGTTGAAAGAGCCGTTTCGCACGGTCTACTTTGACCCGACGATGCGCCTGCCGCTGTATCAGGCGGTGTTCCATGGCTCGGTGATCACCACCCACCATTGGCTGTTCGACAGCCTGAAACTGAGCAACGTGCGGGCCGAAAACGAGCTGACGCAGCTGCTCTACAACGTGCCGCCGCTGTATCACCTGAGTGCGGCGACGGTGAAGCAGCGCTTGTCGGTGATTCAGCGCCAGGACGCGTTCTTCCGGCCGCTGCATGAGCGGTTGGCGACTCAGGCGATGACCGATTTTCGCTGGCTGACCGAAGATAAACAGGTGCAGCAGACCACGTTTGCCGATGGAACGCGGTTGGTGGCGAATTTTGCTGAGGGGCGTATTACGGCTTTTGTGCCTGGCGCCCAGGCTGTGGTGTATCAGGTGGATGAGTGGCGGCTGTGAGTCCTTCGCGAGCAAGCCCGCTCCCACAGGGGAATGCATTCCAAAATGTGGGAGCGGGCTTGCTCGCGAAGGCGTAAGCCCAAACAACAAAGACCTACAGCTTGCGCCACACACTTGCCAGCCACGGCTGTTGTTCCCGAGGCAATCCCGCTGGCCGGTAGTAATGCTCCAGCTCCACAAACCCCGCAGCCGTCAGCAATTCCTGCCACGCCTGCAAGTCGTGATACGAGCCATACCGTGGCCCATTCCAGCCCTCCTGGTTTTCACCCCGAGGGTTTGAGCTGAACAACACTCCACCGACCTTCAACGCCCCATGCAACTGCCCAAGAATGCGCGGCAGTTCCTGCTTGGGAATATGAAACAGCACCGCATTGGCGAAGATCCCGTCGAAACGGCCGGCCGGCAAATCCAGCTTCAGGAAGTCCTGTTGCAGCACTTCACAGCCGCTGTCTTCCCGGGCCATCTGTGCAAAGCGCTCCGAACCATCGAGCCCCACCGCGATGTGGCCCATGCGGGTAAACGTCTGCAAATCCCGCCCCGGCCCGCAGCCGAAGTCCAGCACGGTAAACGGTGCGTCGCCCTGGATATGCCGCAGCAACGCATCAATGTTCTGGCTCACATCGTGATCGCGGGTGCCTTCACGAAAATCCTCGGCCACTTTGTTGTAGTGGCCAAGGGTGGTGGAGGTGATCTGGTCGAGGTCGTCGGGGGCGAGTTTCATGGCAGGTTATACCGGGCGCTGAGATGGCCCGACTATACCTCACCTCTTGTTCAGAACCCTGGCCAACCGATCGCCGCCCAACTGAATCACGGCTACCAGGATCACCAGCAGCACAATCACGGTGAGCATGATCTGCGTGTCAAAACGCTGATAGCCATAGCGATAGGCAATATCCCCCAGCCCACCGGCGCCAATTGCCCCGGCCATGGCCGAGGAGTTGATCATCGTCACCAGGGTAATCGTGAACCCGCCGACAATCCCCGGCAGCGCCTCCGGCAGCAGCACATGCCAGACAATATGCCAGCGCCGGCAACCCATGGCCTGCGCCGCCTCGATCAAGCCGTGGTCGACTTCGCGCAAGCTGACTTCGGCGATCCGCGCAAAGAACGGCGTGGCCGCGATGGTCAACGGCACCACCGCCGCCCACACGCCATAGGTGGTGCCGACGATCAACCGGGTGAACGGAATCAGCGCCACCATCAAAATCAAAAACGGGATCGAGCGGAACAGGTTAACGAACGCCCCCAGCACCCGATTCAAGGCAGGCGCCTGATAGATGCCGCCCTTGTCGCTGGTCACCAGGAACACCGCCAGCGGAATCCCCACCAGCAATGCAATCAACGACGACACTCCGACCATCAACAGTGTGTCGATGGCGCCCTGCAATAAACGATCAAACCACATAGCCCAGCACCTCCACCTGTTGTGCCCAGCGCCCGGCGCGGCTGCGCAGTTCTTCGGCGGTCAGGGACGAGCCGCTCACCGCCAGCAGCAATTGCCCCAAGGCGTGGCCCTGGATGCGTTCCACACCGCCTTGCAGCAAGCGCACGCGCCCGCCGAGGGCGCTGAACAACGCAGCAAGATCGGGTTCGTCTTCGGCGCTGCCAGTCAGTTGCAAGCGCAGCACCACGGCGGCGTCCTTTGAGGTCGGATTGGCCTGCAGGCGGCTTTGCAACTCTTCAGGCAGGCCATGTTGCAGCGGCGCCAGCAGGGTTTTACTGACCTCATGCTGCGGGTTGCCGAACACTTCCCACACCGGACCTTGCTCGACCACATGGCCGTGTTCCAGCACCACCACGCGGTCGCAGATTTCGCGAATCACGGCCATTTCGTGGGTGATCAGCACGATGGTCAAGCCCAGGCGTTTGTTGATCTCCCGCAGCAGGCCGAGGATGGATTGCGTGGTCTCAGGGTCGAGCGCTGAAGTGGCTTCGTCGCACAACAGAATCTGTGGGTCATGCACCAGTGAGCGGGCGATGCCCACCCGCTGTTTCTGCCCGCCGGACAGCTGCGCCGGGTAAGCCTTGTGCTTATCCTGCAAGCCGACCAATTCCAGCAGTTCACGCACCTTCTTCTCGCGCTGCTCCTTGGGCACGCCTGCGACTTTCAACGGCAGTTCGACGTTCTGCCATACGGTCTTGGCCGACATCAGGTTGAAGTGCTGGAAGATCATGCCGATGCGTCGGCGCAGGGCGACCAGGCGGTCTTCGTCGAAGTCGCCGATGTCCACCTGGTCAATCAATACCCGGCCGCTGCTCGGTTGTTCCAGGCGGTTGATGGTGCGGATCAGCGACGACTTGCCGGCGCCGCTGCGGCCGATGATGCCGAAGACTTCGCCGCGCTGGATCGCCAGGTCGATGCCTTGCAGGGCGGGCACGGATTGGCCGTCATAGGTCTTGCCCAGGTTGATAAAGCGCACGTGCGCGCGGTTCAGGTCCGGGTGCAGTTCTGTCTGCTCGGCGTCCCTGGGCGGCAAGCCCAGGTCGCGCAGTTGAGAGTGGGCGGCGGTCATTTTTTATCTTCCCAGCCGACTTGGTAGAGCTTGCCAAGGGATTTATCCAACGCGGCGCGCACCACCGGCGAGTGCTGGTAGATGTCGACGAACTTGATCACCCGCGGGTCGGTTTTGCTCTTGGGCTGGACCACGAACTGGATCACGTATTCCGGATGGTCGAGGCCGTCGAACAGCAGCGCCGACTCGGCATCGAAGGTCTTGGACAGGCGGATATACGCCGGGTAGCCCTGCACCAGGTCGGCGTCGTCATAAGCGCGCACCAGTTGCACGGCTTCGACTTGCAGGATCTTGATCTTCTTCGGGTTGGTGACGATGTCTTCTTCAGTGGCCTTGTAGCCCACGCCCGGCTTGAGCGTGATCAAGCCGGCCTTGGCCAGCAGTTGCAAGCCGCGACCGCTGTTGATCGGGTCGTTGGCAATCGCCACGCTGGCGCCCTGGGGCAGGTCGTTGATGCTCTTGTACTTCTTCGAATACAGCCCGACGTTGTTGATGATGCCCGGCGCGTACGGCACCAGGTCAAAGCCTGCAGCGGCCTTGGCGTTTTCCAAAAACGGGATGTGCTGGAAGTAGTTCACGTCGATATCGCCGGCTGCCAGGCTGACGTTGGGTGCGATCCAGTCGGTGAATTCCACCAGTTCGACTTTCAAACCCTGTTTGCCGGCCTCTTCGACGGCGGCTTCCAGGGGAATGGCGAAGGCGGCGGTGGTGCCGACTTTCAAGGGAGCGTCAGCGGCGAATACCGCCGAGCTGAACAATCCGAGGGCGAGAGCCAGTGCTTTGACTGGGTGGCTGAGCAATGTTTTTTTCATAGTGGATTTCCAGTCATAAGGTGTGAGTGCAAACAACTCGGTCAACTGTGGGAGCGGGCTTGCTCGCGAAAGCGGTGTGTCAGTGAATGCATCCGGCGACTGATACAGCGCTTTCGCGAGCAAGCCCGCTCCCACATTTTGGTTCAGTGGCGGTAGGTGGAGCCGGTGTGTTGTTCAGGCAGGTGCGCCGAGTGGTGGAAGACTTTCTCCCGCAACGTCCCGGTCTCATACGCGGTTTTGTACGAGCCCCGGCGCTGCAGCTCCGGCACCACCAGTTCGATAAAGTCGACGTAGCTTTCCGGGGTGACGATGCGCGTCAGGTTGAAGCCATCCAGGCCGGTTTCGCTGATCCATGATTCAAGTTCATCCGCCACCTGTGCCGGCGAACCCACCAGGGTGATGTAGCGCCCGCCAAGAGCGTGTTGCTCAAGCAACTTGCGCCGGGTCCAGTCATTGTTCTGCAGGTTCTTGGTCGCGGACTGGATGGCGTTGCTCTTCACGTACTGGATCGGTTCGTCGATTTCGTACTGTGAAAAATCAATCGCCGTGGATGCCGAAAAATGCGCCACGCCGGCTTCCGCACTGGCGTAGCTCAGGTACTCGGCGTGCTTGGCCCACGCAGCTTCTTCGGTGGCGCCGACGATCACGTTCAGGCCCATGAACACCTTGATATCGTCCGGGTTGCGCCCGGCTTCCACGGCGCTGGCGCGCACCTTGTCCACCTGGATCTTGGTCGAGGCCTTGTTCTGCCCGCTGATGAACACGCACTCGGCGTGACGCCCGGCAAACAGCAGTCCACGGTCGGAGCTGCCCGCCTGGAACAGCACCGGCGTGCGTTGCGGCGACGGCTCGCACAGGTGATAACCCTCCACCTGATAGAACTCGCCCTTGTGCTCGACCTTGTGCACCTTCTCCGGCTGGGCATACACCCGCGCCTGCGGATCGTTGATCACCGCGTCGTTTTCCCAGCTGCCTTCCCAGAGTTTGTAGAGCACCTCCAGGTATTCGTCGGCCTGGTCGTAGCGCCGGTCGTGCTCGACCTGCTCGGTGAGGCCCATGGCCTTGGCGGCGCTGTCGAGGTAGCCGGTGACGATGTTCCAGCCCACCCGGCCACGGCTCAGGTGGTCGAGGGTCGACATGCGCCGGGCGAACAGATACGGCGGTTCGTAGGTGAGGTTGGCGGTCAGGCCGAAGCCAAGGTTTTTGGTCACCGCCGCCATGGCCGAGACCAGCAGCAACGGGTCGTTGACCGGCAGCTGGATCGCTTCCTTGAGCGGCACGTCCACCGAGTTCTGGTAGACGTCATACACGCCGACGATGTCGGCGATGAACAGCCCGTCGAACAGTCCGCGTTCCAGCAACTGCGCCAGTTCGGTCCAGTACTCGATGGTTTTGTACTGGGTCGAGTTGTCCCGTGGATGGGTCCACAGGCCGTGGTTGATGTGCCCGACGCAGTTCATGTTGAAGGCATTGAGCAGGATCTTTTTCTTCGCCATCAGATAGTCCCCCGCAGTGGCGGGTTTTCATCGTTGAGGTAGTAATTGCCCACAGCAAAGTACTTCCAGCGCACCGGATCGTGCAGGGTGTGTACCCGGGCGTTGCGCCAGTGGCGGTCCAGGCCGTGTTCGGCGAGGGTCGCCTGGCTGCCGGCGAGTTCGAACAGGGTGCTGCCGGCCGCCAGGGAAATCTCGGTGCTGAGGGCGCGCACTTCGGCGACCGCGATGGATGCGGCCGCGACGGTGCCGGCATTGCTGTCGGCCTGGGCGCGGTCGAGGAATTCGCCTGAGCGTTCCAGCAGGGCTTCGGTTGCGTGCAGGCGGATGCTCAAGTGGCCGAAGCTTTTCAGGGTCAGCGGATCTTCGGTGGCCTTGTCGCTGGTGGCGTCGATCCACGGCCGGGTCTTGGTGCGCACGAAGTGCAGCGCATCCTCATAGGCTGCGCGGGCAATGCCGGTGTCGATGGCGGCGTGAAGGATCTGCGCCAGCGGGCCGACAGTGGTCGGGCGCTCAAAGGCACTCTGGAACGGGATCACGTCCTGGGCCGCGACCCACACGTTATCGAACACCACCGAACCGCTGCCGGTGGTGCGCTGGCCGAAGCCGCTCCAGTCGTCGATCACGCTCAGGCCCTCGCTGTCACGGGTGACAAAGGCCAGTTGCTGCACACCGTTTTCGTCCACCACGGACGTGGGAATACGTTGGGCGTAGATCGCGCCGGTCGAGTAGAACTTGCGGCCGGTGATACGGAAACCGTCACCGTCGCGGGTGATCTTGGTGATGCGGTCGTGGGCGGTCTTGGTGCCCAGTTCTGCCAGCGCATTGCCGAAGCGCTGGCCGGCGAGCACTTCGGCGTACAGGCGTTTTTGCTGCGCCGGGCTGCCGTTCACCCGCAGCACTTCGAGGGCATAAAAATGGTTTTGCGGGATCTGCCCCAGGGACGCATCCGCCTGGGCAATCAGTGCCGTGACCTTGGCCAGGGTGACGTTGGAAACGCCGGCACCGCCGAACTCCTTGGGTACGCTGATGCCCCACAGGCCGGAGCGGGAAAACACGTCCAGCTCAGGCAAGGGCAGGCGGCGTTCACGGTCACGCAAGGCGCTGTCGCGGCGGAAGTCTTCGGCCAGGTCGCTGGCGACAATGAGGGCTTGTTCATCGCTGGTAATAACCGCGACGTGATGAGAAAGGGTCATGCGTATTCTCCAGAGGTCTGGTCGGTTAAATCCAGGAATGTCGGGCAGGTAAAGTGCCGTTGAGGTGGTAAGCGCCCACCGCGTGGTACTTCCAGCGGACGGGGTCGTGCAGGGTGTGCACCCGGGCGTTGCGCCAGTGGCGGTCGAGGTTGAATTCGGCGAGGGTCGCGCGGCTGCCGGCCAGCTCGAACAGCTTTTCGCTGGCGAGCAGGGAAATCTCGGTGGTCAGCACCTTGGCTTCGGCTACGGCAATCGAGGCGCGTGCGGCGGACTGCGCGGTGATCGGCGCGGCGCTGACTTGGTCCAGTACCTGGCCGGCCTTGCGCAGCAGGGCTTCAGCGGCGTGCAGTTCGATCTTCAGCTTGCCGATATCGGCGATCACATACAGGTCATCGCTGGCCCGTTCGACCTTGGCGTCGATCCATGGCCGCGAGCGTTCGCGTACAAAGCTGATGGTGTCGTCGATCGCGCCACGGGCGATGCCGGCGTCGATGGCCGCCTGGATCAATTGCGAGACTGCTCCCTGGATGCCCGGTGTTTCGCCGAGTCGCCAGGTTTCCACCACCAGTTCGGCGTCCACCGCTACTTGATCCAGCAGCACTGTGCCGCTGGCGGTGGTGCGTTGGCCAAAGCCTGACCAGTCATCGACGATACGCAGGCCTTCGGTGCCACGGCGCACGAACGCCATGACGACTTTGCCGTCATCGTTCAAGGCCTTGACCGCCACCCAATGGGCGAACAGCGCGCCAGTGGAGTAGAACTTCTGGCCACTGACGACGTAGCCGTCACCTTCGGCGGTGATGCGTGACTTGAGGTCCAGGGTGTTTTTGGTACCGCGTTCCGGGCCGCCGTTGCCGATGCGCCAGCCGTCCAGCACGCTCTGGAACAGCTGCTTTTTCTGGCGCTCGCTGGCCGCACCTTGCAGCACGTGCAGGATGCCGAAATGGTTCTGCGGGATTTGCCCCAGCGCCGGGTCGGCCGCGCTGATGATCGCGAACACCTCGGCCAGGGTCACGAAGGACACCTGCGGGCCGCCGTACTCACGGGGAATGGAAATACTGCCCAGGCCGCTGCGGGTGAAGTGTTCGATTTCAGCCCAGGGCAGTTTGCGTTGCTGATCGCGCCTGGCCGCTTGCAGGCGCGCGGCCTGTGCCAGCTCGTGGGCGGCGCTCAGGGCCTCGGCGTCGTTGCGCAGCACTTTGGCGGGCAACAACAGCGGGGCAACGTCCAGATCACTCTGGGGGGGTGTTTGTGCCAAGTTAGACATCAGCGCCGCTCCTTGGCTGCACGCAATGCCCTGGCGTTACGCACCGGGGTAATTTTGACCATACCTACCTCACATCCGTTGAAAAGATAAAAAAATCAGGAATGTCCGGTGGTCCGGTGCATATACCCTAAGCGTGTTAAATTTTTTAATAAACTAACTTTTAGGAATATGCATAGAAGGTCTGTCACCCCGGTTCACAGGGCGAGCCGGGGCGACGGGGTTGGTAGGCCAGCGGGGCCCTGGCGGGGCTGGTCGGGGCCTGGGGAGCGAGCGCGGCGATGCGCAGGATGCGGGCTGGCGCCCAGCTTGAATTGTTGCCGACCCGGTCGAGAATGCAGTAGGTCACTTCGAGACGATGGTCATCCCCGGCTTCGACAATGATGGCCGACGGCACCCACACCTGCACCGCCTTGCCCACATCGCCAGCCTGGATGCTCGGCAGGTCCAGGCGCACGTCACCCCAGCGCAGGGTGATCTCGTCATCGGTCGCCATGTTCAGGTACGGCTCGATGGTCAGGGGCACGCCACGGCGGATCTGGCTGCTGTTGACGCCATGGCGACGGATGGTCTCGGGCAGGCTGACGGCGGCCAGGTTCTGGTTTTCATCAAGGCTCAGTGCCGAGGGCATGCCGCCGGGGTAGTCGGTCTTGACCTGCACCCGGGTGATGGCCGAGCGCGCCGGGCCGTGGCCGACCTGCATGACCCGGTAATGAATCCGTGCCGGGCCATTTTGCACAAAGCTCTCCGGCACTCGCAGGCTGGTGGGCATGCCGATCTTGCCGGCGGTGATGCGCCGGGAGGCGGCAAAGCAGTTGTTCCAGAACAACTCGATCAGGTCGCCCTCGTCCATGCCGCAGTAAGGCGCGATATCGACCTGCAGGTTTGTCGCAGCGAGGGCATTGATGCCTTCTCGATGGGCCTGGGGCAAGGTCGGGGCAGTGAGCAGCGCCTGGGTGGAAATACGCTTCATAAATAATCTCCTTGGTGCAGCCAGCAGCAATCGTTCCGGACATCAGGCGCGGGCAGGCGACGTAGTCCGAAAGAAACGATTTAATAAAAAACCAGAATGGATCCAATCCTCTGGGCGTTAGATAAGAGGCTTGGTTAGTTGGCGTCAAGAGGCTGGGCGGGACAAACAGGGGGTTATGGAATATTCAGAAGGGTCTTACTGGGAGGGCGCTGCAAGTGCGTGCTTCAGGGTGACTTTTACCCAATGAATAAAGGGTGTTTCCCCAAAAACACTAAAGAGGCGAGTTGCCTTTCGGCAACTCTATAAAGCGAAGCTTCTTACAATGAATCGGCGCAAGTTAGTTGTTGATGAACTTGCTGAGAAACTGCCGGGTACGTTCTTCTTTCGGGTTGGCAAACAGCGCCTTGGCTTCGCCTTGTTCAACAATGACGCCCTTGTCGAAGAAGATCACCCGGTTGGCCACATCCCGGGCGAAACTCATTTCGTGGGTCACGATGACCATGGTGCGGTTTTCTTCCGCGAGGCTGCGAATGGTCGCCAGCACTTCGCCTACCAGCTCCGGGTCCAGGGCCGAAGTCGGCTCATCGAACAGGATCACCTCCGGCTCCATCGCCAGGGCCCGGGCAATGGCCACCCGTTGCTGCTGCCCACCGGAGAGGCGGCGTGGGTAGGCGTCTTCCTTGCCTGCCAGGCCGACCCGGGCCAATAGCTTGCGGCCCAGGGCATCTGCGGCGGTCCGGGGCATCTTCTTGACCACGATCGGGCCTTCGATGACGTTCTCCAGGGCCGTGCGGTGCGGGAACAGGTTGAAGTTCTGGAACACAAAACCCACGTGCTGGCGCAGGCGCCGCACCAGGCTTTGCTGTTGGTTGAGCGGGCGGCTGCTGTCGATCTCGATGTCACCGACCTTGATTCGGCCACTGGTGGGTTCTTCGAGGAAATTCAGGCAGCGCAGCAAGGTTGTCTTGCCGGAACCGCTGGGGCCGATGATGGCGACGACTTCGCCTTCCTTGACCTCAAGGTCGATCCCGTTAAGCACCACCTGACCCTTGAATTGTTTGGTCAGTTTTTCAACCACGATCATGCTTCAAGACTCCAGGTCATGCCGGTTGACTCGTGCTTCCAGGCGGTTTTGCACGTGCGCCAGGACGCTGGCAAGAATCCAGTAGATCAAGGCGGCGGACAGATACATGGTGAAAATTTCGAAGGTACGGGCCGAGACCAATTGCGCCTGGCGGAACAGCTCCGGCACCTGGATGGTGGCGGCCAGGGCAGTGTCCTTGACCAGGGAAATAAAGCTGTTGCCCAGCGGCGGCAAGGCCGTGCGCATGGCCTGCGGCAGGATGGCCCGGCGCAGGGTCTGCGCACGGGTCATGCCGATACTGGCCGCAGCTTCCCACTGGCCGCGCTCGATGGAACCGATGGCGGCACGCAGGATTTCACAGGCATAAGCAGCCATGTTCAGCGAGAAGCCGATCATGGCCGCCGGGATCGGATCCAGCTCGATGCCCACTTGCGGCAAGCCGTAGTAGATCAGGAACAGCTGTACCAGCAAGGGCGTGCCGCGAAAGAACGACACGTAGACGCGGGCGGTCCAGCTCAACAGCTTGAAGCGCGACAGGCGCATCAAGGCCAGGCCGAAGCCCAGCAGCAAGCCGAAAAACATCCCGCCGAGGCTAAGGATGACCGTGAAGTACGCGCCCTTGAGCAGAAAGGGCGCGGAGTCCAGCGCGAGTTGGAAACCTGCTTCCATTATTGAGTAACGTCAGCGTTGAAGTACTTCTCGGACAGCTTCTTCAAGGTACCGTCGGCGCGCAGTTCGTCCAGAGCCTTGTTCACCGCGGCCAGCAGTTCAGGCTCGCCTTTGCGCAGGGCAATACCGGCTTCCTGACGGGAGAACGCAGCACCGGCAGCGGCGGTGTCCTTGGCTTTCTTGGCGTATTCCAGCGCGGCGAGGCGGTCGATCAGGATGGCGTCGACACGGCCGATGCGCAGGTCCTGGAACTTGGTTGGGTCATCGTTGTAGGTTTTGACGATGGCTTTCGGTTGGTTTTCCTTGAGCCATTGTTCGTAGTTGGTGCCCAGGCCCACACCGATTTTCTTGCCGGCCAGGTCGTCGGCGGTCTTGATGGTGTCGACGTTCTTCGCCAGGGTCAGCGCCTGGATCCCGGAGACGGTGTAAGGCTTGGAGAAGTCATACTTTTCCTTGCGCGCATCGGAGATGGTCACCTGGTTGACGACCGCGTCCAGGCGCTTGGATTCCAGGGCGGCGAGGATGCCATCCCACGGCGTGGCTTGCAGCTTGACCTTGACGCCCAGCTTCTTGGCCAGCGCTTCAGACAACTCGACCTCGAAACCGCTGAGCTTGCCGCTTTCGTCGACGAAGCTGAACGGCGGGTAGGTGCCTTCCAGGCCAATCTTGATTTCGCCGGCTTTCTTGATGTTGTCCAACTGCTCGCCGGCAACTGCCTGACCGAGCCACCCGGCGCCAAGCGCCAGCCCCAATGTGCCAACCAGTAACGTGCGACGGAATACGGAAATAGTCATGAAGAGCCCCTGTGTTTTTTATGTTGAGCGATGCAGGTGACGCGGTAGTCGTATCCTGCCTTAAAAGCGCGGTGTGTGGGAGCCGGGCTTGCCCGCGATTGCATCAACTCGGTGTTTTGGATCTGCCCAGTCATGCGTATCGCCATCAAGCTCGCCTACGGCGCGACTATAAAGCCGGTTTTTAAGACTTGAAAATAATATAAAATCAGATTGATATTTCTTTATGGAATATCAAAAGCTCGAATCATAAGCAAACAACGCCGGTGCGCCACCCGTGTGCAGGAAGATGATCGGCCCCTCTTCAAAGCGCTGGCGTCCAATGCCATCCAGCAACCCGGCCATGGCCTTGCCCGTGTAGACCGGGTCCAGCAGCAGGCCTTCCTGGCTCGCTACCAGCTTGATCGCCGCCAGCGTGCCGGCACTCGGCTCGCCATAACGGGGGGCGAAGTACTCGTCCCACAGGATCACCTTGAACGCGTCCGGCAGCGGCACGCCGAGCAGTTCGGCGGTACGTTCGGCCAGGCCCTGCACCTTGGGGCGCTGGGCTTCGTCGGTACGGGACACCGTGATGCCAATCACTTGCAGGTCGGGCAGCACTTCGGCCAGCGCCAGGGCCAGGCCGCTGTGGGTGCCGGCGCTGCCGGAGGCCAGGACCACGGTGGAGAACGGGATGCCGCTGTCTTCAATCTGCCCGGCCAGCTCCAGCCCGGCGCGCACGTAACCCAGGGCGCCGAGGGCGTTGGAGCCGCCGATGGGCACCAGGTACGGCTTCTTGCCGTTGCTGCGCAGGCGGTCGGCGAGGGCGTTGAGCTGGTCGTCGACGTTGTCCAGGTTCTCCACCAACTCGACCTTGGCGTCGAACAGCTCCAGCAACAGGCGGTTGCCGTTGGCCAGGTAGTTGGGGTCTTCGGTGCCCGTCGGGTTTTCCAGCAGGGCAACGCAGCCCAGGCCCAGCTTGGCGGCCAGCGCAGCGGTCTGGCGTACATGGTTGGACTGGATCGCGCCGGCGGTCACCAGGGTGTCGGCACCCTGGGCCAGCGCATCGGCGGCGAGGTATTCGAGTTTGCGCAGCTTGTTGCCGCCCATCGCCAGCGGCGTGGTGTCGTCGCGTTTGACGTAGACGTCACGCCCCAGCCAGGCCGACAGCCGCTCGAGTTTTTCCAGGGCGGTGGCGCCGCCCAGCAGTTCCAGACGGTTAAAGCGGTCGAGCTGTTGTTTGATCATGGCTACGCACGGGTGGTCAGAGATGCTGGGACTATAGGCAGGCACTTTTGCGTCGGCAACCGCCAATCGCTTATGTCGACGGGTTATTAGCATTGCACTATTGGTTCTTAAGGACGCTCAGGTTCCTTGCCGTAAAGTGATGGGCATTTCGTCAGGAGTGAAGACCGTGAGTGAGCGTTCCAGTCATTGGCAATTACAGACCATCGTCAGCCAGCTGCGCAGCGCCCGGGACCAGTGGCGCACCCGCAACGGCCGGGTCAGCGGCGAGCAGGGCGGGCGCGAGCTGCCTTCACGGGAAGCCGTGGCGCAGATTCTCGAGGCGTTGTGTGGTGCTCTGTTCCCCATGCGTCTGGGGCCGGTGGACCTGCGTGAAGAAAGTGAAGACTTCTACGTCGGCCACACCCTGGATGTGGCGCTGAATGCATTGCTCGCCCAGGCGCGCCTGGAGCTGCGGTATGCCGCGCGGCAAGGTGGCCAGGATGACAGTGAAGTCGACGCCCATGCCATCCACCTGATCCAGGATTTCGCCCTGGCGTTGCCAGGCTTGCGCAGCCTGTTGGACACCGACGTGCTCGCCGCCTACCACGGCGACCCGGCGGCGCGCAGCGTGGATGAAGTGCTGTTGTGCTACCCGGGGATTTTGGCGGTGATTCACCATCGCCTGGCGCACCACTTGTATCGGGCAGGCTTGCCGTTGCTGGCGCGCATCAGCGCGGAAATCGCGCATTCGGCGACCGGGATTGATATTCACCCGGGCGCGCAGATCGGCCCGAGCTTCTTTATCGACCACGGGACGGGTGTGGTGATTGGCGAGACGGCGATCATCGGCGAGCGGGTACGGATCTACCAGGCCGTGACATTGGGCGCCAAGCGTTTCCCGGCGGATGAGGATGGGCAATTGCAGAAAGGCCATCCGCGGCATCCGATTGTCGAGGATGATGTGGTGATCTACGCCGGGGCGACGATCCTGGGGCGGATTACCATCGGCAAGGGCTCGACCATTGGCGGCAATGTGTGGCTGACGCGCAGTGTGCCGGCGGGGGCGAACCTGACCCAGGCGAATCTGCAGCATGATGATGGGACGCAGAAATAGAGCAGCGCCCTCTCTAACGATCACACAGATCCAATGTGGGAGCGGGCTTGCTCGCGAATGCGGTGTATCAGTCGCCAGAAGTGTTGGCTGACACGCCGCATTCGCGAGCAAGCCCGCTCCCACATTTTGTCTGCATTCCAAATTTGAACCGCACTACTCAAAATTCGAGCCGTATTTCACTCAGCAATCGCTGAACGTTTCGTCATCCTCATACGTCATACCTTTCCTTGAGCTAGTGTAGGAAACACCTACCACTCGGCCCTGCGATTAGTCCTCAAACCCCTATCCATGTTTAACTTGACTGTTCGTTCAAGTTAAATCGGTGGTTCGCTGCCCGCTCACAACAGGAGGCTTACCTTTGCTGAGTCCGTTTTTTACAGCCACATCCCACATCCTTGAGGTGCGCCCTACATGAGTGCATCGTCCACACCTTCCAGCGGTCTGGTCCGCATGAACCCGCCGGTGTTTTACTTCGCCGCGAGCTTCATCCTGCTGTTCGGCCTGACCGTCATCGCGATTCCCGAACAAGCCGGCGCCTGGCTGCTGGCCGCACAAAACTGGGCGGCCAACACGGTCGGCTGGTACTACATGCTGGCGATGACCCTGTATCTGGTCTTCGTGGTGGTCACCGCGTTATCGGGCTACGGCAAGATCAAACTCGGTGCCGACCACGACGAGCCCGAATTCAGTTACCTGTCCTGGGCCGGCATGCTGTTCGCCGCCGGGATCAGCATCACGCTGTTTTTCTTCTGCGTGTCCGAACCCCTGACTCACCTGGTGCAACCGCCCCAGGGCGAGGCCCTGAACGGTGACGCGGCGCGCCAGGCCATGCAGATCCTGTTTCTGCACTGGGGCCTGCATGGCTGGGGCGTGTTCGCCTTCGTCGGCATGGCCCTGGCGTACTTCGCCTACCGGCATAACCTGCCGCTGGCGTTGCGCTCGGCGCTGTACCCGCTGATCGGCAAGCGCATCAACGGCCCCATCGGTTATGCGGTGGACGGCTTCGGCATCATCGCCACGGTGTTCGGCCTCGGCGCCGACATGGGCTTTGGCGTGTTGCACCTCAACTCCGGGCTCGATTACCTGTTCGGCGTGGCCCACACCCAGTGGATCCAGGTCGGCCTCATCACCTTGATGATGGGCGCGGCGATCCTGGTGGCGGTCTCCGGTGTCGATAAAGGCGTGCGGGTGATGTCCGACATCAACATGCTGCTGGCCTGCGCGCTGCTGCTGTTCGTGTTGTTCGCCGGCCCTACCCAGCACTTGCTCAACACCCTGATCCAGAACATCGGCGACTACCTCGGCGCCTTGCCGACCAAGAGTTTCGACCTCTACGCCTACGACAAACCGAGCGACTGGCTGGGCGGCTGGACCGTGTTTTATTGGGCCTGGTGGATCGCATGGTCGCCGTTCGTAGGCCTGTTTATCGCGCGCATTTCCCGCGGTCGTACCATCCGTGAATTCGTGTTCGGCGTGCTGTTGATCCCGCTGGGCTTCACCCTGGCGTGGATGTCGATCTTCGGCAACAGCGCCATCGACCAGGTGCTCAACCACGGCCTTACGGCGCTGGGACAGTCGGCCATTGATGACCCGTCGATGAGCCTCTACCTGCTGCTGGAAACCTACCCGTGGAGCAAGACGGTGATCGCGGTCACGGTGTTTATCAGCTTCGTGTTCTTCGTCACCTCGGCCGACTCCGGCACGGTGGTGCTCTCGACCTTGTCGGCCAAAGGCGGCAACGCCGATGAAGACGGGCCGAAGTGGCTGCGGGTGTTCTGGGGCGCGATGACCGCATTGGTGACCAGCGCGCTGCTGTTTGCCGGCAGCATCGACTCGCTCAAGTCGGCCGTGGTCCTGACCTCGCTGCCGTTCTCGATGATCCTGCTGCTGATGATGTGGGGGCTGCACAAGGCGTTCTACCTTGAGTCGCAGAAGCAGATTGCGCAGATGCATTCCCTCGCGCCGGTATCGGGCTCACGCAAGGGCACGGGCGGTTGGCGCCAGCGCCTGAGCCAGGCGGTGCATTTCCCGTCACGGGATGAGGTGTACCGTTTCCTCGAGACCACGGTGCGCCCGGCCATCGAAGAAGTGACGGCGGTGTTTGTCGAAAAAGGCCTCAACGTGGTCACCCAGCCTGACCCGGCCAACGACAGCGTCAGCCTGGAGATCGGCCACGGCGAGCAGCACCCGTTTGTGTATCAGGTGCAGATGCGCGGCTATTTCACCCCGTCATTCGCACGGGGCGGCATGGGTTCCAAGCAGCTCAACAACCGCCGCTACTACCGGGCGGAAGTGCACTTGAGCGAGGGCAGTCAGGACTACGACCTGGTGGGCTACACCAAGGAGCAGATCATCAACGACATCCTCGACCAGTACGAACGGCACATGCAGTTCCTGCACCTGGTTCGTTAAGGCTCAGGCCCTGATAAACAGGGCCAGTGCCACCAACGGCGCACCGAATACCCCGCTGCCGATCACCAGCTCCGAGACCAGGGGCTGGCCGGCAGTGACCACACCTACCGCGCCGTTCACCACCGACACCACCAGCCAGATCCCGACAAAGCTGTAGGCCAGAATGTGCCGGCTGACGCCCAGCTTTTGGCCGATGAACAGCATCAGCGCGAGGAGGATCAGGCCGGCGGTGATGACGAGGGCGGTGTGCATATCTTAAGTCTCCTGATACCCGCTGATTTTCCGTGAACAGCAAACCTGTGGCGAGGGAGCTTGCTCCCGCTGGGCTGCACAGCGGCCCCAAAAAAGATGGGAGCGCTGCGCACTCCAGCGGGAGCAAGCTCCCTCGCCACAATATCAGTGCGTCGTAGAGTGAGTGCTGCGTGGCCTTCAGACCAAACCACCATTGGCCCGCAGGATTTGCCCGTTCACCCAACCACCGGCCGGGCTCACCAGGAACGCCACCACGCGGGCGATATCTTCCGGTTGGCCCAGGCGTTCCAGGGGTGCCATCTTGGCCAGGCCCTGGATCTGCTCTTCGCTTTTGCCATGCAGGAACAGTTCGGTCGCCACCGGGCCCGGGGCAACGGCGTTGACGGTGATGCGCCGGCCGCGCATTTCCTTGGCGAACACCTGGGTCAGGGATTCCACTGCCGCCTTGCTGGCGATGTACACCGCATAACCGGGGAAGTTGAGGCCGACGGTGCTGCTGGAGAAATTGACGATGCGCCCGCCGTCGTTCAGGCGGGTGGCGGCTTCACGCAGGGCGTTGAAGGTGCCGCGGGTATGGATGTCGAAGTTCTGGTTGTAGAGCTCATCGCTGTGTTGGGCCAGCGGCAGCACCTTGAGGATCCCGGCGTTGTTGACCAGCACATCAACCTTGCCCAGCTGAGCTTCGGTCTCGTCGAACAGGCGCTTGACGTCGGCGGCGCTGGCCACGTCGCCCTGGATCGCTATGGCTTGGTGGCCGGCCTGGCGCAACTCCACTACCAGCCTTGACGCTTCGGTGGCGCTGTTGGCGTAGTTGATGGCGACGGCATAACCGTCGGCGGCCAGTTGTCTGGCAACCACGGCGCCGATGCCGCGAGAGGCCCCGGTAACGATAGCAACTTGGGTAGTCATGATCTGGTTTCCTTGGGGGAGTGGTTGGGTGTGGAAGCAGATTCACATGTTTACCCAGGCCGATAAATGCGCCAGAGTTGCCTTGACTGTTCAAGAATCGCCAACAATGGAGACGCGCCGTGGACCAGGTCAAAGCGATGAAAGTGTTCGTGAGGATTTACGAACGCAGCAGCTTCACGCTGGCGGCCGATGACCTGAACCTGCCGCGCGCCACCCTGACCCACACCCTCAACCAGTTCGAGGCCTGGCTCGGCACGCGCCTGCTGGAACGCAGCACCCGCCGCGTCCGCCCGACCCTCGATGGCGAGGCCTATTACCTGCGCTGTGTCCAACTGCTGGCGGAGCTGGAAGAGGCGGAACTGGCCTTCCGCTCGGTGGCCCCCAAGGGCCGCCTGCGGGTGGATTTGCACGGCACCCTGGCCAAGTACTTCGTGATCCCGGCGCTGCCGCAATTCATGGCGCGCTACCCGGAAATCGAGCTGTCCATCAGCGAGGCGGACCGCTTCGTCGACCTGATCGCCGAAGGCGTGGATTGTGTGCTGCGGGCGGGCACCCTGGGGGATTCGGCGTTGATCGGTCGTCGGGTTGCGACGCTGGGCCAGGTGACCTGCGCGAGCCCGGCCTACCTGCGCAAATACGGCGAGCCGAAGCGCCTCGCCGACCTGGGCGAGCACCGTGCGGTGAACTATGTTTCACGCACCACTGCGAAGCTGTTCCCCTTCGAGTTCATGGTCGACGGTCAGGTGCAGGAAGTGACGATCGAGGGGGCGCTGTCGGTGTTCGGCGCAGAGATTTATGCCGCCAGCGCAGTCGCCGGACTGGGCATTATCCAGTGCCCGCACTACCGCATCGCCGAGCTGATTGACCAGGGCGTGATGCAGGAAATCCTCATTGATACACCACCGCCGCCCATGCCGGTTTCGGTGCTCTACCCGCAAAACCGACACATGTCGCCGAGGGTGCGAGTGTTCGTCGATTGGCTCGCCGAAATCTTCGCCACTGCCCGCTAACCCGCGTCTTTACTGGGTTTCTTAAATTTAATTTCATCCGGGTAAAGGGTGTTTTGACTCCGAACTGTCACATGGCCATCGCCTAATTGTGTGAAGCGTTTGACGCTTTCATTTCAGAACAGTGACGGAGACCGGTACCAATGAAGACGTTATTAAGCCCCATGGTGGGTGCCGCCATGGCGAGCTTTATGCTGTCCGCCCACGCCGATTTTATCGATGACAGCCACGCCGACGTGACCCTGCTCAACCGCTACCTCAACCAGCAGGGGCGGGATGTGGTGAACAGCAATAACAAGGCCCACAGCATCCGTGATTGGGGCCAGGGTTTTGAGTTCAACTTCAAGTCCGGCTACACCGATGGGCCGGTGGGCTTTGGCCTGGACCTGCAGGCGTTCTACGGTTTGAAACTGGACTCCGGCGGCGACCTCAATGACAAGGATCACCAGGGCCGCTACCCCGGCAGCATGTTCCCGCTGGATAACGGCAAGTCGGCCGACCAGTTCGGCGTGCTCAGCCCGACCTTCAAGATGCGCTTCGCCCAGGATGAATTGCGCGTGGGTACGCTGTACGGCAACAACCCGGTGCTGGCCAACACCGACGGCCGCCTGTACCAGCAGACCAACACCGGCGTGCAGTTGGTTTCCAAGGACTTGACCGACTTCACCTTTACCGCCGGTGACATCCTCAAGACCAAGATCCGCAACGAAACCGGCGACCAGGGCATGATCACCGCCGGCGGCACCAAAGAGAGCGATCGCTTCCTCTACGGCGGCGCGGACTACAAAGGTTTGCCGGACACCACCGTCAGCCTGTGGTACTCCAACCTTGAGGATTACTACCAGCAGTTCTTCCTCGGTGCCAAGCGTCATGACGCCTTGCCTGTCGGCGCGATCGACACCGACGTGCGCCTGTACCGCAGCCTGGGTGTGGGTGAAAACGCCGCGGGCGACAAAGACTATTCCGCTGCGGGTCTCTACGGCGATGGCACCTCCAAGGGCCGCATCAACCAGTCCACCGTCAGCCTGTTGGAAAGCTACAGCCTGGACGGCCATACCGTCGGCCTGGGCATCCAGAAAAACAGCGGCGACAGCGACTTCCCGTACCTGGATTCCGGCCTGAACAGCGGTGCCAGCAACCAGGGCCCGGGCTCGGGCGCCGACACCCCGGCACTCACCAACATGCAACTGAACAAATTCCAGCATGCCGGCGAGCGCACCTGGCTGGCGCAGTACAAATATGACTTCGGCAAACTCGGCCTTAACGGCCTGACCTTCGCCACGTCCTACGCACACGGTGATGACATCCGCACCACCCAAGGCACTACCAGTGAATGGGAACGTAACGTCACCGTGGCTTACCAGGTGCCCACCGGCACCCTCAAAGGCCTCGGCGTAACCTGGCGAAATGCCCACGCCAGCCCGGATATCACCGGTGCCACGGTGCAAGATGAAAACCGCTTCTATGTAAGCTACGTCGTTCCACTCTGGTAGGACTTTGCTGTAAAAGGGATAGGCAGACTTAAGCGATTCAGCTGCTTAAAAGGCCCGGGAATATGCTTATTCCCGGGCCTTATTTGCCCCAAGTCCAAGAGAGGATTCGATGACTTACATTGCTGCCGAAAACCGCTATGAATCTATTCCTTACCGCCGCGTAGGTCGCAGCGGACTGGTGCTGCCGGCACTGTCCCTGGGGCTGTGGCACAACTTTGGCGACAGCACCCCGATCGATACCCAGCGCGCCTTGCTGCGCACCGCGTTCGACCTGGGTATCAACCACTTCGACCTGGCCAACAACTACGGCCCTCCATACGGCAGCGCCGAGATCAACTTCGGTCGTTTGCTGCGGGAAGACTTCAAGCATTACCGCGATGAACTGATCATCTCCAGCAAGGCGGGCTGGGACATGTGGCCGGGCCCTTATGGCCAGGGCGGCGGTTCGCGCAAGTACGTGCTGGCGAGCCTCGACCAGAGCCTGCAACGCCTGGGCGTCGATTACGTGGACATCTTCTATTCCCACCGTTTTGATGCCGACACCCCGCTGGAAGAAACCGCCAGCGCACTGGCCACCGCCGTGCAACAGGGCAAGGCGTTGTACATCGGGATCTCGTCCTACTCCGGCGTGAAAACCCGGGAAATTGCGGCGCTGCTCCAGGAGTGGAAAGTCCCGCTGCTGATCCACCAGCCGGCCTACAACCTGCTCAACCGCTGGGTGGAAAAAGACCTGCTGGACGTCACCGAAGAACTCGGTGCCGGGGTGATCGCGTTCACGCCATTGGCCCAGGGCCTGCTGACCGACAAATACCTCAACGGCGTACCGGCGGATGCGCGGGTCAATCGTCCGGGGGGTGGTTCGTTGCAGGCCAAGCACTTGTCCGAGGCCAACATCGCCCACGCCCGCGCGCTGAATGAAATTGCCAAGCGCCGTGGCCAGAGCCTGGCGCAGATGGCGTTGGCGTGGACGTTGCGTGATCCACGGGTCACCAGCGCCCTGATCGGCGCAAGCCGGCCGGAGCAGATCATTGAAAACGTCGGTGCGTTGCAGAACCTGAGCTTCAGCGCGCAGGAACTGGCGGAGATTGATCGGTTTGCCCAGGAAGGCGGGATTAATTTGTGGGAGAAGCCGTCTACGGCTGAATAAGCAGTAGAGCCCGATTCCTGCATCAACCTCTACCCAATGTGGGAGCGGGCTTGCTCGCGAAAGCGGAGTGTCAGTCACTGGATATGTCGACTGATTCACCGCTTTCGCGAGCAAGCCCGCTCCCACATTTGATTTGTGGTGTGCCTGCTAGAACGGCACATCTCCAAGAATCGTCGCCCGATGCATCACCCGCCGCTGCGGCCGGTAATCATCCACCGCGTAATGCTGGGTCACGCGGTTATCCCAGAACGCCACGTCATTTTCCTGCCAACGCCAGCGAATGGTGAATTCCGGCCGTGTTGCATGGGCAAACAGCAGCTTCAACACCACGTCGCTTTCCGCCGGCTCCAGTTCGTTGATCTTGCTGGTGAACCCCTCGCTGACGAACAGCGACTTACGCCCGCTCACCGGGTGCGTACGAATCACCGGATGAGACAGCGGCGGGTTCTTGCGCCGGGCTTCTTCCCAGCGCGCCAAATCTTCCGGCGTGGTGCCATAACGCTCCAGCGGGAAGGAGCGGGTGAAGTCATGGGTTGCCGTCAAACCGTCCAACAGCTTCTTGAACGGCTCGGACAACGCCTCATACGCGGCAATCCCGCTGGCCCACAACGTATCGCCACCAAACTCCGGCAGCAGCTTGGCGCTCAGTACCGCACCGAGGGCCGGGGTGGGCAGGAAGGTCACGTCGGTGTGCCAGATGGCGTTGTCGCGCACGTCGGTCACGGCGGTGTCGAGGATCAGCACTTCTGGCTGCTCCGGCACGTTGGGGTAGATCGGGTGAATGTGCAGGTCGCCGAAATTCGCCGCGAACCGCGCCTGTTGCTGCGGGTTGATCGGCTGGTTGCGGAAGAACAGTACCGAATGCTTGAGCAGCGCCTGTTCGATGGCGTCGCGGTCTTCAATCTTCAACGGTTGGGTGATGTCGACGCCACTGATCTGGGCGCCAAGGGCGGTGCTGAGAGGTGTTACGGTCAGGCTGCTCATGGGATTCTCGTCGAAAATTTTTCAGTGTGCCTGGCCATGCCACGGCACCAATTTGCGCTGCAGGGCACGCAAGCCCATTTCCATGGCGAAGGCGATCAGCGCGATCATCAGAATCCCCAGCACCACCACGTCGGTGACCAGGAATTGCGCGGCGGACTGCACCATGAAGCCCAGGCCGCTGGTGGCCGCGATCAATTCTGCGGCTACCAGGGTCGACCAACCCACGCCCAGGCCAATTCGCACGCCGGTGAGGATGTCGGGCAGGGCGCTCGGCAGGATCACATGGCGAATCAGTTGTGCCCGGGTAGCGCCCAACGACTGCGCAGCGCGCAGTTTGGCCGGGTCGACGGTACGTACGCCGGTGGCGGTCGCGATGGCAATCGGCGCAAAAATCGCCAGGTAGATCAGCAGTACTTTGGACAGCTCGCCGATGCCGCACCAGATCACGATCAGCGGCAGGTAGGCCAGTGGTGGAATCGGCCGGTAGAACTCGATCAGCGGGTCGAGAATGCCCCGGGCGATGCGGTTGGAACCGATGGCAATCCCCACCGGCACGGCGGTCAGCACGGCAAAGCCGAGGCCCAGGCCGATGCGCTTGAGGCTCGCGCCCAGATGCTGCCACAGGGTGGAGTCCATGTAGCCGGTGGTCGCCAGCAGCCAGCCTTTTTGCAGCACGGCCGAAGGCGGTGGCAGGAACAGCGGCTCGATCAGCCCGCTGGCGGTCACGGCCCACCAGATGGCAACCAGGGTCACCAGGGTCAACACGCTGATCCAGCGGGTGCTCAGGCTGCGGCGTACGGGCACGACGGGTTTGCTCGCCGGCTTGGTGGCCGTGGCCGGTAATTCGTAACTGCTCATGCGGACACCTGCCGTTGGGAGAACACCTTGCCCAGCACGTGTTCGCGGGTTTCGATAAAGCGCGGGTCGGACTTGATCGCGCGTGCCGACTCGCCGGCGGCGTAGCGCTGGCCGAAGTCCAGGCTCAGGCGCTCGACGATCTGGCCGGGGTTGGGCGCCAGCAGAATCAAATCCGTGGCGAGGAACACCGCTTCTTCGATGTCGTGGGTAATCAGGAATACCGGTTTGGCCGTGCGCCGCCAGACTTGCAGCAACAGCTCCTGCATCTGTTCGCGGGTGAAGGCATCAAGGGCGCCGAAGGGTTCGTCCATCAGCAGTACGCGGGGGTCGGCAGCCAATGCACGGGCCAGGCCGACACGTTGCTTCTGGCCACCGGAGAGTTGCCAGATACGACGGCTGTCGAAACCGGCGAGGTCCACCAGGGCGAGCATTTCCCGGGCGCGGATTTCCCGCTGGTCCTTGGGCACGCCTGCCAACTCCAGGCCGAAACCGACGTTGGCCAGCACGTCCTGCCAGGGCAGCAGGGCGTCGTCCTGGAACACCACGCCGCGTTCGGCGCTCGGCCCCTTTACCGGCACACCGTCAAGGGTGATGCGCCCGGCGCTGGGTTCTACAAAGCCGGCAATCAGGTTCAACAGCGAAGTCTTGCCACTGCCGGAAGGGCCGAGGGCCACCAGCAATTGCTGGGGCCCAAGGCTCAGGGAAATATCTGCCAGTACTGGCTCCGGGCTGCCTGGGTACTGTGCGCTGATGCGCTCCAGTTGTAGCAAGGCCATCGCGGTTAACTCCTGGTATCAGTTAGTGATGAACTTCGGGCTGACGTACGGGGCGTAGTCCGGCAGTACGGCGTCGACCTTGCCTTGTTCCTTGAGGAACGCGGCGGTATCGGTGACAGCCTTGGTGGTCGGTGCGCCGAGCAGGGTGACCTGGTCAGCCGCCAGCGGGTAGACGTTGCCTTGCAGCAGCAGCGGAATGTCGCTGGCCTTGGCCCCGGAGAGCTTCACCAGTTTGTCGACGTTGCCTTTGTCAGCCAGCCAGGCTTGTGGGTCTTTGCGGTAAGCGGCATAGGCATCCAGGGTGACCTTGGCAAAAGCCGTGACGATTTCCGGGTGCTTCTCGGCGAAATCCTTGCGCACGATCCAGGCATCGAAGGTCGGTGCGCCAAATTTGGCCAGTTCGCCGGAGGTGATCAGCACCTTGCCGTTTTCCTTGGCCACGCCAAGCGCTGGGTCCCACACGTAGGTGGCGTCGATATCACCACGTTTCCAGGCGGCGATGATGGCCGGCGGGGCGAGGTTGAGGATGGTCACTTTGGACGGGTCGATGTTCCAGTGCTTCAACGCGGCCAGCAGGCTGTAGTGGCCGGTGGAAACGAATGGCACGGCGACTTTCTTGCCGATCAGGTCCTGCGGGCTGTTGATCCCGGAACCGTTGCGGGCCACCAGGGCCTCGGCCCCGCCGATCTGGGTGGCGATCAGGAAAGTTTCTACCGGGACCTTGCGGGTCACGGCAGCGGTCAGCGGGCTGGAGCCCAGGTAGCCGATCTGCACGTCACCGGAAGCGATGGCGGCGATGATGTCGGCACCGTTGTCGAATTTGCGCCAGTCGATCTTGGCGTTGGTGGCTTTTTCGTAAGCGCCGTCGGCCTGGGCGACTTTCGCCGGGTCAACGGTGGTCTGGTAAGCGATGGTCACGTCGGCGGCCTGGGCAAACAGGCTGGCACCGGCCAGGGACAACGCCGCCAAGAGGCGAAGGGGGAAGTGCAGTTTCAAGGGGGAAGTCCTCATCAGGCGGCCGGAGGTCGGCGTGTGAGAAGACTAAATGATCTAAGAATCCGAAAATAAATAACATTTTCGAATTAGCTTATGAGGAGAAACTCGCGCCCCAGGCTAGAAGGCGCATAGGTCAAATGTGGGAGCGGGCTTGCTCGCGAAAGCGGTGAATCAGTCACCGAATACATCGACTGATACAACGCTTTCGCGAGCAAGCCCGCTCCCACAGGGGGCTGTGTCAGGCTTTTAGTTGCTGATGGCGAGGATGCTCGCCTGGTACGACCCGACAAACACGTCAAAATCACCCACTTCGTTCTGCTCAAGCTCCGCCTGCTGCGCCAGCGAACTGCGCGCCAGCTCTTCAAAGCGTGCCTGTTCCTCTGCCTTCAACGGCTCGCTGCGGAAGTACTCCGCATGCACCTGGCTCTGATGCAGCGAGAACTGCGCAAAGCTCTCTTTACGCTCGCTCATCGCCGCCAGCACCTGGGCCGACGGGGTCAGGGACGAATCCTTGACCTTCGCCAGCTGCGCGTCCAGCGCCTGGCTGTGTTCATTGATGCCCTGGCTCTGGTCCAGCATCGCCGCCAGCGGAGCAATCTGCTCCAGCAGCTCTGCCGCCCATTCCTTCATGTCCACCGATTCGCCACGGCGCTGCAATTGCAGGCCCGGACGGCGGCCTTCCTTGACCACGCTGAGGAAGTTGGAGGTGGCGTTGCCGCACTCATTGTCGGCGAACAGCGGGCTGTCATTCAGCGCGCAATACAGCAGGAACGCATCGAGGAAGCGCGACTCTTGCAAGTCGATGCCCATCGGCAGGAACGGGTTGATGTCCAGGCAACGCACTTCGATGTACTGGATGCCACGGGCCATCAGCGCCTGGATCGGCCGTTCGCCAGTGTAGGTCACGCGCTTGGGCCGGATGTTGGAGTAGTACTCGTTTTCGATCTGCAGGATGTTGGTGTTGAGCTGAACCCACTCACCGTCCTTATGGGTGCCGACTTCGACGTACGGTGCGTAGGGTGTCGCCACAGCTTCGCGCAGGCTGTCGGTGTAGCTCGCCAGGTCGTTGTAGCACGGCGTCAGGCCGGCCTGGGCGTTGCTCTGGTAACCCAGGTCGCTCATGCGCAGGCTGGTGGCGTACGGCAGGTACAGGGTGTCGGCGTCCAGCACTTCGAGCTGGTGCGAACGACCGCGCAGGAAACCCGCGTCCAGGGCCGGCGAGGCGCCGAACAGGTACATCAGCAGCCAGCTGTAGCGGCGGAAGTTACGGATCAGCGCGATATAGGCCGTGGACTGGTAATCCCGGTCGGTGCCCACAAAGCCTTCGGCTTCCTTGAGCAACGGCCAGAGGTCTTCCGGCAGGGAAAAGTTGTAGTGGATCCCGGCGATGCACTGCATGGTCTTGCCGTACCGCAGGGCCAGGCCCTTGCGATACACGTACTTGAGCTGTCCGATGTTGGAGGTGCCGTAGTAGGCAATCGGAATATCTTCCTCGGCCGGCAACGGGCACGGCATCGATGGACTCCACAGGTACTCGCTGCCGAGCTTGCTGTAGGCAAAACGGTGGATCTTGTCGAGGCTGCTCAGGGTATCGGCCGGGTTGGGCAACGCCGGCGTGATGAATTCAAGCAGCGACTCGGAATAGTCGGTGGTGATCTGTTCGTGGGTCAGTGCAGCGCCCAGGGCCTCGGGATGCGGCGTTTGTGCCAGTCGGCCTTCACCGGTGACGCGCAGGCATTCGCGCTCGATGCCGTGCAGGCATTGCTCGAGCAAAGAGAGGTGTTCGTGCTTGCCGAGCAGGGCCAGGCGGCGGTTGAGAAGTTCGCTCAAGTTGGATTCCTTCACGCGTCAGTCGCCCCAATATGGGGGTGGTCAGGACGGTCTACAAGGGTGAAGTGGAAACTGGCGTTATCGCCTGGTTTTTGAGCCGGATTGACCCACTCTGAAAGAGCCGCCCTCGTCCCTGAATCTGGCCATCGCGCACGAGGAAAAGTTCGGCGCAACTTTCGAAGCGCCGAAATTAACTCAAATCGATGACAGGGAGCTATAGGACAGCGAAGGTGCCTTGTGCTTTTGCGACCAGTTTTTCGTCCTGGTACACGTCCGCCTCGACCACCAGCGTGCGCCGACCCGGGTGAATCACCCGGGCGGTGCACAGCACATCGCCGTCGGAAACGGCGCGGATGTAGTTGATCTTGCATTCGATGGTCGCGCTCTGCTGGTCGAAACCATGGGAGCTGGAACACGCCAGCCCCATGGCAATGTCCACCAGGCTGAAGATCGCCCCGCCATGGAGCTTGCCAGCGCGGTTGCGCAACTGCGGTTCCAGGGTCATGGCCACCTCGGCAACACCGGTTTCCAGGCGCTGCAGGCGGCAGCCAATGAGTTCGCTGAAAGCGCTGTGGGTCAAGCCGGCTGGCAGTTCCATTAACGTTTCTTCAGTTGTTTGGCGTTGGCGAACAGCGAAGCCATGGCGTTGTTGGCCGGGGCTGGCGCAGCGGTTTCCTTGCGGGGGGCGGCGCCTTGGGACTGGCGTGGCGCCGAGCCCGGGCGTGCGCCGCGGGCACCGTCGATTTTCTCGCCCGGGGTGTCGCTCATGCGCATCGACAGGCCGACGCGTTTGCGCGGGATGTCGACTTCCATGACCTTGACCTTAACCACATCACCGGCTTTCACCGCTTCACGCGGGTCCTTGATGAACTTCTCCGAAAGCGCAGAGATGTGCACCAAACCGTCCTGATGCACGCCGATATCCACAAACGCGCCGAAGTTGGTCACGTTGGTCACCACGCCTTCGAGGATCATCCCCAGTTGCAGGTCCTTGAGGTCTTCGACGCCTTCCTGGAACTCGGCGGTCTTGAACTCGGGACGCGGGTCGCGGCCAGGTTTTTCCAGCTCTTGCAGGATGTCGGTGATGGTCGGCACGCCGAAGGTTTCGTCGGTGTACTTCTTCGGGTCGAGGCGCTTGAGGAACGCGGCGTCGCCGATCAGCGAGCGGATGTCGCGGTCGGTTTCAGCGGCGATGCGTTGTACCAGCGGGTAGGCTTCCGGGTGGACAGCCGAGGAATCCAGCGGGTTGTCACCGTTCATGACGCGCAGGAAGCCGGCGGCTTGCTCGAAGGTTTTTTCGCCAAGGCGTGCGACTTTTTTCAGCGCTGCACGGGTCTTGAACGCACCGTTTTCGTCGCGGTGGGTCACGATGTTCTGCGCCAGGGTGGCGTTGAGGCCGGAGATGCGGGCCAGCAGCGCAACCGAAGCGGTGTTTACGTCCACGCCCACGGCGTTCACGCAGTCTTCAACCACGGCGTCCAGGCCGCGAGCCAGTTTCAGCTGCGACACGTCGTGCTGGTACTGGCCGACGCCGATGGATTTCGGGTCGATCTTCACCAGCTCGGCCAGTGGGTCCTGCAGGCGGCGAGCAATGGACACGGCGCCACGGATCGACACGTCGAGGTCCGGGAATTCCTTGGAAGCCAGTTCAGACGCGGAGTACACCGAAGCGCCGGCCTCGGAGACCATCACCTTGGTCATCTGCATGCCTGGGTATTTTTTGATCAGCTCGGCGGCCAGCTTGTCGGTTTCACGGCTGGCGGTGCCGTTGCCGATGGCAATCAGGTCCACCGAGTGCTTGGCGCACAGGGCGGCCAGGATGGCGATGGTCTGGTCCCACTTGTTGTGCGGCACGTGGGGGTAAACCGTGGCGTGATCCAGCAGCTTGCCGGTGGCGTCGACCACGGCAACCTTGCAGCCGGTGCGCAGGCCCGGGTCGAGGCCCAGGGTCGCGCGTGGGCCGGCGGGTGCGGCCAGCAGCAGGTCGTGCAGGTTGTGGGCGAATACGCTGATGGCTTCGGTTTCGGCGCCGTCGCGCAACTCGCCCAGCAGGTCGGTTTCGAGGTGGGTGTAGAGCTTGACCTTCCAGGTCCAGCGCACGACTTCACTGAGCCACTTGTCCGCAGGACGATTCTGATTCTGGATGCCGAATTGTTGACCGATCATGCCTTCGCACGGGTGCATGGTGCCTGGCAGCTCGTCGCCGACTTTCAGCGCGGAGCTCAGGATGCCTTCGTTGCGGCCGCGGAAAATCGCCAGTGCACGGTGGGACGGCATGCTTTTCAGCGGCTCGTCGTGTTCGAAGTAATCGCGGAACTTGGCGCCTTCCTCTTCCTTGCCGGCGATTACGCGGGCACTGAGGGTGGCTTCCTGCTTCAGGTAGTTGCGCAGTTTTTCCAGCAGGTTGGCGTCTTCGGCGAAGCGCTCCATGAGGATGTACTTGGCGCCTTCGAGGGCGGCCTTGACGTCGGCCACGCCTTTTTCGGCATCGACAAAGCGTGCAGCTTCGGTTTCCGGGGCCAGGGACGGGTCGTTGAACAGACCGTCGGCCAGCTCGCCGAGGCCCGCTTCCAGGGCGATCTGGCCCTTGGTGCGGCGCTTCTGCTTGTACGGCAGGTACAAGTCTTCGAGGCGGGTCTTGGTGTCGGCGAGCTTGATGTCGCGTTCCAGCTGCGGGGTCAGCTTGCCTTGCTCTTCGATGCTGGCGAGGATGCTGATACGCCGTTCGTCGAGTTCTCGCAGGTAGCGCAGGCGCTCTTCCAGATGCCGCAACTGGATATCATCGAGGCTGCCGGTGACTTCTTTACGGTAACGGGCGATGAAGGGCACTGTGGAGCCTTCATCCAGTAGAGCGACGGCCGCTTCGACCTGTTGTGGGCGTACGCCGAGTTCCTCGGCGATGCGGCTGTTGATGCTGTCCATAAAACCACCTGAAATTCTGAAAGCAGGCTCGCAGGCCCGGAAAACAAGGCCCGCGAGGCTGGTTGAGCGGCCCGTCTGGCGCCGCTGCCTGGGTCAAGAGGCAGCCTATTGACCCTCGAAATCGAAAAAATCACTACAAGCGGGTGAAAAAAATCCCCTGGCAGTAAACGGTAACGAACTGACGTTGCCCTGCACAAAGGCGCCGCATTATAACCAGCGTTCTGCCCTTGGGGGGATTGCCGCCAAGGTTGTAGGGCGCGGGTTCGCTGGCGGTAGAGGAAAAATCTGCTAACAATGCACACGGTGCGTATAACGGCAGCTACGCCATAATGCGCGCCGAGATAAGAGGAGCATCTAATGAGCAGCACTGCACAAACTGCTGAAGGCGAAAAAATTCTCATCGTTGATGACGATCCGGGGCTGAGCAGCCTGCTGGAGCGTTTCTTCAACTCCAAGGGCTACCGTGCCCGCGCGGTGCCAAACACCGAACAGATGGACCGCCTGTTGGGACGTGAAGTCTTCAACCTGGTGGTGCTGGACCTGATGCTGCCCGGCGAAGACGGCCTGACCGCCTGCAAACGCCTGCGCGGCGCCAACAATCAGATCCCGATTATCATGCTGACCGCCAAGGGCGATGAGCTGAGCCGCATCAAGGGCCTGGAACTGGGCGCCGACGATTACCTGGCCAAGCCGTTCAACCCGGACGAGCTGATGGCACGGGTCAAGGCCGTACTGCGTCGCCAGGCCGCCCCGGTACCGGGCGCTCCAGGCAGCGAAGACGAAAGCGTGACCTTCGGCGACTACGAGTTGTCGCTGGCCACCCGTGAGCTCAAGCGTGGCGATGAAGTGCACATGCTGACCACCGGCGAATTCGCCGTGCTCAAGGCACTGGTGATGAACGCTCGCCAGCCGCTGACCCGCGACAAGCTGATGAACCTGGCCCGTGGCCGTGAGTGGGACGCCCTCGAGCGCTCCATCGACGTACAGATCTCCCGTCTGCGCCGGATGATCGAGCCCGATCCATCCAAGCCGCGTTATATCCAGACGGTGTGGGGTGTGGGTTACGTGTTTGTGCCGGATGGCACTGCAACCAAGTGACCGATGATTTGCAGAGGCGGGCGTGCCGGTGATGACTCGATAAGAGTCAGCCGGTTGCCCGGCGTTTGCAATTCTGCGAGCTTGGCTCGCTCCTGCAAGGTGTCCAGCTGTCTTTTATGAAAACCCCGTTGTGGTTCCCGCAGAGTTTCTTCTCACGCACCCTTTGGCTGGTGCTCATCGTCGTACTGTTTTCCAAGGCCCTGACACTGGTTTATCTGTTGATGAACGAAGACGTGCTGGTGGACCGGCAGTACAGCCACGGTGTCGCGCTGACCTTGCGCGCCTACTGGGCCGCAGACCCCGAGAACCGCGAGAAGATCGCCAAGGCCGCTACCCTGGTCCGGGTCGCGGGCGCGGGCGTGCCCGAGGGCGAGCAACATTGGCCCTACAGCGAAATCTACCAGCGCCAGATGCAGGCCGAACTGGGTGAAGACACCGAGGTGCGGCTGCGCATGCATGTGTCGCCGGCGCTGTGGGTGCGAGCGCCGAGCCTGGGGGAGGACTGGCTGAAAGTGCCGCTGTATCCGCATCCGTTGCGGGGGCAGAAGATCTGGAACGTGCTGGGCTGGTTCCTGGCGATTGGCTTGCTTTCCACCGCGTCTGCCTGGATTTTCGTGCGCCAGCTCAACCAGCCGCTCAAGCGCCTGGTGTTTGCCGCACGCCAGCTGGGCCAGGGCCGCAGTGTGCGCCTGCCCATCAGCGATACGCCGAGTGAAATGACCGAGGTGTACAGCGCGTTCAACCAGATGGCCGAGGATGTCGAACAGGCGGGGCGCGAGCGCGAGCTGATGCTGGCGGGGGTGTCCCATGACCTGCGCACGCCGCTGACGCGTCTGCGGCTTTCCCTGGAACTGATGGGTAACCACACCGACCTTACCGACGACATGGTTCGAGACATCGAGGACATGGACGCGATTCTCGACCAGTTCCTGGCGTTTATCCGCGATGGCCGGGACGAGGTGGTGGAAGAGGTCGACCTGACGGACCTGGTTCGCGAGGTGGTTGCTCCTTACAACCAGAATGGCGAGCAGGTGCGCATGCGCCTGGAGCCGATCCAGCCGTTCGCGTTGCGTCGGGTTTCGATGAAGCGCCTGCTGAATAACCTGATTGGTAACGCGCTGCATCACGCCGGTTCCGATGTGGAAGTAGCAGCCTACGTTTCCGGGGATACCAGCGCGCCTTACGTGGTTCTGAGTGTCATGGACCGTGGGGCCGGCATCGATCCGGCGGAACTGGAAGGTATCTTCAACCCGTTCACCCGAGGCGACCGTGCCCGGGGTGGCAAAGGCACGGGCCTGGGGCTGGCGATCGTGCGGCGGATTGCTTCGATGCATGGCGGCAATGTCGAATTGCGCAACCGGCCGGATGGCGGCCTGGAAGCGCGAGTGCGCTTGCCGTTGGGGCTGATGTTGCCCAGGGACGCGGTCTAAATGTGGGAGCGGGCTTGCTCGCGAAGGCGGTGGGTCAGTCCATAGAAATGTCGACTGATCCACCGCCTTCGCGAGCAAGCCCGCTCCCACACTGGTTTTGCGGTGCTTTACAGGTTGGGTGTCCTCAACCTTTGCCTTTGGTCCTGGTCATATTCGGCCCACCACTCTTCTCCAGATGCTGAATGATGATCCCCGCCACATCCTTGCCGGTGGTGGTCTCAATTCCTTCCAGGCCCGGTGACGAGTTCACCTCCATCACCAGCGGCCCGTGGTTGGAGCGCAATATATCCACACCCGCCACGCTCAACCCCATGACCTTGGCTGCCCGCAGTGCGGTCATGCGTTCTTCCGGGGTGATCTTGATCAGGCTGGCACTGCCGCCACGGTGCAGGTTGGACCGAAACTCACCCGGCTTGGCCTGGCGCTTCATCGCGGCAATCACCTTGTCGCCCACCACGAAGCAGCGGATATCCGCACCGCCGGCTTCCTTGATGTACTCCTGCACCATGATGTTCTGCTTGAGGCCCATGAACGCCTCGATCACCGACTCGGCCGCAGTCGCGGTTTCACACAGCACTACGCCGATGCCCTGGGTACCTTCCAGCACCTTGATCACCAGCGGCGCGCCGTTGACCATCTCGATCAGGTCGGGAATGTCATCCGGGGAGTGCGCAAAGCCGGTGACCGGCAAGCCAATGCCACGGCGCGACAGCAACTGCAGCGAGCGCAGCTTGTCCCGCGAACGGGCGATAGCCACCGATTCATTGAGGGGAGACACCCCCATCATTTCAAACTGGCGCAGTACCGCGCAGCCATAGAACGTCACCGAAGCACCGATACGCGGGATCACCGCATCGAAGCCTTCCAGCGGTTTGCCCCGGTAGTGGATCTGCGGCTTATGACTGGCAATGTTCATATAGGCGCGCAACGTATCGATCACCACCATCTCATGGCCACGTTCGGTGCCGGCCTCGACCAGGCGACGGGTGGAATACAGACGCGGGTTACGCGACAGCACAGCGATCTTCATGCAGCACCTGTGGCAGAGGTAGTAGAGACCGGGAACACCGGCTTGTCTTGAACGTATTTGACGCCGGGACTGACCACCAGTTGGCCGTCAATCAGGGCCTTGGAGCCCAGCAACAGGCGGTAACGCATGGCCTTGCGGCAGGCGAGGGTGAATTCCACCCGCCATACCCGATCGCCCAGGGCCAGGGTGGTGCTGATCACATACCGCACCTGGGCCTGGCCGTTGGAGCTTTTAATGGTTTTCATCGCCACCAGCGGTGCTTCGCAGCGCCGGTGACGCAGTTGCACCACGCTGCCCAGGTGCGCGGTGAAGCGCACCCACTTTGCACCGTCGCGCTCAAATGGCTCGATCTCGGTGGCATGCAGGCTTGAGGTACTGGCGCCGGTGTCGATCTTGGCGCGCAGGCCTGCCACTCCCAAGTCGGGAAGTGCCACCCACTCACGCAGACCCACAACGGTCAAATGGTCAAATGTCTTCAATATGAATAACCGGCAATTAATTCGCCCAGGCGGCGGGTGATACCTCGGCCAGGGCTTTGAATGCAGGCTTGGCGAACCAGTAGCCCTGCATCAGAAATATTCCACAGTCGGCGAGAAAGTCCCGCTCGCCGGCGCTTTCGATGCCCTCGGCGATGACAGTAACGCCCAACTGCTCACAGATTGTGACAATCCCCCGGACGATCACCTGACGGACACGATCACGGTCGACATCGCGGATCAGCGCCATGTCGAGTTTGATCAGGTCAGGTTGGAAATCGGCCAGCAGATTCAGCCCCGAATAGCCCGCCCCGAAATCGTCGATGGCGGTCTTGAAGCCGAATTCGCGGTATTCACGCAGAATATTCGTCAAATGGCGATAGTTATCTACATGCTCGCTTTCCAGGGTCTCGAAAATCAGCCGATCCAACGGAAAATTATGCGCGCGGGCCGCCTCCAGGGTGCTGCGGATGCACAGTTCTGGTCGATAGACCGCATTGGGCATGAAGTTGATTGAAAGGTGCGTCTGCATGTTGAGTGTCGAAGCGGTGGCGATCGCGCGGGTGCGGCATTGCTGGTCGAAACGGTAGCGATTGCTGTCGTTGACCTGATCCAGCACCGACATCGCGCCCTCACCATTCACGCCGCGCACCAAGGCTTCATGGGCAAAGATCGACTGGTTACGCAGGTCCACGATAGGCTGATACGCAAAGGCGAACTCAAAGCCCAGCGGCTCACTTTGCTGGCAGCCCGCACAGGCTTGTTTGGGCGAGGTCAGTGAAATGGGAAAGTCGGTCACACGTTAACCTCGCGAAAACAGGATGCTACCTGGCGTATCTTAGGTGAGCTCAAGGGTTTATGCGTTGAAGGGTTTCAACGGTAAAGTTGCGACATTTTTCAGAGCGAGGAATTCAAGTGGCTCAGAAGCAGGAAGAGGAAGAAAAAGTCCGTTTGGACAAGTGGTTGTGGGCGGCGCGTTTCTTCAAGACCCGTGCCTTGGCCAAGGCGGCGATCGAGAGTGGCAAGGTGCATTGGCGCGGCGAGCGTTGCAAGCCCGGCAAGGAGCCACGCATCGGCGATGAGTTTCAGATCCGTGCCGGGTTTGATGAACGAACCGTCGTGGTCCAGGCGCTTTCAATTGTGCGAAGGGGCGCTCCCGAGGCGCAGGCGTTGTATACCGAGACCGAAGCCAGCATCGCCAAGCGCGAAAACGCGGCGGCCATGCGCAAGGCCGGCTCCCTGGGCATGACCACCGACGGCAAGCCAAGCAAGAAGCAGCGGCGCGACCTGTTCAAGTTTCGCGGCAGTGGCAATGATGATTAATCGGCAGACCGCAGGAGCCAGGTCGGCTCCTGCTATTTCAACTCAAACGCTGCGAATCACGCTCAAGCGATTAACCAGCGGTACTCGCCGAAACAACTCAAACACCGGGCTCGTCACTCGCACCAGCCCCCGCGAAACCTTCGCTGCAAAGGGCGTGTAGTAACCCCAGCCCAACGCCAACAGCGCCAGCAACACCCCACCGATATAATCGTCCTGCCCCCAATGCGCACCGGCCACCAGCCGCGGCATCATGAACAGCAGCGCCAAGCCCCAGATCACCAGCACCTGCCCGATCCGCTTGGCAAACACGGTCATGAACATCCCCCAGATCAGCAATACCGATGCATGATCCCCCGGGAAGCTCTGGCTGGAGCGGTCCTTCAACTCCCATGTCTTCTCCAGGCCCGGGAAATAGTCGCTCATCTGAATCGCGCCGCTGATCACCATCGACGGGCTATGGTGTTGCCAGCCCATTTGCGCCGCCAGCTTGGAAAACAGCATGCGGATAAACAGCAACAGCAGCAAAATGCCCAGGAAGCCGAAAAACGCCTGGCGCACTTCAATCGCCTTGAACACCCAGTCGCCACGGATCAACAGCGTCAGCAGAATCACCCCGACCACCGCGTCAAACGGCCGCAAACTGGCCACCGCCCACACATGCAGCCACGCGGAGCTGCTTGCCAGCGGGTCATTGAGCAGATGAAACAGCCACTCGTCGAAAACCGTGCAGAGCGCCTGGCCCGCCGGCCAGAGCCAAAAACACAGCAGCCCCACAGCGAGTAAATTACACAGGGCCAATCGACCGAGGTCCCACCTGGCTTGGAACAAACCCGGATTGTTCATAAACTGTTTCCTCTTAGCTTTAAAGCGCTTCGTTTTCCCGCAGAAGGCCGCACCAAAACGGTGCTAAAGCGTGTAATTCTATAAACCTTGTCATCTTTTTGTCATCAATTCAGATACCCAGACCTATGACTGATCTACCGGATACCGACTTCACCCAACGCTTCATCTTCGACGACAGCGACGCCCGCGGCGAACTGGTCGCCCTGGAGCGCAGCTATGCCGAAGTCCTCGCCAAGCACCCCTATCCGGAGCCGGTCGCGCAATTGCTCGGCGAACTGATGGCGGCTGCCTCGCTGCTGGTGGGCACCCTGAAGTTCGATGGCTTGCTGATCCTGCAGGCCCGCTCCGAAGGCCCGATCCCGCTGCTGATGATCGAATGCTCCAGCGAGCGCGAAATCCGTGGGCTGGCCCGCTACGACGCCGACCGCATCGCCGCCGATGCGACCCTGGCTGACCTGATGCCAGACGGCGTGCTGGCCCTGACCGTCGACCCGACGGTAGGCCAGCGTTACCAGGGCATCGTCGACCTCGACGGCGAAACCCTGTCCGACTGCTTCACCAATTATTTCGTGATGTCCCAGCAAGTGGGCACCCGCTTCTGGCTCAACGCCGACGGCAAGCGCGCCCGTGGCCTGCTGCTGCAACAACTGCCGGCCGACCGCATCAAGGACGAAGAAGACCGCGCCGACAGCTGGGCCCACATCACCGCCCTGGCCGGCACCCTGAAAGCCGAAGAGTTGCTGGGCCTGGATAACGAAACCATCCTGCACCGCCTCTACCACGAAGAGGCCGTGCGCCTGTTCGACGTGCAGTCCCTGCGCTTCCACTGCAGCTGCTCCCGCGAGCGCTCGGCAACTGCCCTGGTCAGCCTGGGCCTGGAAGATGCGCAGGACCTGGTGGTGGAACACGGTGGCAACATCGAGATCGACTGCCAGTTCTGCAACCAGCGCTACCTGTTCGACGCTGCCGATATTGCTCAATTATTCGCCGGCGCGGGCGTAGATACCCCTTCAGGCACCCGCCACTAAAACGTTTAAGCACAGGTAAATCACCTGACAAACGCCGGATTTCCGCCGTTCTGACCGGAGGGCCCTACTCTTTTTGGGCTTTTCTGGCATAATCCGGCCCACTTTTTTCGCGGTAGTAGTGCGCAACTTTCTACTACAAAACGTTTGGAGCACTCGGCCACTGGCCGACGGGGAACCTCATGACGCAAGCCAATAACGCCGTATACACCGATCTGAGTGTTGACGATCTGGTCAAAGAAGCCCTGCAGCGCGGTGAAGGCGTGCTTGCCGATACCGGTGCGCTGGTCGTAGAAACCGGTCACCGTACCGGCCGTTCGCCAGTCGACCGCTTCATCGTTGAAGAGCCTTCCACCCAGGCTGCCATTGCCTGGGGCCCGATCAACCGCAAGTTCCCGGCCGACAAGTTCGATGCCCTGTGGGCTCGCGTCGAGGCATTCAACAACGCGCAAGAGCATTTCGTTTCCCACGTTCACGTAGGGGCTGCAGAAGACCACTACCTGGCCGTGAAAATGACCACCCAGACTGCCTGGCAGAACCTGTTCGGTCGTTGCCTGTTCATCAACCCGGCCCAGTACAACCCGGCCGGTCGTGAAGAGTGGCAAGTGCTCAACGTGGCCAACTTCGAATGCGTGCCAGAGCGTGACGGCACCAACTCCGACGGTTGCGTGATCCTCAACTTCGCCCAGAAAAAAGTCCTGATCGCCGGCATGCGTTACGCCGGTGAAATGAAAAAAGCCATGTTCTCGGTGCAGAACTTCCTGCTGCCGGCCTCCGACGTGCTGCCGATGCACTGCGCCGCCAACATCGGCGAAGCCGGCGACGTGACCCTGTTCTTCGGTCTGTCGGGCACCGGTAAAACCACCCTGTCCGCCGACGAAAGCCGCTACCTGATCGGCGACGACGAACACGGCTGGGGCGAAGGTGTGGTGTTCAACATCGAAGGCGGTTGCTATGCCAAGTGCATCGACCTGTCCGAGAAGAACGAGCCGGTGATCTGGAAAGCCATCAAGCACGGCACCGTGCTCGAAAACGTGGTGATCGACGATGCCAAGCACGCCGACTACACCAACGTCAGCCTGACCCAGAACAGCCGCGCCGCCTACCCGCTGGAGCACGTGGCCAAGCGCTCCGAGAAAAACCTCGGTGGCGAGCCAAACGCTGTGATCTTCCTGACCTGCGACCTGACCGGCGTACTGCCGCCCGTGTCGATCCTCAGCGAAGAACAAGCGGCCTACCACTTCCTGTCCGGCTACACCGCTCTGGTGGGCTCGACCGAAATGGGTTCGGGCGGCGGCATCAAGTCGACCTTCTCCACCTGCTTCGGCGCGCCATTCTTCCCACGCCCGGCTGGTGAATACGCAGAACTGCTGATCAAGCGCGTGCGCGGCTTCGGCTCCAAGGTCTACCTGGTCAACACCGGCTGGACCGGCGGCGGCTACGGCGTTGGCAAGCGCTTCAACATCCCGACCACCCGTGGCGTGATTGCAGCGATCCAGAGCGGTGCGTTGATTGGTGCCGAGACCGAGCACCTGGACACCATCAACCTGGACGTGCCATTGGCTGTACCGGGCGTCGAGACTGGCCTGTTGAACCCACGTAACACTTGGGCTGACAAGGCTGCCTACGATGAAGCGGCGAAAGCGCTGGCGGGTCTGTTCATCGAGAACTTCAAGAAGTTTGAAGTGAGCGATGCGATCAAGGCTGCGGGTCCGAAGTTGTAAGATTCGGCCGTTGTGAAAAAGCCGCCCCTAGTGGGCGGCTTTTTTGTGGGCGAAGGATCAGTCGACGAGGTGCAGAACCACGGCTCCCACTAACACCAGCACCACACCGGTCACTTGCACCGCTGACAGCCGCTCCTTGAAAAACACAAACCCCAGAATCGCGGCGATCCCACCGGACAGGGTGCTGATCACCGTCACCACGGAAACCGACCCCGCCATTGCGCCCCACGAGAACGCCGAGAACCCACCCAGGTTCATCAGGCTCGCGCTGGTCAGCGTTGCGCAGTTTTTCAGCGGTGGGATTTTCAGGCCGTCTTTGATCTTAAGCACCATCAACACCAGGACGCACAGGCCAACCAAATACCCAAGCCAAAGCATCGTGACCGGGCCAAGCGTCGGCAGGGTGTAGCGGCCCTGCACCCAAAAGCTTGTGCCGTAGAGCAACGCTGCGAGCATCGCGTAGGCGATTGAGCGGCTGGAACTGTTGTGAGGGACGCCATTGTCCTTGTGAATGCTGGACAGGATCACGCCAATTACGCAGAGAGCGATGCAGCCGAGTTGGATCAGGCTGATGTGTTCGCCGCTGGCCCATGACAGCAAAGTAGTCACGACACCGTAGGACGTCACCAGCGGCGCGACAATGGCCGCTTTGCCCAGCGAGAAGGCCTTGGACAGCGCAAGGGCGCCGGAGACGGTCAGCAGGGCTGCTGCGGCTCCCAGGAGCCAGACACTCAAAGGCGCCGCGAGGGATTTGACGAGGAAGGCCGGGAATATGACCAGCAGCAGGGTCATGATCAGGAAGCCCAGCGCCTGGCCGAAGTACACCGCGCGTTTGACGCCGACAGCTCGGGCGTTGAGGCCCACGAGGAAGTCCGTGCCGCCCCAGAGCAGGGCGGCCAGCAGGCCCATTAGTACGTCCATGTAAGGTCCTTGGTTGTAGGTGCGAGCTTGCTCGCGAAGGTCGTTAACGATAATGCGGGCTTTCAGGGGGAACGCGGCGCTCTCAGGTTTTTCGCGAGCAAGCTCGCTCCTACAGGTTTTCCAGGGTTTGCGTGTCCCAGCGTTGGGCCTTGATAGCCAGGTAAAGCATGCCGATGGTCAGCGGGATTTTGTCGCCGCGGCCTTTGGCTCTGTGCTTCAGGAAGACATCGAAGACGGGAGGTTGGAAATAACGATAAGCGTCGTAGTCGTTCAAGTCGACAGCGAAGTCTTGCTCCAGAGCTTCCATCAATTGATTGGCTTCGGTGCCGTCGCTGCCCAGTTCGAGGTTGATGGCGGTTTCAAGGCGCAACGTCTTATGTTCGGGCAGGCCAATTTCTTCATGCAGCAGTTGCAGGAGCTGCTGCATCGCGATGTCTTCGGGGAAGTTGGGGGCCAGGTTCATGGTGGTTACGCGAGAGTGGGTGGAGGCGACCGACTTTATCGATGGCACCGCGATCCTTCAAACGAAACTGGTCAAATGTGGGAGGCGGGCTTGCCCGCGATGGCGGTGTTTCAGTGGTAAAGGTGTTGTCTGACACTCCGCTATCGCAGGCAAGCCAGCTCCCACATTTGATCGTTCCCACGCTCCGCGTGGGAATGCATCCCGTGACGCTCCGCGTCACCAGTGTTCATGGCTTGGGTCGTGCGCGGATGACGGGACGCGGAGCGTCCCTGGCGGCATTCCCACGCGGAGCGTAGGGAACGATCGGGGCTAGCGCGGGGTGCTGATACACCGCTCGAAAATCGCCTCCAACCCCCGATAATCACACGCCACCGCATCGATGTTCGCCGGTATCCACGCCGCATTCTTCACCAGCCACCAATTCACCGAAAACCCGGCATTCACGATGATCTGCTCGAACAGAATCCGCTGCGCCCGGCCGTTCCCTTCGCGAAACGGGTGGATCACGTTGAGGTCGCCATAAGCTTCGGCGACTTGCGTCACCAACTCCGCCTGCGTCACCCCGACAAACCAGTTCGCCTGCGCCATGTGCTGGATGATCTTGCTCGCCTCAGGCGGGATGCGCTCCGGTGTGCAGAACAGCGTGTCGCCTTTCTGGATGTTGACCGTACGCAGTTCCCCGGCCCATTCGTAAATGTCCGCGAACAGGGTGCGGTGGATGTGTTGCAGGCGTTCCAGGTCGTAGGGCGGGGGATACAGCGGAAGGCTGCCGACAGCGATTTCAGACAGTTCCCGCTCGGCCTGGTGCAGGCGTTCTTCGTCGAACAAATCGAGGCGGTTGCGCAGGACGCTGCTACCGGGGTAGCAGTACGGGTCCTGGCCCACGCCATATTTGTCGAGCATCAGCGTGGGGTGTTGCGGTACTTGGCGAGGACGGCTTCGCGGGTCGGCAGGGGTTTGTCGACGTCGGCGGGCTGGGTGTCGAACCCTTCCAGGCGCAGGCTGGCCAGGTAGTTGGAACGACGGATCTTGTCGTAGTGATCCTGCTTTTGCTCAAACGTCAGTTCGGCCATGACAGCGTCCTCTCGGTGCGAAGGTTGATTGTAGCGCAATGAGTTTCGAGATGCGTCCCGCGTAAGGTTGGAACGTTTCTTACGGGTGCCTACTCCACTTCCCAGGCTGTGTATCATCCAGACTCTTTTTTCCTTGCGACCTTTCTCGATTCGCTGAATGCGCTGGTCTATGTTTTGGGCTCGTTCAGCGGTCAATGGAGTGACAGCTTATGCACAACACCCTCCAACAGGTCTTTGGTTATCCACAGTTTCGTTTGGGCCAGGAGGCGGTGGTCAGTGCCGTGCTGGCCGGCCGTTCGGCGGCGGCGATTTTTCCCACCGGTTCCGGCAAGTCCCTGTGTTATCAACTTTCCGCCGTGTTGCTGCCGCACCTGACGCTGGTGGTGTCGCCGTTGCTGGCGCTGATGCAGGACCAGTTGGGTTTCCTGCAGCGCCACGGTATCTCGGCGGGCAGCATCGACTCGGCCCAGAGCCGCGATGATGCCAATGACGTCATGGCCCGGGCGCGTTCGGGCGAGCTGAAGATCCTGATGGTTTCCGTGGAGCGCTTGAAGAACGAGCGCTTTCGCAACTTCCTGCAAAGCGTGCCGATCTCGCTGCTGGTGGTGGATGAGGCTCACTGCATTTCCGAATGGGGCCATAACTTTCGCCCGGACTACCTGAAGCTGCCGGATTACCAACGCCAGTTCCGCATCCCCCAGGCGCTGCTGCTGACCGCCACGGCGACGCCCAAGGTGATCGCTGACATGCAGGCCAAGTTCGCCATTGCACCTGACGATGTGATCACCACCGGGTTCTACCGCTCCAACCTCAACCTGCTGGTTGAGCCCGTCAGTGGCCAGGACAAGCGACGACGGCTGGTGACGTGGATGCAGGAGCGAGCCAATCAGCCAAGCATCGTCTACGTCACGCTGCAAAAAACCGCGGAGCAGATTGCCGAGCATTTGAATCGCAATGGAATCCAGGCCGAGGCTTATCACGCGGGCCTGGCTCACGATAAGCGGGAGGCCATTCAGAAGCGATTCATGGGCGGTCAATCCAACTGCATCGTCGCCACCATTGCCTTCGGCATGGGCATCGACAAAAGCGATATCCGCAACGTGGTGCACTTCGACCTGCCCAAATCCATCGAGAACTACAGCCAGGAAATCGGCCGCGCCGGGCGTGACGGGCAGCCGTCTGAGTGTCTGGTTCTGGCCAACCGCGACAGCCTGAATATCCTGGAAAACTTTGTGTACGGCGATACGCCGGAACAGGAAGGTATTCGCCGAGTCCTGGAGGAAATACAGGCGGTCCGTGCCGATGGACAGTGGGAGTTTATGCTCCGGTCACTGTCGGACCACAGCAACATCCGTGAACTACCGCTGAAGACCTTGCTCGTGCAGCTTGAACTCAAGGGTGTGATCGCGCCACGCTACGCGTTTTATGCCGAATACCGCTTCAAGTATTTGATTGAACCAGAGGCATTGCTGGCGCGTTTTACCGGCGAGCGGCAGCAGTTTGTCGCAGCGATTATCCAGGTCTGCAAACGGGCGAAAACCTGGGCGACGGTGGACTTCGACGCGCTGTATCAACAGCACCAGGCCGAGCGCAGCCGGGTGGTGAAGGCCCTGGATTACTTTCAGGAACAAGGCCTGATCGAGATGGAAAGCCGGCAGATGACCGAGGTTTACGCCCTGCTGAATACCGACTTCGATCCACAGGCGCTGAGCACGGAGTTATACACAGGCTTCAAGCAGCATGAGGTGACGGAGGTGGCGCGAATTCACGCCATGCTGGATCTGTTCGCGACACAGGAGTGCCTGGGTTACCGCCTGGCGCACTATTTCGGCGATGAAAACGCGCCCCGGCAGTGCGGGCACTGCTCGGTGTGCCACGGTAACGTCGCCCACTTGCCGGCGCCGCCGAACTTGCCGCCGCTTGTGGATAAAAACTTTCTCGCGCTGTGCGGTGAATTTATCCACAGCCACCATGAATACAGCGGCGACTTGCCAAGCGCGGAGCGGCTGACACGGTTTTTATGCGGTCTCAGCGTGCCGTTGTTTACCAAGCTGAAGGCACGAGGGATTCCAGGTTTCGCGGTACTGGAGGAGTATCCCTATGCAGAGGTTCGTGAATGGGCGGAGGCAGGGTTGGAGGCACTCTGATTTCCGGCCTGGAGGGTCGCGCTTTCCCTTCCAGTGGCAGACGCCGCCGACAGCCGGACGGTGCCCGCAGGTGAGAAGGTTTGACGCTTCACTTCTTCTGCAAAGGAATTGCCCATGGCTTTTGGTTTTTCTCGTGGTGTTGTCCCCGGCGTCTTGCTGTTCGCCGGGTTGCTGGTCGCACAAGGCACGCTGGCCTCGGTCATCCCGTTGAGCATGAATGACTGTCGGCAGATGCAGCTTCGCAACACCATCACCGCCGCCAATCCATTGCCCTGCGCACGCCTGGCGCGGGTGACGTTCAGCTATGTGGACTTTGGCGGAGTGCTGCATAACAACGGGCAGCTCGTGGTGCTGGATGCCATCGCACCCCATGTGGAGGAGATCTTCAGGCAGTTGCTGCAACGTCGGTTCCCGGTGCATCAGGCGGTCAGGCTGGAAACCTATCGAGGCAACGACAAGGTCTCGATGGCCCGCAACAATACCAGTGGTTTTAATGGGCGCCAGGTCAGTGGCGCTTCGGGGTGGTCGCTGCACGCCTATGGCGCCGCAATTGACCTTAACCCTCTGCAAAACCCATTCGTTTTGTTCGGGCGTAACCCGCGAGGCGAATTCACCGGCCAGGCCACTGTTGAGCCCAAGGCAAGTACCGCAAATGCCGTTAACCGCCTGGATGCCCGCCCCGGCAAGCCGGCGCGCCCTGGCCGGGCAGAAGAGGTGATTGACCTGTTCGCCGAACACGGCTTTTTGACCTGGGGTGGTTATTGGGATTTTCCGCTGGATTACCAACACTTCCAGATCGGCCGGCGTTCGTTCGTGGAGTATCTGGCGCGGGTCACGCCGCAGCAGGCCAGCGCTGCAGTCGAGACCTATATCACCGCCTATCGCCAGTGCCTGCAGCAATCGGCCGAGACGGATCAAGCGCTCAAGCGTATGGCGTGCGTCCAGCAAACGATTGAGCAAAGCCCAACCTAGGCTTGCGGGTAGTGCTTGAACCCAGTATCAAGAGAGCCACCTCCTGCCCGGGTTTTACCGATGACCAACGCCATGCCACAACGCGCCGATTACCGCCACTTCCAGCCGATCATCACGCGCTGGCACGACAACGATGTATATGGCCATGTGAATAACGTCACCTACTACAGCTTCTTCGACACCGCGGTGAATACCTACCTGATCGAGCAGGGCGGGTTGGATATTCATGACGGCGAAGTGGTTGGGTTTGTGGTGAGTTCGGCGTGCGACTACTTCGCCTCGATTGCCTTTCCGGACCGCATCGAGATCGGCCTGCGGGTGGGCAAGTTGGGCAACAGTTCGGTGCAGTATGAGTTGGCGGTGTTCAAGGCGGGAGAAGAAGATGCCTGTGCTGCGGGGAGGTTTGTGCATGTGTTTGTGGATCGAGCGTCGAACCAGCCGGTGACGATCCCGGGGATGTTGCGCGAGGCGTTACAGCGATTGGTGATCTGAATACGATCTGCGAAGCAATGAAAATCAAATGTGGGAGCGGCGCACCGCCGCTCCCACATTAAACCCGCGTTGTTCTTTCGATTCGCGTGTTACCGGTGGTGGCGATAGTGATGCTTGTTTTTGCGATGCCCATAAGCATGGCCGCGCCCGCGATGGTCATCGCGGTCATAGCGGCGGTTATCACGCCCACGGTAACGACGATCATCGTCATCGCTCTTGTTGCCCATGTAGTTGCCCAGTGCGCCACCGGCGCCACCGCCGGCTGCTGCGCCGATCAGGCTGCCGGTGCTGCCGCCGACACTGCGACCCACCACGTTGCCGCCGGCTGCGCCCAATGCGCCGCCAATGGCTGCTTCACCGCGGCTGCGCTTGTCTGCGCCGACCGCACTGCCGCCCGCGCCGCCGAGTGCTGCACCAATCGCCGAGCCGGTGTTACCGCCCAGCTGCTGACCTACGACAGAACCTAGAACCCCGCCCAATGCGCCGCCCACACCGGCTTCGGTGGTGCCACCGGCCATGGCTGCGCCACTGACCAGGCCAAGGGACAACAAGAGAATCGAGGAGAACTTCATAGAGGAACCTCAAGAGGATGACGGCGCGATCCTGAGGTTGTATCGAGACGGTGACAATCGAAACCCGACCAGTGGTATGGGTTGTATACAATTCTCTAAGTTGCTGTTTTGTATAGGGAACTTAAGTGAGTTTTGCGAGTCTTTAGTTACTTCGGAACGGCCGCTTTTATGCAAAAGCGGCCTTTTTTGTGCCCGTAAGAAACTCGGGTGCTGTCTGTGGCGAGGTGTCGCTTAGGCCGACTTCGCCATGATCAAGCCGGTTGCACTCGCTGCTTCCAGGCGGATCGCTACAAACTTCGACGTTGGCGTATGGCTGCCATCCCCCGTGCTTTCCAGCGGCACCAGCGGATTCACTTCCGGATAATAAGCCGCAGCCTGCCCCGCCGGAATATCAAATGCCAGCAAGGTAAAGCCCTTCACCCGACGCTCACGGCCGTCGTCCCAGATCGACACGATGTCAGCCTTCTGCCCCGGCTTGAAGCCCAGGCGGATGATGTCGGCTTCGTTGACGAACAACACATCCCGCTGGCCCTTGACCCCACGATAGCGGTCGTCCAGGCCATAGATGGTGGTGTTGTACTGATCGTGGGAGCGCATCGACTGCATGATCAGGTCCGGCAATTGCCCGGTGTTGCGGGTGCGTTCGTGCACCAGGTCCTTGGGCAGGATGTTCGGGCGGAAGTTGGCGCGGCCCGACGGGGTGTTCCAACGACGGGCGCCAGCCGAGTTGCCCAGGTAGAAACCGCCCGGGTTTTTCAGGCGCTCGTTGAAGTCCTTGAAGCCCGGAATGGTGTCGGCGATCAGGTCGCGAATACGGTCGTAATCGGCCACCAGCCAGTTCCAGTCCACCGGCTTGCTGCCCAGGGTGGCGGCGGCAATGCCCGCCAGAATCGCAGGCTCGGATTTCATCTGTTTCGACAGCGGCTGCAGTTGGCCGTTGGAGGCGTGGACCATGCTGAACGAGTCTTCAACGGTCACGGCTTGCGGGCCTTCGGCCTGGATGTCGATGTCGGTGCGGCCCAGGCACGGCAGGATCAGCGCGTCCTTGCCATGCATCAGGTGGCTGCGGTTGAGCTTGGTGCTGATCTGTACGGTCAGGTCGCAATTGCGCAGTGCTTCAAAGGTGCGTGGGCTGTCCGGGGTGGCTTGGGCGAAGTTGCCGCCCAGGCCGATAAAGACCTTGGAGCGGCCTTCGAGCATGGCGTGAATCGCTTCCACCACGTTGTGGCCGTTATCGCGCGGCACCTGGAACTGGAAACGACGCTCCAGGGCATCGAGGAACGCCACCGGTGGCCGTTCGTTGATGCCCATGGTGCGGTCGCCCTGCACGTTACTGTGGCCACGCACCGGGCACAGGCCCGCGCCCGGGCGGCCGATGTTGCCGCGCAGCAGCATCAGGTTGGCGATTTCCTGGATGGTCGGCACCGAGTGGCGATGCTGGGTGATGCCCATCGCCCAGCACATGATCACGTTCTTGCCTTTGGCGTACATGCGCGCCGCTTGCTCGATCTCCACCAGGGTCAGGCCGGACTGCTCGACGATTTCATCCCATGAGGTGTCGTCGATCTTGCCCAGGTAATCCAGCACGTTGGCGGTGTGTTCGTTGAGGAAGTCGTGGTCGAACACGGCCTCCTTGCCTTCGGCCTGGGCCTGGCGTTCCCACAGCAGCAGGAACTTGGCCATGCCCCGCAGGATGGCCATGTCGCCTCCCAGCGCCGGGCGGAAGTAGGCGGTGTTGGTTGGCTTGTCGCCGTTGGTGAGCATTTCCAGCGGGTGTTGCGGGTGCTGGAAGCGTTCCAGGCCGCGCTCTTTCAGCGGGTTGATGCACACCACCTGGGCGCCGCGTTTTACCGCTTCGCGCAGTGGCTCCAGCATGCGTGGGTGGTTGGTGCCGGGGTTCTGGCCCCAGACGAAAATCGCGTCCGCATGCTCGAAGTCATCGAAGGTCACGGTGCCTTTGCCCACGCCCACGCTTTGCGCCAGGGCGACGCCGCTGGCTTCGTGGCACATGTTCGAGCAGTCCGGGAAGTTGTTGGTGCCGTAGGCGCGCACAAACAGTTGATACAGGTAAGCCGCTTCGTTGCTGGCCCGGCCCGAGGTATAGAACTCGGCCATGTCCGGGTTTGGCAGCGCATTGAGGTGCTTGCCGATCAAGTCGAAAGCCGATTCCCAGCTGATAGGTTTGTAACGGTCGGTTTCGGCGTCGTAGCTCATCGGCTCGGTCAGGCGGCCTTGGTACTCAAGCCAGTAGTCGCTCTGCTCCAGCAGCGCGCTGACGCTGTGCTTGGCGAAGAATGCCGCGTCGACCCGGCGCTTGGTGGCTTCCCAGTTGACCGCCTTGGCGCCGTTCTCGCAGAACTTGACCATGCCGCTTTCCGGCGAGTCGCCCCAGGCGCAGCCCGGGCAGTCGAAGCCGCCGTTCTGGTTGGTCTTGAGCATCATGCGGATGTTTTTCAGCGCGTTGTCGCTGGTCAGCCAGGCTTGCGCCACGCTGATCAGTGCGCCCCAACCACCCGCCGGGCCTTTATAGGGCTTGTAGCGCGGAGTGGGTTTGTCGTCGGCTTGATGATGATTACTCACGCTTGATTCTCCATCGCAGGGCTATAGACCCGCGGCGCACTTTTCTGCGGCAGGTGGATGAGATTGAGGTTGTGCCGGCGAGCCCATTGCAGGGCCAGGCCGGTGGGCGACGACAGGCTGACCAGGGTCTGGATGCCTGCACGCAAGACTTTCTGGATCAGTTCGAGGCTGCAGCGACTGGTAACAATCGCCAGGCCGCCGTCGGTCGGAATCTTTTGGCGGATCAGCGCACCGATCAGCTTGTCGAGGGCGTTATGCCGGCCGATGTCTTCACGGCCCAGCAGCAATTCGCCCTGGTTGTTCATGAACACCGCCGCATGCACCGCGCCGCTGTACTGGCCCAGCGGTTGGAACGCGCTGATGCGCTGGCGCAGGCCATCCAGCCATTCGGCAGGCGGCAACGGCGCGCCGGGCAACACCTTGAGGTTGGGCAGCGCCTGCTCCACGGCTTCTACGCCGCACAGCCCACAGCCACTGGTGCCGGCAAGTTGCCGGCGCTGCTGCTTCATATTCCAGAACGCGCGGCTGGAAATCTGCACCTGAGCGTATTGGGTCGAGCCCGAACCGCTGATTTTCAGGTCATAAATGTCGCTAACGTCTTCGATAATGCCGCTACCGATGCTGAATCCGACAATAAAGTCTTCAAGGTCGGTCGGCGTCACCAGCATCACCGCCTGGCTGATGTCGTTATAGGCAATCGCCAACGCGACTTCCTCGGCAAGCGCGGTGCTGGCCGATTCGGTGTGTTCGAGATTACAAAACTGGTAGCTCTGGCTGGCGGCGGGCGCGGGCGTTTCGAGGGCGGGCGCCGCGCAGACTGGGCGCTGGGCGTTCATTGGGCATTACCACCGGGAGTATTCAGCTGTAAGACTAGGCGCGACAAAGGGTCGCGTCTAATCGTCAGTACTGATCTACCGATAGATGCCGTCGATCAAGTCTCGATCAGCGATTTCTGATACAGCGCAAAACACGCTTCCGCCAAGGCCGAACGGGGTGCACTGCGGCGCATGATCAACCCCAGGCGAGCCAAAGTTTGAGCGTCTTCAATGGGTTGCAGGCGCAGGTGCTCGGTGAGGGCGTCGAGGCCGCCGTCCAGTGGCATCACCGCGCAACACAGGCCGCCGTGCACCGCTTGTAACAATTGATGGACGGCATCGGTCTGTAACAGTGGCTGCGGGTTGAGGCCACGGCTGTGGAAATTGTGGTCGATGGACTGGCGAAAGTGCATGCCGCTGGTGAGCATGCCCAAGGGCAGTTCGATTAGCGCCTCCCAACTCAGGGGCTTGTCGCCGAAGCTGAAGAACCGTTGGTCGTACAGCAGGCCCATGCGGGTTTCGCCCAGGGCCAGGGAGTCGAAACGTTCGGCGTCCAGGCGCTCGAGGTACGACACACCGAGGTCCAGGCGGTTGCTGGCGAGCTGTTCAAGGATTTGCTCGGAGCTTAACGCGGACAACTCAAAGCGCAGGCTGGGGTGTTCCTTGTGCAGCTTCTGCATCAACGCCAGCGGATCGAAGCTCGACAACGGCACCACCCCCAGGCGCAACGTGCCTACCAGGTTGCCGCGACACGCAGCGGCCTCGGCCTGCAAGCCGTCATAGGCCGCCAGCACCGTGCGTGCCCAGGCCAGCACGCGTTCGCCGGGGGCGGTAAAGCCTTCGAAGCGCTGCCCGCGATTGACCAGCGGCAACTGCAGCTCTTCCTCCAGGCTGCGCAGGCGCATCGACAGGGTCGGCTGGGTAATGTGGCAGCGCGCCGCCGCCTGGCCAAAGTGACGGGTTTCGTCGAGGGCGATGAGGAATTTCAGCTGTTTGATGTCCATCTTCGCTCCGGGCTTATTCCAATGCGGTGGGATTCTAGCGTGTTTGGGTCTTTGGTCAGGCTGGAACCCAATTCTGTAGGACTGGTCTAGTCTTTGGCATCTGGAAATTAAATCCCAAGGAGAGCGCACCATGAGTCTTTTAAGCTTTGTTAAGGAAGCAGGCGAGAAGTTGATTGACCTGTTGACACCGGGTAATGCCAACGCGAGCGAGCAGTTAAAAGAGCACGTGGCCAAGGTTGGTTTGGGTAACCCCAATGTGCAAACCACCGTCGACGGTGACAAGGTGACCGTGACAGGTGAAGTCGCCAGCCAGGAAGAGAAAGAGAAGATATTGCTGGCGCTGGGCAACATCGCCGGCGTTGCGAGTGTTGATGACCAGATCACCGTTTCCGGTCCTGCTGTCGCGGCGGCCCGCTTTGTCGTGGTGAAAAAGGGCGACACCCTGAGCGCGATTTCGCTGGCGGTGTATGGCAACGCCAACCAGTACAACAAAATCTTCGAAGCCAACAAGCCGCTGCTGTCCCATCCGGACAAAATCTACCCAGGGCAGACGCTGCGTATTCCTGAGTAATCCGCGGACCCAATGTGGGAGCGGGCTTGCTCGCGAAAGCGGTGGATCAGTCAATATATTCAGTGGCTGACACACCGTATTCGCGAGCAAGCCCGCTCCCACATTGGACCTTCAGCGTTGTTACAAACCTACGATCAAGTCCCGGTAATCCCCAACCGCTGCAAACTCCGCCGTGTCCTTGGGCCCCTTCCGGCTGTCCGGTTCCTTCACCGCCAGCAAGTGCCGCACGCCAAAATCCCGGGCGCTGCGCAGGATCGGCAAGGTGTCGTCGATAAACAGGCTGCGGGCCGGGTCGAAGGCGATGTCGGCGTGCAGGGCGTCCCAGAACTGCGGGTTTTCCTTGGCGAAACCATAGTCATGGGAGCTGATCAGTCGCTCGAAATAAGGCGCCAACTCGATGCGTTCCAGCTTCAACGACAGCGAATCCCGATGGGCGTTGGTGATCAGGATCACCCGCTTGCCCGCCTGTTTGATCGCCGCCAGGAAGGTGTCGGCATCCGGGCGCAAGGCAATCAGGTGCGCGGTTTCCAGCTTGAGCTCGCGTACCGGGATCTTGAGTTCGGCGCTCCAGAAATCCAGGCAATACCATTGCAACTGTCCGGCGTTACGCTCGAACAGCGGCTGCAGCTCCATCTCGGCCATGGCCCGGCTCACACCATGCAACTCGGCATAGCGCTGGGGCAGGTGCTCCATCCAGAAATGGTTGTCGAAGTGCAGGTCGAGCAAGGTGCCGTCCATGTCCAGCAGGACGGTGTCGATGGCGTGCCAGGGCAATGGAGGCATAAAGAACACTCATGTAAGAAAAGATATCCGACACAGACAATCGGAAAAGCCACGGTATAGTAACCCGATCACGCCAAGGAGCCGCTCATGCGCCAGAAACCCACCGTCCTCGCCCGCGAAATAGTCGCCAGTAGCCGTTTGTTCCGCGTGGAGGAAGTGCAATTGCGCTTTTCCAATGGCGTGGAGCGGACCTACGAGCGCCTGGTGGGCAGGGGTGCCGGATATGGCGCGGTGATGATCGTGGCGATGATCGACTCGGACCATGCGTTGCTGATCGAAGAATATTGCGGCGGCACCGACGAGTATGAACTGTCACTGCCCAAGGGCCTGATCGAACCGGGCGAAGACGTGTTGGCGGCGGCCGACCGTGAGCTCAAGGAAGAAGCCGGTTTCGGCGCCCGCCAGTTGGAGCACATCACCGAGCTGTCGCTGTCCCCCGGCTACATGAGCCAGAAAATCCAGGTGGTGCTGGCCACCGAACTGTATGAAGAGCGCCTGGAAGGCGACGAGCCGGAGCCGATGCGCGTCGACCGGGTCAACCTGCGGGAGCTCTCGCAGTTGGCGCAGAACGAGCAGTTCAGCGAGGGCCGCGCGTTGGCCGCGCTGTACCTGGTACGCGACCTGTTGACTCAACGTGGAGCGTTCCAGCCATGAGCGAACTGTTCCTGGGTCACCCGTTTATTGCCCCCGCGATCGAATTGGCCCGCCAGGCTGGCGAGGTCATCCTGCCGTATTGGCGCGCCGATGTTGCCGTCACCACCAAGACCGATGATTCACCGGTCACTGCCGCCGACTTGGCTGCCCATCACTTGATCCTCGCCGGTCTGACTGCCCTGGACCCGAGCATTCCGGTGCTGTCGGAGGAAGACGCCGACATTGACCAGAGCGTGCGCGCCGGTTGGCAGCGCTGGTGGCTGGTGGACCCGCTGGATGGCACCAAGGAATTCATCTCCGGCAGCGAGGAGTTCACCGTCAACATCGCGCTGATCGAAAAAGGCCGCGTGGTGTTTGGTGTGGTGTCGATGCCTACCAGTGGTCGGTGCTACTTCGGGGGGGCCGGGCTGGGTGCCTGGCGTTCCGATGTAGGTGCTGCGCCCAAGCAAATCCAGGTGCGCCAGACCCCGGCGAGCGGTGAAGCATTTACCGTGGTTGCCAGTCGTCGCCATACGAGCCCTGAACAGGATCGCTTGCTCGCTGGCTTGAGTGCCGGATTGGGCGAGTTGAAGCTGGCCAATATCGGCAGTTCTTTGAAGTTCTGCCTGTTGGCTGAGGGCAGCGCCGATTGCTACCCGCGCCTGGCGCCGACCTCGCAGTGGGACACGGCGGCCGCGCAAGGGGTGCTGGAAGGGGCGGGTGGGGAAGTGCTGGAGCTGGATGGGCAGCCGTTCAGTTACCCGGCGCGGGCGTCGTTGTTGAACCCGTTCTTCCTGGCATTGCCGGCTAAAGCGGAGTGGCGTGAGCGGTTGCTGACCCTGGCCCGGTCTTAAGCACAGCGCCGATCAAAAATGTGGGAGCGGGCTTGCTCGCGAAGGCAGTGTGTCAGTCACCAGATGTATTGGCTGATCCACCGCTTTCGCGAGCAAGCCCGCTCCCACATTTGTTATGTGTGCAGGACGTACTGCCCGGTAAAGGCCACGGCCCGCTCTTCACTGCCCTCGTTGACGATCCATGTCTCCAGCGCCAAGCGCGCCCGGCCATAACGCTTGTAGGTGGCGACGAATCGCTTCCACACCTTGTCATCAGGTGCCTGGCAAATCGCCGTCGCATCGGTGGTCACCGGCAGCGGATAACTGATCTGCCCTTCCTGAATCACGATATGCCCGTCTTCAATCCCTTCCTCGCGCAACTGCAAATGCAGCCAGCCCCAACCTGCCAGCACGGCGCCGCAATACAGGCTGCCGCCAAACATGGTGCTCTTGTGGTTGATGTTGGCGTCGAGCGGCAAGCGCAGTTGCAGCTGCCGGTCCTGCCAGTCGATAACCTTGAGGCCCATTTCCCGGGTCAGGGGAATGTCGTGGTGAAGGATCGATTCCAGGTAACGGCTATCGCGACTCATGGTGGCCTCGTGGCAGGGGGAAAAGGGTCATTCGTCGTCAGCGTGACTGTTGCCGCTGTCAGCGAAGTTCAGCCCGTGCTTGCGCAGTTTGTCGTGCAGGGTTTTACGCGGCACGCCCAATGCCTCGGCGAGGCTGCGCATGGAATTGTGGGTGCGCGCCAGTTCGGCGGCGATCAGGCTTTTTTCAAACTGTTCGACCTGTTCGCTCAAGCCGCCGGGCGTGCTGGTGAGGATGCCCGGCGAAGGGCTGTCGGGTGTGCTGTCCAGCGCCAGTTCAAGGCCCAGGGCGAAACGCTCGGCGGCGTTTTGCAGCTCGCGCACATTGCCCGGCCAGCTGTGACGCAACAACAACGCGCGCTGGCCCGGTTGCAGCTCTTTCATCGGTAGCCCGTGGCGTGTGCTGGCTTCGTCGGCAAAGTGCTGGAACAGCATCAACGCATCCTCACCCCGTTCGCGCAGCGGTGGAATGCGCAGCGGCGCAACGTTGAGGCGGTAATACAAGTCCGCCCGGAAGCGCCCCTGGTCGGCGGACTGGCGCAGGTCTTCCTTGGTGGCGGCGATGATGCGGATATCCAGCGGGATCAGTTGGTTGCCCCCCAGACGCTCCACCACACGCTCCTGCAACAGCCGCAGCAGCTTGACCTGCACATCCAGGCTCATGCTTTCGATTTCGTCGAGAAACAGCGTGCCGCCGTTGGCGAATTCGAATTTGCCGATGCGCCGCTTCTGGGCGCCGGTAAAGGCCCCGGGCTCATGCCCGAACAACTCGCTTTCCACCACCGACTCGGCCAGGGCGCCGGCGTTGATCGCCACAAACGGGCCGCTGCGGCGGTTCGACAGATCGTGCAGCGCACGCGCTACCACTTCCTTGCCGGCACCGGTTTCACCGAGGATCAGCACATCAGCCTTGGTCGCCGCCAGCGCGCCAATCTGCTCGCGCAGGCGCAGCATTTGCGGGGAGTGGCCCACCAGGCGCGTACTCAATTGCTGACGGTCGCTCAGGGCCAGGCGCAGGCTGCGGTTGTCCAGCACCAGGCGGCGCAGGGCCAGGGCGCGGCGCACGCTGTCGAGCAGGGCGTCGCTGGCGAAGGGTTTTTCCAGGAAGTCATAGGCGCCGGTGCGCATCGCCTGCACCGCCAGTGGCACGTCGCCGTGGCCGGTGATCAGCAGTACCGGCAGCTCCGGGTCCTGGGCGTGGAGTTCCTTCAACAGTTCCAGGCCGTCCATGCCGGGCATGCGGATGTCGCTCACCACAACCCCCGGCCAATCCCGGGACAGGCGCGCGGTCAGGCCCTGGGCTTCGCCGAGGGTCAGGACTTTCAGCCCGGCCAGGTCCAGGGTCTGGCAGAGGGCCTGACGCAGGTGTGGATCATCGTCGATCAACACCACCTGAATCTGGTTATCGATAGTCATACACTGCGGTCCTCGGACGGTTGCAGACTGACACCCGGTGCTCCGGCGCGCAGTTTCAAGGTTAACAGTGCGCCGCCTTCCTTGTGGTTGGCGAACAACAGTTCACCGCCAAAGGCGCGCATCAGGGTGTCGCAGATCGCCAGGCCCAACCCCAGGCCCTGGGTGCGGGTCTTGGTGGTGTAGAAGGGCTCGCTGGCGCGGCCCAGGGCTTCCATGCAGAAACCCGGGCCGTTGTCGCGAATGTACAGGTTGACGCCCTGTTCGGTGGTTTGGGCACTCAGCCAGAGTTTGCGCGGCGGGCCTTTTTCGGTCAGGGCGTCCAGAGCGTTGGCCAGCAGGTTGCCCAGCACCTGGCGCAGGCGGGTTTCGCCGGCCGCCACCCACAAGGTGGCCTCGGGCAGGTCGCGGATCAGTTCCACTTCCATTGCCCGCCGCCGCTTGGCCAGCAGCGCCAGGGCATCGTCCAGGGCCGGTTGCAGGGCCACGCTTTCCGGCGCATGCCGGTCGCGTCGGGCGAAGGCGCGCAAGTGAGCGATGATCGAGGCCATGCGCCCGGTCAACTCGCTGATCAGCTTGAGGTTGCCACGGGCGTCGTCGGTGCGCTCATGGTCGAGCAAAATCCCGGCGTTTTCCGCGTAGCTGCGAATCGCCGCCAACGGCTGGTTGAGTTCATGGCTGATACTCGCCGACATGGTGCCCAGCGCCGACAACTTGCCGGCCTGCACCAGGTCATCCTGAGCCCGCACCAATTCCTGCTGGGCATGTTCGCGTTCCAGCACTTCCTGCTTCAGCCGACGGTTGAGGCCTTCCAGGTCGCTGGTCCGCTCGATCACGCGCATCTCCAGTTCGCGACGGGCCTTGGCTTCGAAGGCGATGCGTTCCAGGTAGTGACGACGGCGCTGCATCATCAGGCCGAGCAACAGCATCAGCACCAGCAAGGCGGCGCCACCCACCGCGACCACGGTGCGCACCGGGCGGCTGATCAAGGTGCGCGGCGCGAGAATCTCGACTTTCCAGCCGGTTTCGGCGATGTCGGTGGATTGGCGCACCCACGCCGTCGGGCTGAGGCTCAGCGGCTGCGGGTCGCGGGTCGGATAGGGCTGGATGGCGATGATGGCGCGGCGTTCTTCATCCGTCAGCGGCCGGGTGGCACGAAAGCGCCATTGCGGGCGCGAGGTCAGGATCACCACGCCGTTGTGGTCGGTGACCAGCAGTTGTTCGGGGGTGTTGCCCCACAGGCTTTCGGTGTGGTCCAGGTCGACCTTCACCACCAGCACGCCGATGATCTTGTCACCATCGCGTACGGCGGCGGCGAAGAAGTAACCGCGCTTGGCCGAGGTGGTGCCCAGGCCGAAGAAGCGCCCGAGGCGCCCGGCCATGGCTTCGCTGAAGTAGGGGCGAAAGGAAAAATTACGCCCGACGAAGCTGTCCTGCTTGTCCCAGTTGGACGCGGCGAGGGTCTTGCCGGTGGTGTCCATCAGGTACATCACTTCCACCCCGGCCTGGGCGGCGACATCCTTGAGCAGGTGGTTGGCGTTGACCAGGTTGGTGCTGACGTGAGGCGCGTCGATGGCGGTGCGCAGGGCCGGCAGGTCACCGAGGATTTGCGGCAACACTTCGTAGCGGTGCAGGGTGCCCAGCAGGTTGGCGACGTACAGGTCCAGCGTCTGGCGGTTCTGACCGGCCAGTTCGTTGCGGTAATAACGCTCGGCCAAGTGCTCCAGCGGCCACAACAGCGGTGCCAGGCATAGCGCCAGCAATGCCAGGCTGCGCCAGCGGGGTCTTCGCGGAAGGGGTGGAGTCATGGGAGTCATGCGCCTGTGGGTACAGGCGCATTATGCCTAGTGCTGCTCGGCAAGACACTCGCGCAATGCGTCATGCCACTGCGGTTGCGAGACATGCCATTGCTGTTGCAGGCGGCTGCAATCGAGGCGCGAGTTCAGCGGGCGCCTGGCCGGCGTTGGATAGGCGCTGGAGGGAATCGCTTCCAGCTCGGCGCAGGCACGACCGTTGGCCCGTAGTTGCTCGCCGATGGCCTGGGCAAAGCCGAACCACGAGGTCTCGCCCTGGGCCGTCAGGTGGTAGACACCCCAATCCCCGGCCTGGCCCGCCTGCCAGCGCTCGATCAGTGCACGGGTGCTGTTGGCGATGGTCCCGGCCCAGGTCGGCGCGCCGATCTGGTCGGCGACGATGCGCATCTGCGGTTTTTCCTGCAGCAGGCGTTGCATGGTCAGCAGGAAGTTCTTGCCGTGGGTCGAGTAGACCCAGCTGGTGCGCAGGATCAGGTGTTCACCGCCGACGGCCGCGATCGCCTGTTCGCCCGCCAGCTTGCTTGCGCCATAGACGCCCAGCGGGTTGGTTGCGTCGTCCTCGTTGTAGGGCGCGGCCTTGCTGCCGTCGAACACGTAGTCGGTGGAATAGTGAATCAGCGGAATGCCCAGTGCCTTGGCTTCCTCGGCAAAAATCCCGGGCGCGGTGGCGTTGATGGCGAAGGCCACGTCCGGCTCGCTCTCGGCTTGATCGACGGCCGTATGGGCGGCTGCGTTGATGATCAGGCCCGGGCGATGGGCGCGTACCTGGTCGCGGACCTGCTCGGGACGGGCCAGGTCAAGCTGGTCGCGGCCCAGCACGATCAACTCGCCCAGGCCCCGGAGACGTTGTTGCAACTCCCGGGAGACTTGGCCATGTTGGCCGCTGATAAGGATTTTCATGGGAACAGGTCGGCCTCTTGCAGGCTTTTCCCGGCCTGGTCCTTGGCAGACAGTTGCGGCGTCTCCGTCAGTTCCCAGTCGATGGCCAGCGTCGGGTCGTTCCAGAGGATGCAACGCTCGGCGCTCGGCTGGTAGTAATCGGTGGTCTTGTAGAGGAACTCGGCGTAGTCGCTCAGCACCACAAAGCCGTGGGCGAAACCTTCCGGTACCCACAACTGGCGATGGTTATCGGCGCTAAGCCGCACGCCCACCCATTGCCCGAAGTTGGGCGAGCTGCGGCGGATGTCGACGGCCACATCCAGCACTTCGCCGGCGATGACGCGCACCAGTTTGCCCTGGGTATGTTCGAGCTGGTAATGCAGGCCGCGCAGCACGCCTTTTTGCGAGCGCGAGTGGTTGTCCTGCACGAAATCACGCTTGAGCCCGGTGGCCTCTTCGAAGGCGCGGGCGTTGAAGCTTTCGTAGAAAAAGCCGCGCTCGTCACCGAACACTTTCGGTTCGATGATCAATACGCCCGGCAACGACGTGTGGGTGACCTTCATTTTTGCTCCCCGGCCAGTGAATACAGGTATTGGCCGTAGCCGGTCTTGCCGAAGTACTTGGCCCGCTCCAGCAAGTGGTCACGGTCGATCCAGCCGTTCTCGTAGGCGATTTCTTCCAGGCACGCCACTTTCAAACCCTGGCGGTGCTCGATGGTCTGCACATACGTCGAGGCCTCCAGCAGGCTGTCGTGGGTGCCGGTGTCGAGCCAGGCGAAACCACGGCCGAAGCGCTCCACGTGCAGGTCGCCACGCTTGAGGTAGGCGTTGTTGACGTCGGTGATCTCCAGCTCGCCCCGTGGCGATGGCTTGACTGCCTTGGCGATCCTGATCACGTCGTTGTCGTAGAAATACAAGCCAGTCACCGCGTAGCTCGACTTTGGCTTGGCTGGTTTTTCCTCGATGGACAGCGCGCGGCCCTGGCTGTCGAAGTCGATCACGCCGAAACGCTCCGGGTCCTTGACCCAGTAACCGAATACCGTGGCGCCAGATGGGCGTTCGGCAGCCGTGCGCAGTTGTTCGCCGAAGTGCTGGCCGTGGAAGATGTTGTCGCCCAGGATCAGGCATACCGGGTCATCGCCGATAAACTCTTCGCCAATCAAGAACGCCTGGGCCAGGCCGTCCGGGGACGGCTGCTCCGCATAAGTGAACCGCACGCCAAACTGGCTGCCATCGCCCAACAGGTTGCGGTATTGCGGCAGGTCTACCGGGGTGGAGATCACCAGGATTTCCTTGATCCCGGCCAGCATCAGCACCGAGATCGGGTAGTAGATCATCGGCTTGTCATACACCGGCAACAGTTGCTTGGAAACGCCCAGGGTAATGGGGTGCAAACGCGTGCCGGAGCCACCGGCCAGTACGATTCCCTTCATCATGCGATCAGATCCTTAAAGTCGGTGTTGCCCAGTCGTTCGCCTTGATAACTACCGTCCTGGACCCGGCGGCACCATTCCAGGTTATCGAGGTACCACTGCACGGTTTTGCGCAGGCCGGTTTCAAAGGTTTCTTCGGGCACCCAGCCCAATTCGCGCTCGATCTTGCTGGCGTCGATCGCATAGCGCTGGTCGTGGCCCGGGCGATCCTTGACGAAAGTGATCAGGTCAGTGAATTTCTCCACGCCCGCCGGGCGTTGTGGTGCCAGTTCTTCCAGCAGGCCGCAGATGCTGCGCACCACGTCGATATTCTTCTGCTCGTTATGGCCGCCGATGTTGTAGGTCTCGCCTACCACACCTTCAGTCACCACTTTGAACAGCGCGCGGGCGTGGTCTTCGACGAACAGCCAGTCGCGCACTTGCAGGCCGTCGCCGTACACCGGCAATGGTTTACCTGCGAGGGCGTTGAGGATCACCAGCGGAATCAGCTTCTCGGGAAAGTGGAACGGCCCGTAGTTGTTCGAGCAATTGGTCAACAGCACCGGCAGGCCGTAAGTGCGCTGCCAGGCGCGTACCAGGTGATCGGATGCGGCCTTGCTGGCCGAATACGGCGAGCTTGGGGCGTAGGGCGTGGTTTCGGTGAACAGGTCATCGACGCCGTGCAGGTCGCCATACACTTCATCGGTGGAGATGTGGTGGAAGCGGAAGGCACTCTTGGCCGGTTCTTCCAGCTTCTGCCAATAACCGCGTGCGGCCTCCAGCAGGCTGTAGGTGCCGACGATATTGGTCTGGATAAAATCCGACGGGCCGTCGATGGAACGGTCCACATGAGACTCGGCCGCCAGGTGCATGATCGCGTGGGGCTCAAAGCGCGCCAGTACGGCGCTGACGGTGGCCTGGTCGATGATATCGGCCTGGACGAACTCGTAGCGGCTGTTGCTCGCGATGCTGGCCAGCGACTCAAGATTGCCGGCGTAGGTCAATTTGTCCAGGTTGAGCACTTCGTGCCCGGTGTGTTGAATCAGGTGCCGGATCAGAGCGGAGCCGATGAATCCGGCGCCGCCGGTGATGAGAATGCGCATGTCGGAGGCCCTTTTCCTTAGACAGACATTAAGCGAATGGAGCATAGCTTGAGTTGTGGAGCCAGGTGGTGCAAGGGGCCACAGTCAGATTGACGGCACTGCGCGGGACTGGGGGTTGCGTAACCCCCGTCAACAATGGCGATATAAGCGCCTGATAAAAAAGCCAGGGGTCTTCACATGTTGCTCGCCACGTTGATTCATCGCGCCAGCCTGCCATGCCCGCAAGTCGGGCCTGTGCCTGCGACGCAGCTACTTGAGCAGCATTACGGCCTGGGTGGGGCGTTGCAGTCCCTCGGCAGCCAGCAAGACCTCAACTACCGTCTCGACAGCGAGCGTGGCCGCTTTGTGCTGAAAATCTGCCGGGGCGACTACGCCGCCGTCGAGTTGCAGGCCCAGCACGCAGCCCTCAAGCATCTGCAGGAACATTCGGATGTACGGGTGCCCAAGGTGATCTCGTCGCTTGCTGGCGAAGAACTGCTGACCGAGACCGTCGCCGGGCAAACCGTGCACCTGCGGTTGCTGGACTACATCGACGGCCAGCCGCTGACCCATCTGCCCCATCTGGGGCGCGAGGTGATCGCAGGCTTCGGCGAACTCTGCGGGCGGATGAGCCAGGCGCTGGCCGACTTCGAGCATCCGGGCCTGGAACGTACCCTGCAATGGGACCCACGCCATGCCCTTGAGCTGATCACTCATTTGCTGTCGACCCTCGAAAACCTCCCGCACCGGGCCGGGCTGGAGCGCGTGGTGGAGCAGGTCGGGCAGCGTCTGCGGCCGTTGGTCGACCGCCTGCCCTGGCAAGCCGTGCACATGGACATCACCGATGACAACGTGGTCTGGCAGCGTGATGCCCAGCGGCATTGGCAGATTGAGGGGGTGATCGATTTTGGCGACCTGGTGCGCACCTGGCGCATTGCCGACCTGTCGGTGACCTGCGCGGCGCTGCTGCATCATGCCGAGGGTGATCCGTTCGCAATCCTGCCGGCGATCCAGGCGTGCCACCGGATCACGCCGTTGCAGCGCGAAGAGTTACAGGTGCTATGGCCGCTGATCGTCGCGCGGGCCGCGGTGTTGGTGCTGAGCAGTGAACAGCAGCAACGCCTGGACCCGGATAACGCGTACCTGTTGAAGAATGCCGAGCATGAGTGGGAAATTTTCCACGTAGCCACCTCGGTGCCCTTTGAATTGATGGAGGCGGCGATCCTGAACTGCGTCGGTGCCGAATTGCCGCCGATTGTCGGTGAAGGCTTCGCGCCTTTGTTGCCGGGGCTCGTTGGGCGTGAATTCGCGTTGATCGATCTGGGCGTGCTCAGCCCGCATTTCGAGGCCGGTAACTGGGAGCAGGAGGGCATTGATCGCCGATTGCTGGAACAAGCGGCCGTGGTCCATGGCCTGGCAGCCAGTCGTTATGGTCAATACCGTCTGTCCCGCACCCAACCCGACAGTGCCGTCGAGCCCGACACCTTCGCGCTTCACGTAGAACTGCACATGCCCTTGGGCGCCACGGTGGAAGCACCGTTCGCCGGCACTTTGCGCCATGGCGCCGACGGCCTGCTGAGCCTGCATAGCGCCCAGTTGAGTGTTCGGTTGTGGGGCGTGAACGCCTTGTTGAAGCACGGCGCCGCAGTGGTAAAAGGCCAGGTAATCGGCGACGTGGTCGCGCCGCTGACAGTACAACTGTGCCGCGCCGAGCTTGAGCCACCGCTGTTCTGCACGCCTTCCCGGGCGGCGGCATGGCAAACGCTCTGCCCATCCCCGGCTACCTTGCTGGGACTGGCCTGCGACGCCGAGCCGGAGCTCGACCCCGAAGCCCTGCTGGCGCGTCGGGACGCCAGTTTCGCCCGCTCGCAGAAGCACTATTACGTCGACCCGCCGCGCATCGAGCGCGGCTGGCGCAACCATTTGATCGACATGCAGGGCCGTTCCTACCTCGACATGCTCAACAACGTCGCCGTCCTCGGCCACGGTCACCCGCGCATGGCCGAGGTGGCGGCGCGGCAATGGTCGCTGCTCAACACCAACTCGCGCTTCCACTATGCGGCGATTGCCGAATTCTCCGAGCGTTTGCTGGCGCTGGCGCCGGACTCCATGGACCGGGTGTTTCTGGTCAACAGCGGTACCGAGGCCAACGACCTGGCGATTCGCCTGGCCTGGGCCTACAGCGGCGGGCGCGACATGCTCAGCGTGCTGGAGGCCTATCACGGCTGGTCGGTGGCGGCGGATGCGGTGTCGACCTCGATTGCCGACAACCCCCAGGCCTTGAGCAGCCGCCCGGACTGGGTGCACCCGGTGACCGCGCCGAATACCTATCGCGGCGAGTTTCGCGGGCAGGACAGCGCCCCCGACTACGTACGCAGCGTGGAACACAACCTGGCGAAAATCGCCGCGCAGAATCGCCAGCTGGCGGGTTTCATTTGCGAGCCGGTGTACGGCAATGCCGGCGGGATTTCCTTGCCGCCCGGTTATTTGCAGCAGGTGTACGCGCTGGTTCGTGAGCAGGGCGGCGTGTGCATCGCCGACGAAGTGCAGGTGGGCTACGGCCGCATGGGGCATTTCTTCTGGGGCTTTGAAGAGCAGGGCGTGGTGCCGGACATCATCACCATGGCCAAGGGCATGGGCAATGGCCAGCCGTTGGGCGCGGTGATCACCCGCCGGGAAATCGCCGAGGCGCTGGAGGCCGAGGGTTACTTCTTCTCCTCATCGGGAGGCAGCCCGGTGAGTTGCCGGATCGGCATGGCGGTGCTGGATGTGATGGAGGAAGAAAAGCTGTGGGAAAACGCCCAGGAGGTGGGCGGACACTTCAAGGCGCGGTTGGAGGCGCTGGTCGAACAATATCCATTGGTGGGCGCGGTGCATGGTTCCGGGTTTTACCTGGGGCTGGAATTGGTCCGCGATCGACAGACCCTGGAACCGGCCACCGAAGAGACTGCGCTGCTGTGTGACCGACTGCGGGAGCTGGGGATCTTCATGCAGCCCACCGGCGACTACCTGAACATCCTCAAGATCAAGCCGCCGATGGTCACCTCACGGCACAGTGTGAATTTCTTCGTCGACATGCTGGCGAAAGTTCTGGAGGAAGGCTTGTAACAATAAACTCGATTGTTATCGGTAAAATTTGATCATTTTTCGATGAGCGGATATTTATAAGCTTCAAAAGCCGATTTTTATCCGCTATAAAGGCGTCCACTTGCCCGCCGCCGAGGAGATGATTCATGAGCCGTATCGTTACCGTTGCCGCGACCCAGATGGCTTGTTCCTGGGACCTTGATGCCAATCTCGAAACCGCTGAAAGGCTGGTGCGTGAGGCCGCCGCCAAGGGCGCGCAGATCATCCTGATCCAGGAGCTGTTCGAGGCCCCGTACTTCTGCCAGAAGCCGAACCCGGACTACCTGCAACTGGCGACCACGGTTGAAGATAACGTCGCGATCAAGCACTTCCAGAAGGTCGCCCGGGAACTGCAGGTGGTGTTGCCCATCAGTTTCTATGAACTGGCCGGCCGCGCGCGTTTCAACAGCATTGCGATCATCGACGCGGACGGCTCCAACCTCGGGATTTATCGGAAAAGCCACATCCCGGACGGCCCGGGCTATCATGAAAAGTATTACTTCAACCCCGGCGACACTGGCTTCAAGGTGTGGAACACCCGCTACGCGAAGATCGGCGTGGGCATCTGCTGGGACCAGTGGTTCCCGGAAGCCGCCCGCAGCATGGCGCTGCAAGGCGCGCAAATCCTGTTCTACCCGACCGCCATCGGCAGCGAGCCCCACGACAAGACAATTTCGTCCCGTGACCACTGGCAGCGGGTACAGCAAGGCCATGCCGGTGCCAACCTGATGCCGCTGATCGCCAGCAACCGCATCGGTAACGAAGAGCAAGACGGCTACGACATCACCTTCTACGGCTCATCCTTCATTGCCAATCAGTTCGGCGAGAAAGTAGAAGAACTCAACGAAACCGAAGAAGGCATCCTGGTGCACCGCTTCGATCTCGATGAACTTGAACACATTCGCAGCGCCTGGGGTTCGTTCCGCGACCGCCGTCCGAACCTGTATGGTGCGCTTAAAACCCTCGACGGTTCCCTGGAGTCCTGAATCGCCATGACCACTTTGCACAGCACCCCCCGCGCCGACGGCTTCTACATGCCTGCCGAATGGGCGCCACAGACCCAGACCTGGATGATCTGGCCCGAACGCCCGGACAACTGGCGCCTGGGCGGCAAGCCGGCGCAGGCCGCCCATGTGGCGGTGGCCAAGGCCATCGCACGTTTTGAACCGGTGACCGTGGCGGTCTCGGCCGGCCAGTACGAAAACGCCCGGGCGCGTCTGGACGTGCCGAATATTCGCCTGGTGGAAATGTCCAGCGACGACGCCTGGGTCCGCGATACCGGGCCGACCTTCGTGATCAACAACAGCGGTGAAGTGCGCGGTGTGAACTGGGACTTCAACGCCTGGGGCGGTTTTGATGGCGGCTTGTACTCGCCGTGGAACCGCGACTCCCAGGTGGGCGGCAAGATCCTCGAGATCGAGCGCAGCCCGCGTTATCGCACCGAAGGGTTTGTGCTGGAAGGCGGTTCGATCCACGTCGACGGCGAAGGCACCCTGATCACCACTGAAGAATGCCTGCTTAACCGCAACCGCAACCCGCACCTGCAGCGTGAGGAAATCGAAGCGGTGCTCAGCGCCAACCTGGCGGTGGATAAGATCATCTGGTTGCCGGATGGCCTGTTCAACGACGAAACCGATGGGCATGTGGATAACTTCTGCTGCTACGTACGCCCGGGCGAAGTGTTGCTGGCCTGGACCGACGACCCGCAAGACCCGAACTATGCGCGCTGCCATACCGCCATGGACGTACTGCAAAGCAGCACCGACGCCCAGGGCCGCTCGTTCACAGTGCATAAAATGCCGATCCCTGGGCCGCTGTACGCCACCGAGGAAGAATGCGCAGGCGTGGACCCGGTAGACGGCACCCAGGAGCGCAATCCCACCGTGCGGTTGGCCGGTTCCTACGTCAACTTCCTGATCGTCAACGGCGGCATCATCGCGCCGAGCTTCGACGACCCGCTGGACAGCCGCGCCAAGGAGATTCTGCAGAGCCTGTTCCCGCAGCATGAAGTGGTGATGGTGCCTGGCCGCGAACTGTTACTGGGGGGCGGCAACATCCACTGTCTGACCCAGCAACAGCCGGCCCCGCACAAAAACTGAGTGCAGTTGTAACAGCCTGGTGCCGGGTTTACCGGCATTCGAGTGCGCCATGTTTTGCGCGCTCACGGAAAGCCCGCGGCCCGTCAGGTTCGCGGGCTTTTTTGTGTGCAAGTGCCGACAAACCGGGCACATTGGCATAGCTCTTGTATCGCTGTTGCGACACACAGCACGGTGTATGACTAAGCGGTTCTGTCATAAACCTTGAGTAAGTTAGCCGCTCATGCCGTCGGAGAGAGCGCTGAAATGAATGCCGATATCAACCTGATGTACACGCGCACGTTCCACCCTTTGCGGGTGAACGGTGACGCGATCCACGCGCTGGCGCTCTGGTTGAAGGCAAACGGTTCGCGGCAGATCAGGACGCCCGACCCGCGCCGGGTGATGAGCGAACGGTACCCGGCGGGGCTGTTCAGCGAGGACGAGGTACAGGCGTTGTGTGAATTGATGCAAGGCTGACGGTTGTTTTCAATGTTGCACTGGACCTTGTGGTGAGGGAGCTTGCTCCCGCTGGGCTGCGCAGCAGCCCCAAAACAGATCATCGAGTTCTATCTGAAAAAACACAGTCGCCTATTTTGGGGGCGCTTCGCACCCCAGCGGGAGCAAGCTCCCTCGCCACGCAAGCCTGTTAGAAACTGTAGGTTCCGGTCACCACCAGACTGCGCGGGTCGCCGAACTGAATCTGCGCCGCACTCGTCGCTGACGCGTAGTATGTCTTGTCGCTGATATTGTTCAGCGCCGCCCGCACATCCCATTCCTTCTGCCGAAACCCGGCCAGTGCGTCCCAACGCCCATAACCCGGCAACGCCACCGTGTTGGCGTTATCCGCATAGCGCTCACCCACCAGCGTCAGCCCGGTTTCCGCGTACCAGCCCATCTCCGGTTTCCAGGTGACGAACAGGCTCGCGTTGCGCTTGGCCACGTCGCTGATGCGCTTGCCTTCAAATCCATTGTTGTCTTTCACCACCGTGGCGTCCTGCAGGCCGACGCCACCGCGCACGTACCAGTTGCCGATGATCTTGCCGGTAGCGGTCAACTCCACGCCACGGGAACACTGCTCGCCGCTGAGCAGGGTGATGGTCGGGTCCAGCGGGTCGCGGGTGCGGCGGTTGTAGAGCTCCAGTTCATACACCGCCAGGGTGGTGCTCAGGCGGTCGTCGAGCCAGTCGCTCTTGACCCCGATTTCCTTCTGTTTGGTCAGCTCCGGGCTCAGGTCGTTGGCGTTGCCCGTGGCATTGGGCGTGATGCCGATCAGGCCGCCGCCGGTCGGCGAGAACGTCTTGCTCCACGAGGCATAGAACGAATGGTGTTCCAGCGGCGTCCAGACCAGGCCCACGCGCGGGCTGGTGCTGTGGCTCACGACCTGCTCCGAGGCGTTGGTCAGCTTGTTGGTGGACTCCACATCAAAGCGGTCATAGCGCAAGCCGGCGAGCAGTTGCCATTGATCGTTCAGGCGCAGTTGGTCCTGCACATACAGGCCCTGGCTTTGCGCTTCGGTGTGACTGCTGCTGAATGCCGGCAGGCGACCGTAGTGGCGCAGGTCCGGGTTGGGGTTGTACACATCCACGCTCGGCACAGCGGCGAGCGGCGCTCGATAGAGTTTCGGGTCACGGCGCTGGTTGCCCAATTCCACTCCGGTGAGCAAGCGATGCTCCAGGCCAAAGGTGGTGAAGCCGCCTTCCAGTTCGACGTTGTTGAGGATGTTGCGGGTGGTCAAGTCCTGCTGCCAGCGCTGGCGCCCGACCTTGCCGGTTTTTGGGTCGTAGCTGACGGCGTAGGTGTTATCGAAGTCGCTGTCCAGGGTAAACACGCCCAACGTATGGCGCAGTTGCCAACTGTCGTTCAGCTCATAGGCAAGCCGCGAACGCAGGGATTGGGACGTGTCGTCGATGTAATCGCGCTTGTCACCATAAGTGGTGCCGCGGCTGACATCCGCCGGCCGCCCATTGACCCCGGGAATGCCCCGGTCCGGCGTGCGGTTGTAGCGGCTGTATTCGTACTGCACCAGCCAGTTCAGGTCGGGGCTCAGTTGCCAGCTCATGGACGGCGCAAACAGTTGGCGATTGCCGCTGACGCCGTCGCGGAAACTGTTGTTGTCCTGGTTGCCCATGTTCAGGCGCAGGCTGATGGTGTCGGTGGGGTCGGTGCTGAGGTCGGCGTACAGGCTGCGCAAATCATTGCTGCCGCCCTGGGCCTCGATGCTGGAGGCGCGACCGGCCTGGGGCAGCTTGCTCACACGGTTGACGATGCCGCCCTGGCCGCCGCGGCCGTACAACACGGCTGCCGGGCCTTTGAGCACCTCGATGCGTTCGATGTTGTGCAGGTCGCGCACGTATTGGCTGTCGTCGCGAACACCGTCCAGATAGAAGTCGTTGCTGGCGTCGAAGCCGCGGATGCGCAGGCTGTCGAACCGTGTGTCGGCGCCGCTGCTGACGTTGGGTATACCGCTCAAGGCCTGGCCCAGGTCATTGGTGCCGTAGGAACGCAGGTTGTCGGTTTTTACCGAGTCGATGGCCTGGGGCACATAACGCACGGGTGTGGCCGTGCGAGTGGCGGTGCTGGTTTCCTTGACGCGCGGGTCGTCCTCGTCAGCTTCGGCGCTCACGGAGGTTTCCGGCAGGACAGTGGCAGCGCAGGTAAATCCGGCAGACAGCAGAACAGAGAGCCCAAGGGTCATGGGCGTCAGGCGAAGGGCAGGCATCGGGGTGTGTATCCAAAAAGGTTGGCAGAATAAAAGCGCGTTAATGGTAATGCTTACTATTTGCGCAGGTTATCTATTCCTAGGCGGACCTTTCTGAAAAATGTTACGGCGTATGTTTTTCAAGGGTATTCGACCGATTCTCGAAACAGTCTGAAAGCCGATCCGGGGTTTTTCCCAATTGTGCGTAAGACTAATCTGCCGGTCATCAACATCCATCGGAGCCCGTCATGTCGGCAGCCACACTTCACTACATTTACGACCCGCTGTGCGGCTGGTGTTACGGCGCCGAGCCGCTGCTGAGCGCCGCCCGGAGCGTGTTATCGATCCAGTTGCATGGCGGCGGCATGATGACCGGCGCGAATCGCCAATCCGTATCGCCGCAGTTGCGTGACTACGTAATGCCCCACGACCGGCGCATCGCCGAGTACACCGGGCAACCGTTTGGCGAAGCGTATTTCGAAGGTTTGTTGCGGGACCACGGTGCGGTGTTCGACTCAGCCCCGCCGACCAGCGCCGTGCTGGCCGCAGAAAAAATCGCCGGTCGCGGGCTGGAATTATTGGCGCGTTTGCAAACGGCGCACTACGTCGAAGGTCGCCGAATTGCCGATAAGGACGTGCTGCTGACCCTGGCCGAATCCATCGGTTTGGATCCCCAAGCCTTCACCGCCGCTTTCAGTGAAATCCTTGGCGCAGCAACTCAAGCGCACATCAATGACAGCCGCCAATGGCTGGCAAAAGTCGGTGGCCAGGGCTTCCCCACGCTGGCCCTGGAGCAGAATGGGCAGCTGCAATTGCTCGATATCAGCCCCTGGTTGGGCAAGCCAGAAGCCTTCGTTGAGTGGCTAAGACAAAGAGTCGCAATTTCGATTCAACCCACCCAATCGAGTGCACCAATGTGTGGCCTGCAGGGGTGTGCAGATCCAGGAAGCGCTTGATAGAGCCTTGCGCAATGATGGCTATTTAATGGTTCTTAGACTTTTTTAGCCTAAATACAGAAGATTCACGAAATTGACACACAGTAAAGGGCGCGGATAGGATTCGCCCCAACGCCTGTGGCTAACCGCCATGACTTCCCCAATAAAAAAAGGCCCGCGGCATTTCACGTCGTCCGCGGGCCTTTTTTTATCTGGGAAAGTCGACACCAGAAAAGCAACACGGAGCCTGGTGTCACAGCGCGTACTCAACCAGTAATAAGGAATATAAGAAAATGTTGAAGCAACGGATGGGGCTGATCGCTCTGGGGATTTTGAGCGCTACGCAAGCAATGGCTGACGACCAATCCCAATCGAAGGGTTTTGTTGAAGACAGCCACCTGAACATCGCGGCACGCAACGCTTACATCAGCCGCGACTACAAAAACGGCAAGCAAGACAAAGCCGAATGGGGCCAGGGCTTCATCGGCAAGTTCGAATCCGGTTTCACCCAAGGCACCGTTGGTGTGGGTGTGGACGTGATCGGCCAATACGCCATTCGCCTGGATGGTGGTAAAGGTCGCAGCGGCGCTGGCGGTATCGACTTCTTCAAGCAAGGCGACAGCGGCGAAGCGGCCAACGACCTGGCCAAGGGCGGCGCTGCCGTCAAGGCACGCATCTCCAACACCGTGATCAAGTACGGTGATCAGATGCCAGCCGTGCCGGTCCTGGAATACGACAACTCCCGCCTGTTGTCCGAAACCTATACCGGTACCTCGATCGTCTCCAAGGAAATCGCCGGCCTGCAGCTGGACGCTGGTCACTTCACCAAGGAAGCTCGCAAGAGCGCCGAGGGTTCCGACAGTGGCGCGCTGAAAAGCATCGACTACATCGGCGGTAGCTACAAATTCACCGAAAGCCTGTCGGCAGCGCTCTACGCTTCCAACATGCAGGACGTGCTGAAGAAGCAATACGTCAACGTCAACTACGTGCTGGCCCTGCCAGAGAAGCAATCGTTGACCTTCGACTTCAACGGCTACAAGACCAAGCTCGACCGTAGCTTCGCCCTGGAAAACCAAGGTGACGCCGACGCTCGCGACAACAAAATCTGGAGCCTGGGCGCCACGTGGGCCGTTGGCCCGCACAGCTTCACCGTGGCTCACCAGCGCAGCACCGGTGACACCGGTTACCTGTACGGCGGCTACCGCAACGCTGGCGGCATCGGCGACGGTGGCAACACCATCCTGCTGGCCAACTCCTACTGGTCTGACTTCAACGGCAAGGACGAGCGCTCCTGGCAAGCAGGCTACGGCCTGGACTTCAGCGCCTTCGGCGTGCCTGGCCTGACCTACAACATCGCCTACGTGCGCGGCACCAACATTGACGACGGTTCCAACCGCGGCAGTGGCACCGAGCGTGAAATCTTCAACCAGTTCAAATACGTAGTGCAGAGCGGCCCGGCGAAAGACCTGAGCCTGCGTGCCCGTGCGTCGTGGTTGCGCGTTTCCAACAACGCCAGCAACTACAACGTGGGTGGTAACGAGATCCGCCTGTTTGCCGACTACCCAATCAACGTTTTCTAATTGATTCGGCGTCGCGCCTGATTCAAGGCGATAAAAAACCCCGACTGGTTCGGGGTTTTTTTATGCCTGCGATCAGCGCTTGCTGGCGGCTGCGATGATCACATCTGCGACCTTTTGCGGCTGCGACAGCATCGGCACATGGCTGGTTTGCACCACGGTGGTGGTGGCATTGATTTTCTTCGCGTAGGCCTGCTCCAGGCCCGGGTCGATCATGCGGTCCTTGGCGGCGACGATGTAATAGTTGGGTTTGGTTTTCCAGGCGGCGACCGTGATTTTATCGTCGAACGCCTTGCCCAGAATCGGCCCCTGGGTCACGGCAATCAGGTTGGCCTGGTCGGCAGGCAAGTCCTGGGCGAAGTTTTTCGCCACGGACGCGGCGGGCAAATACAGGTAGCCGGAAGCGTCGGCACTGATGGTCTCGATACCCGGCGGGGTTGGGTAGCCTTTCTCGGACTCGGCAGAGCTCTGGCCCTCGGACGGCGCGAACGCGGCCACATAAACCAGTGCCTTGACCTTGTCGCTGGTGCCGCCCTGAGTGATCACACTGCCGGCCCACGAATGGCCCACCAGAACCACTCGCCCACTCTGGGCATCAATCACCCGCTGGGCGGCGGCCACATCATCAGCCAGGGACGTCAGCGGGTTTTGCACCGCCACCACCTTCAAGCCTTTGGCCTGCAACAGCGGAATCACCTTGTTCCAGCTGGAGCCATCGGCAAAGGCGCCGTGCACCAGCACCACGGTGGTGTCCGACAGCGGTGGGGTGGCGGCATAGGCCTGGCCGGTGAGCATCGCGGCGGCCATCAGTGTAGGCAGCAACAGGGTTTTGAATGTGGATTTAAGCATGTGGGGCACGTCCGTAAGTGAGGGGTTATCGGCCAGCACTCAAGGCGTTTGCAGCCTGCCTTAAGCATGTAGGCAAGACGCGCGGGGAGGGCGGTTATTCCAGGGAGCAGTAAAAAAACGCAGCGCCGGACGTCTCGATTGATTACATAGCATCACTAATGAAGTACTCCGACCCACCTTTATCCACCTCAAGCAACCTCTTAAATTGGCCTCACTGCCTGCCCACCATGTCGATGGGCAAGTCACTGGAGCCTTGTCATGCCATTTGTCAGCGTACGTATCACCCGCGACGGCGTTACCTCGGAGCAGAAAGCCCAGGTCATTGCCGAAATCACCGAAACCCTCGAACGCGTCCTCAACAAACGCCCGGACCTGACCCACATCGTCATCGAAGAAGTCGACACCGATAACTGGGGCTACGCCGGCATCACCACCACCCAGTACCGCAAACAGCTCGCGGAAAATCCGTCATGAGCACGCCTGTCACCATCGACTTCATCTCCGACGTGGTGTGCCCGTGGTGCGCCCTCGGCGCCACCGCCCTGGAGCAAGCCATCGACAACCTGGCGGGCGAAGTGAAGGTTGAACTGACCTACAAACCCTTCGAACTCAACCCCGACATGCCGGCCGAAGGCGAAAACGCCGTCGCCCACATGATGCGCAAATACGGGCGCAGCGCTGAAGAAGTTGCCAGCGGCAAAAGGATGTTGATGGAGCGCGGCGCGGCCATCGGCTTCACCTTTGACCTGGAAAAACGCAGCCACTTTTACAACACCTTCGACGCCCATCGGTTGCTGTTTTGGGCGTTGCAGCAAGGGCGCCAGCTCGAGCTGAAAAAGGCGCTGTTGCGCGGGTATTTCAGCGATGGCCAGAACGTCAGCGACCACGAAACCCTGGCGCGTCTGGCCGCCGAGGCTGGGCTGGAAATTGAAGGCGCACGACGGGTGCTGGGCTCTACCGCCTACGCCAATGAAGTGCGCGAGCTGGAAGCGTTCTACCGCGAGCACGGCATCAACTCCGTACCGGCCATGGTCCTCAATGGCCGCCAGCTGGTCTCCGGGTCGCAATCAATCAGTTATTACGAACAGATGCTGCGGGAAATGTCCGCCGCGGCTGCTTGAACCATCCCATTTTCCATATAGAGGTTTCATCATGAGCAATTCGAAAAAAGTCGTTGTGATCACCGGCGCATCCCAAGGCCTGGGCGCTGCTGCAGTGAAGGCTTACCGCGAGCTGGATTACCGCGTGGTTGCCACTTCCCGGTCGATCAAACCGTCGACGGATCCGGACATCCTCACCGTGGCCGGCGACATCGCCGACCCGGCCACCGCCGAGCGCGTCATCCGCGAAGGCGTAGCGCGTTTTGGCCGCATCGACAGCCTGATCAACAACGCCGGGATCTTCGTTGCCAAACCGTTCACCAGCTACACCCACGAAGACTACGTAAACGTGTTGGCGGTGAACCTGAACGGGTTCTTCTACATCACCCAACTGGCGATTACCGAGATGCTGAAACAGGGCGCCGGGCACATCGTCAACATCACCACCAGCCTGGTGGACCACGCGATTGATGGCGTGCCGTCGGTGCTGGCATCGCTGACCAAAGGCGGGCTGAATTCGGCGACCAAATCGCTGGCGATTGAATACGCCAAGCGCGGGATTCGCGTGAATGCGGTGAGCCCAGGGATTATCAAGACGCCGATGCATGGGGAAGAGACGCATGCGGCGTTGGGCAGCCTGCATCCGGTGGGGCATATGGGGGAAGCGCGGGATATTGCGCAGGCGATTGTGTACCTGGAATCGGCTGGGTTTGTGACCGGGGAAATTCTGCATGTGGACGGTGGGCAGAGTGCTGGGCACTAAGCGAAGCGGTTGAACGAAAAACGCCCCGGACAGTGATCGTTCGGGGCGTTTTTTGTTGGCCTGTCGAAATTAACGGGTTGCAGGCGCGACTTGTTCCAACGCTCGATCTACCAGCATTGAACTCAACTCAATCAGTTGCTGAATCCCCAATGCCACTGCCCTTTGTGATCCTTCCAACTCAAATGCCAGATTCGAGACCATCTCGTTGGCTGATGAGAGGGTTTCTGCGGCATTGGCCAGCAGCGTTTCGGTATCCACATCGGGCGAAACGGAGAACAGATTACTGCCTGGACGCGCCGCAGGTTCTGCATCGTCTGATGGGTGCAAGTAATGATCAATCGCCCGCTGTGCGGCGGCATGAAGCTTGGCGTCGATTGGGGCTTGAGGCGGGTTGGGTGTGACCTTGAACATGGCGAAGCTCCTTTAGCGATTCAGGAACTGCCAATCTCACTTCCACATGAGGGTGGCAGCTGTGCGCAGGTGTGGAAGACCGGGGCTAAAGGAACCCGGCGCACCGAAGTGCCCCGCACACAGCCGCCATAACACAAGAATACAGGCGAAAAAAAACGCCAGCAGGTGTTCATGGGCGTTTGAGCGCCTTTAGCCATAGTACGGACTTCCACATCCGGCCGCTGATTTTGCAGCGACTGGGGGAGGTTAGCGGGGTGGAGGATGGGGAGGCAAGCGGATATGGGTGTACGAAAATTCGGGGCCGCAGCGGCATGTGCTCATGAATTAGCTCTTTTTATGGATACGCCATAATTATTGGCTACCCATAATTCTGCATAAAACGCTGAAGGCGGGACTTCGCTACAGGAATTGATCTTTCTGGAGGCTCACCGGCTTGTTCAGTTGGGGCGCCAGGCGTAGACAGAATATGAACACCCCAGAAACAACAAAGCCCCCGCATTTCTGCGAGGGCTTCGTTTTGTATGGTGCCGGCACCAGGAGTCGAACCCGGGACCTACTGATTACAAGTCAGTTGCTCTACCAACTGAGCTATACCGGCGTGTTAGGGCGACGATTATAGCGATTGGCAAGCATCTGTAAACCCCTGAATTCTGACTATTTTTGCAACCGACCGGGTTTTCTCTGCGCGGCCTCGTTTCAGCCACCCCAGCCCCGCCAATCCCATGCGCTGGATCACTGGAAAGGCCTGCGTGCAGAAAGCGGCAAGTGCCAATCCTGTCCTGGAACAACAACCTCCAGCCCGACGGCCGCTTCACCATCACGTTTTTCCGCGATGCGCAGCAAACCCAGCCGATTCAAACCGAGAACGGCACCTGGTGTGGCGGCGGACCCGACTGGCGATTGCCAGGAGGATTATGAGTTCACCGAGCACCGTATTCGCGGTTAAAGCCATTTAGCTTCAGATGAGGTTTTGTGGCGAGGGAGCTTGCTCCCGCTGGGCTGCGCAGCAGGCCCAAAACAGTGGGAGCGCTGCGCACTCCAGCGGGAGCAAGCTCCCTCGCCACAGGTTTTGTCGTTCAGCTTTTTAGCTGCCTTCGTTGCACGAGTCGGCAAATTTCTTGTACTCAAACACCCGCTTCTGCCCATGGGAATCCAGGTAGGTCATCCGCGCATTCACCACGCCACACGCCGCGCCTCCATCGTCCACGGTCGACAGTACTTGCTGTACATCCAGCTTGGGGCTGGCCTGGGCCGAAAAGACGGCAACGTTGAGCAAGGCAAACAGGCTGCTGGCGATGAGGGTGTTGCGGTTCATGGTGGTGTCCTCTGAGGTTCAATAGGGTGTGTGTTGCGTTGGAGCCTATTGAGCGCCCGGGAGGTATCCGGCCTGTGTCATGCACCCGGCGTTTTGCCTCGGCATGTGTTGAGAAGGGGATTGCATACAACTTGATACAGAAACATATCCATTAGAGGCATTAGTGCCTCATGGTCTTTCTCTTAGATGTTTTCGACATAACGGTCATCGTTTTTCCCTTGAATAAGGTGAGTCTTACCGTATTCTGTTTCGAAATATTAAGCGTCATATAAATAGCGGAATCGTTTAACCCGGTTTACGGAACGTTGGCGGTTAATTAGTAAGTTGTAATTTGATTCGTCAGCTAAGCAATTTTTCCTGACCAGGCGGCCAGAAAAATTGTTAGAAGCCTCCGCAAGCTTCTGATCTGAAAGAAATTGATAAAAATTCGCCAAATAAGTCAAAAATACGGCACTCGGCCGCTCGTCGGAAAGAATTCATCCAAAAGCATCAAAATACTGACACCATCAATCTGATATCACAGAATGCCGCCAGCCAACACATAACTAGAAAAACCAAGGTCAGCCCAACGGGCTGACCTTTTTAACGCCTTTAAAGCGTAATAACCGGGGAGGGCCGTGGGTGAGTCGCGCAGACGATATTTCAAAACTATTCAATAAGCTGGGCGCCAATCCAAATGGCTACCGGGAGATGTACGCCGTCCACGATTATCTTGAGGATGACGTGGTGGTCGAGCCTTTCGACGCCGTGCCCATCCCGGCCCAAACCGCTTGCACCGTCGCGCTGGATGAGCCGCCGTCGGCGCCATTGCTGCGCTTGCTCGAAGAGCTGACCCAGGGCGAAGCCGATCACCTGCAACCTCCCGAAGTGGTCGAAGGGCCGACCGGTGAGGTGTACTCGGATCAATCGTCACCCAAGGTGATCGTGGTGGTCTCGCTCAAGGGCGGTGTCGGTCGCAGCACGCTGACCGCGGCCATTGCCAGCGGCTTGCAGCGTCAAGGCCACCCGGCCGTGGCGCTGGACCTGGACCCGCAAAACGCCCTGCGTCATCACTTGTGCCTGGGCCTGAATTTGCCCGGCATCGGCGCGACGAGCTTGAGCAATGAGTCTTGGGAAGGCCTGGCTGAGCGCGGCTTTGCCGGTTGCCGCCTGGTGGCCTTCGGTGAGACCAACAACGACCAGCAAAAAAACCTCAATCGCTGGCTCGGCGAAGACGCCCAATGGCTGCCCCGGCACCTGGCCGGCTTGCAGTTGAATGGCCAGGACACGGTGGTGATCGACGTGCCCGCCGGCAACACGGTGTACCTGCACCAGGCCATGGCCCTGGCAGACGTGGTGTTGGTGGCGGTGCAGGCGGATGTTTCCTCATTCAGCACCCTGGCCCAGATGGACAGTGTGCTGGCGCCGTACCTTGAGCGCGAAAAACCGCCACTGCGTTACTACGTGATCAACCAACTCGACGGCGCCCACCGCTTCAGCCTGGACATGGCCGAAGTGTTCAAGGCCCGCCTCGGCGATGCACTGCTGGGCACGGTCCACCGTGACCCGGTGTTCAGCGAAGCCCAGGCCTGCGGCCGCGACCCCCTCGACCCTACCGTCAACAGTCTCGGCTGCCAGGACATTCATGCCCTGTGCCGCACGTTGCTCGAACGAATCGATTCGGACCTTCCATGACCGACACTACGTCCTCTACGCCCCACACTCCGGGGCGCGCCGAGCAGCGGCTGGACGCCGCGATTTCGCGCTTCAATCGCTGGCCCGATACGCTGCGCAAAGTGCTGGTGGTGATCAGTTGTGTGGTCGGCACCTTGCTGTTGGTGAGCATTGTCAGCGCCCCGCTGGACCTCTACAGCCAATGCCTGTTTGCCGCCGTGTGCTTCCTTGCGGTGCTGCTGCTGCGCAAGATTCCCGGGCGCATGGCGATCCTCGCGCTGGTGGTGTTGTCGCTGGTGGCGTCGCTGCGCTACATGTACTGGCGGCTGACTTCCACCCTGGGTTTTGAAACCTGGCTCGACATGCTGTTCGGCTACGGCCTGGTGCTCGCCGAGCTGTACGCGCTGGTGGTGCTGATCTTCGGCTACGTGCAAACCGCCTGGCCGCTGCGCCGCGAGCCGGTGTGGCTCAAGACCGAACCGTCGGAGTGGCCCACGGTCGACGTGTTCATCCCGACCTACAACGAGGCGTTGAGCATCGTCAAACTGACCATCTTCGCCGCCCAGGCGATGGACTGGCCCAAGGACAAGTTGCGCGTCCACGTGCTCGACGATGGCCGTCGCGACGACTTCCGCGATTTCTGCCGCAAGATCGGCGTGAACTACATCCGCCGCGACAACAATTTCCACGCCAAGGCCGGCAACCTCAATGAAGCGTTGAAGGTCACCGACGGCGAGTACATCGCGCTGTTCGACGCCGACCACGTGCCGACCCGTTCCTTCCTGCAAGTCAGCCTCGGCTGGTTCCTCAAGGACCCCAAGCTGGCGATGCTGCAAACGCCGCACTTCTTCTTTTCACCCGACCCGTTTGAAAAGAACCTCGACACCTTCCGCGCCGTGCCCAATGAGGGCGAGTTGTTCTACGGCCTGGTGCAGGACGGCAATGACCTGTGGAACGCGACGTTCTTCTGCGGCTCGTGTGCGGTGATCCGCCGCAAGCCCTTGCTGGAAATCGGCGGCGTGGCCGTCGAGACCGTCACCGAAGACGCCCACACCGCGCTCAAGCTCAACCGCCTGGGCTACAACACCGCTTACCTGGCGATCCCGCAAGCCGCGGGCCTGGCCACCGAAAGCCTGTCACGCCACATCAACCAGCGCATCCGTTGGGCGCGGGGCATGGCGCAGATTTTCCGCACCGACAATCCGCTGCTGGGCAAAGGCCTGAAGTGGGGCCAGCGCATCTGCTACGCCAACGCCATGCTGCACTTCTTCTATGGCTTGCCGCGGCTGGTGTTCCTCACCGCGCCGCTGGCCTACCTGATTTTCGGCGCGCAGATTTTCCACGCCTCGGCGCTGATGATTGTCGCCTATGTGTTGCCCCACCTCGTGCATTCGAGCCTGACCAACTCGCGGATCCAGGGGCGCTTCCGCCACTCGTTCTGGAACGAGGTCTACGAGACCGTACTGGCCTGGTACATCCTGCCGCCGGTATTGGTTGCGCTGGTCAACCCCAAGGCGGGCGGCTTCAACGTCACCGACAAGGGCGGGATCATCGACAAGCAGTTCTTCGACTGGAAACTCGCCCGGCCGTACCTGGTACTGCTGGCGGTGAACCTGGTCGGGCTGTGCTTCGGTCTGTATCAATTGATCTGGGGCGACGAGTCCACCGCGGTCACCGTGGCGATCAACCTGACCTGGACCCTCTACAACCTGATCATCACCAGCGCGGCAGTGGCAGTGGCTTCCGAAGCGCGGCAAGTGCGCTCCGAGCCGCGGGTCAGCGCGAAATTGCCGGTCAGTGTGATCTGCGCCGACGGTCGTGTGCTCAAAGGCACGACCCAGGATTTCTCGCAGAACGGCTTCGGCCTGATCCTCGCCGACGGGCACCAGATTGCCCGGGGCGAACAGTTGCAGTTGGTGCTGTCGCGCAACGGTCAAGACAGCCTGTTCCAGGCGCGGGTGGTGTTCAGCAAGGGCGCGCAGATTGGCGCGCAATTCGATGCACTGTCCCTGCGCCAACAAAGCGAACTGGTACGCCTGACGTTTTCCCGCGCCGACACCTGGGCCGCGAGTTGGGGCGCCGGCCAGCCCGATACACCGTTGTCAGCCCTGCGTGAAGTCGGTGCCATCGGCATCGGCGGCCTGTTTACCCTGGGTCGCGCCACGCTGCATGAATTGCGTCTGGCCCTGCGCCGCACTCCCTCACAACCGCTCGATACGCTGATGGACAAGCCATGACTTCCACACTATTTGCCCGCCCGCAGTCGCGCGGCGTGCTCGCGCTGATGATCGCTTCGCTGCTGGGCCTGGGCTCGCAGGCACAGGCCGCTGCACCCGCTGTTGCGGTGCAGAGCACTGACGACGGCTACAGCCTGACCCTCAAGCAACTGGGCCGTCGCGACACCATGAACCTGCAAGGCGTGGAAGCGTCCGACAGCGTCAACTTCGACATCCGTGCCGATGAAGTGGTGAAGGGCGCGCAACTGTTGCTCAAGTACAGCTACTCGCCGGCGCTGCTGGCGGACCTGTCGCAGATCAACGTGCTGGTCAACGACGAAGTCGCCGCCAGCCTGCCGCTGCCCAAGGAAGGCGCGGGCATCCAGCAGGAAAAACTGGTGCAGATTCCGGCGCACCTGATCACCGAATTCAACCGCTTGAGCCTGCAGTTCATCGGCCACTACACCATGTCCTGTGAAGACCCGCTGCACAGCAGCCTGTGGGCCAAGATCAGCAACAGCAGTGAGCTGAAAGTGCAGGTGGAGCCGATCGTCTTGAAAGACGACCTGTCGGTGTTGCCGCTGCCGTTCTTCGACAAGCGCGATGCGCGCCAGGTCAGCCTGCCGTTCGTGTTTGCCAGCGCGCCGGACAATGCCGCGCTGGAAGCTGCCGGTGCGCTGTCGTCGTGGGTAGGCGGCTTGGCCAGCTACCGGGGTGCGACGTTCCCGACCACCCTTGGCGAGATTCCGGCCAAGGGCAACGCCATCGTGCTGGTGCAAAGTACCCAGGCTGTGGATGTACACGGTGTGGCGGTCCCTGAGCCTAAAGGGCCGACCCTGACCCTGATCACCAACCCCAACGATCCGAATGGCAAGCTGCTGATCGTCTCCGGCCGTGATGGCGCCGAACTCAAGCGTGCCGCCACCGCCGTGGTGCTGGGCAACCCGGTGTTGACCGGCAATAGCGTGGTCATCACCAGGCTCGACACCCTGGCCCCGCGCAGCCCTTACGACGCGCCGAACTGGCTGCCCAGCAACCGTCCGGTACGCCTTGGCGAGCTGGTAGAACTGAAAAAGCTCAACGTCTCCGGCTACAACCCGGGCCCGATCAGCGTCGACCTGCGCCTGCCGCCCGACCTGTTCAACTGGCGTGAAGAGGGCGTGCCGCTCAACGTCAAATACCGCTACACGCCGCAGCAGGTGTCCACCAACTCCTCCTTGCTGATCGGCCTGAACGACCAGTTCATGAAGTCTGTCGCGTTGCCGTCGGTGAGCAACCTGGGCGGTGGGCAGAGCCTGCTGGACCAGCTGAAGAAAGACGAAACCCTGCCCCGTGAAGTGACGACCCTGTTGCCGATCAGCTCGGCTTCGCCCAAGTCCAAGCTGCAACTGCGCTTCATGTACGACTACATCAAGGAAGGCGAATGCCGGGACATCATCGTCGACAACATGCGCGGTGCGATTGACCCGGACTCGAGCCTGGACCTGAGCAGCTACCAGCACTTTATCGCCATGCCGAACCTCGGCGTGTTCAACGATTCCGGCTTCCCGTTCACCCGCCTGGCTGACCTTTCGGAGTCGGCGGTGGTGATGCCGGACAACGTCGGCACCGATGAGTTGAGCGCCTACCTGACTGTGATGGGCCGCTTCGGCGAGTCCACCGGCTACCCGGCCACCGCCGTCAAAGTGGTGCAGGCCAAAGACGTGCAAAGCGTTGCCGACAAAGACCTTCTGGTGCTCGCCACCGGCGGCAACCAGCCGCTGCTGCAGCAATGGCAGCAATACCTGCCGGCCACCAGTGACGGCCTGCAGCACCACTTCCTGTTGTCTGACCTGCCACGTTATGTGCGCAGCTGGATCAGCCCGGACGCCGCGGCCAACCAGCATACGGCCAATGCCGGCATCACCTTCAGCGGCCTGAGCAACAGCACCTGGTTCGCCGGCTTCCAATCGCCGCTCAAGGCCGGGCGCAGCGTGGTGCTGATCGCCAGCAACCAGCCTCAGGGCCTGCTTGAAGCGACCTCGGCGCTGATTGGCGGTGACGACTACAAAGACTCGATCCAGGGCAGCCTGGCGGTGGTGCAGGGCACGCAGATCAGCTCGTTGGTCGCGGACCAGCAGTACTACGTCGGCGACCTGAACTACTTCAAATTCATGCAATGGCAGCTGTCCCAGAACCTGGGCTGGATGCTGGCGATTACCTTCCTGGGGCTGCTGGTGCTGACCTGCCTGATCTACCTGGCACTGCGTGCCCGTGCAAAACGGCGGTTGGCATGAGCCCTTTGCGTAGCGCGATCCTGGCGGTGATTGGCAGCACATTGCTTGCCGGTGCCGCCCAGGCACAGACCTGCGATTGGCCGCTGTGGCAGAACTATGCCAAGCGCTTTATCCAGGACGATGGCCGGGTGTTGAACTCGTCCATGAAGCCGACGGAAAGCAGCTCGGAAGGGCAGTCGTACGCGATGTTCTTTGCCCTGGTGGGCAACGACCGGGCGACCTTCGACAAGCTCTGGACCTGGACCAAGTCCAACATGGCGGGCGCCGACATCGGCCAGAACCTGCCGGCCTGGCTGTGGGGCAAGCGTGACGATGGCAAGTGGGGCGCGATCGACAGCAACTCCGCCAGCGACGCCGATTTGTGGATGGCCTATGCGTTGCTCGAAGCCGCGCGTGTGTGGAACGCACCGCAGTACCGCAGCGACGCGCAACTGGTGTTGGCCAACGTTGAACGCAACCTGATCGTGCGCGTACCGGGCCTGGGCAAGATGCTGTTGCCGGGGCCGGTAGGCTATGCACACGCGGGTGGCCTGTGGCGCTTCAACCCCAGCTATCAAGTACTGCCGCAACTGCGCCGCTTTGCAAAAGAACGCCCGAACGCCGGCTGGAACGAAGTGGCCGAGAGCAACGCGAAGATGCTCGCCGACCTGCCGAGCAATCCCCATGGCCTGGCGGCCAACTGGGTCGGTTATCGCGCCACCAGCGCAAACACCGGGCTGTTTATCGTCGACCCGTTTTCCGATGACCTGGGCAGCTACGACGCGATCCGCACTTACCTCTGGGCCGGCATGACCGCCAAGAGCGACCCGCTGGCCGCGCCGATGCTCAAGGCCTTGGGCGGGATTTCCCGTGCCACTGCTGCGTCGGTCAGCGGTTTGCCGCCGGAGAAAGTCCACGTGCTGACCGGTGAAGTCGAGAAAAACAACGGCTACACGCCGACGGGGTTCTCGGCCTCCACCATGGCCTTCTTCCAGGCCCGGGGCGAAACCGCCCTGGCGCAATTGCAAAAGCAGAAAGTCGACGACGCCCTCGCCAAGGCGCTCGCGCCTTCGGCCCCGGACAGCGCCCAGCCGATTTACTACGACTACATGCTCAGCCTGTTCGGCCAGGGCTTCGCTGATCAAAAGTACCGTTTCGAACAAGACGGCACGGTGAAATTATCCTGGGAGTCTGCATGCGCCGTCACACGCTAGCCATTGCGATTCTGGCGGCCCTGGCTTCCAGCGCCAGCTTTGCCGAAACCACTGACCCGCAAAGCCTGCTGATCGAGCAGGGCTATTACTGGCAGTCGAAAAAGAACCCGGAACGCGCCCTCGAGACCTGGCAGAAACTGCTGCGCCTGAGCCCCGAACAGCCGGATGCGCTGTACGGCATTGGCTTGATCCAGGTGCAACAACAGCGTCCGGCCGAAGCGCAAAAGTACCTGGCCCGCCTGCAGGCGTTGAGCCCGGTACCGCGCCAGGCCTTGCTGCTGGAGCAGGACATCACCGTCAACATCCCGGCCAACGCCAAGTTGCTGGAACAGGCCCGTGAACTCGGCGAGCCTGAAGAAGAGCGCGAACAAGCGGTGGCGCTGTATCGCCAGATCTTTCAGGGGCGCCAGCCCCAGGGCCTGCTTGCCCGCGAGTATTACAACACCCTGGGCTTCACGCCCAAGGGCACGAACGAGGCCATCGCCGGCTTGCAGCGTTTGTCCCGCGAGCGGCCGAACGACCCGATTGTGGCGCTGTTCCTGGCCAAGCATCTGGCGCGTAACCCGGCCACCCGCGCCGACGGCATCCGCGCCCTGGCCAAGCTGGCACCGAACAACGACGTGGGCGGCAACGCCGATGAAACCTGGCGCTTTGCGCTGATCTGGCTCGGCCCGCCGAAGAGCGACCAGGTGCCGTTGTTCCAGCAGTTTCTGGCTGCGCATCCGGACGACAGCGAAATCCGTGCGCTGATGAACAAGGGCATTGCCCAAGGCAAGACCGGCGCCGGTTGGCAGCGTGATCCGCAGATGACCAAGGCGTTCAAGGCGCTGGATGATGGCGACCTGAAAACCGCCGAGCCGCTATTGGCGGCGCGCCTCAATGAAAAATCCAATGACGTCGATGCCCTCGGCGGCATGGGCGTGCTGCGTCAACAGCAGCAGCGCTTCAGCGAGGCTGAAAGCTACCTGGTTCAGGCCACCCGTTTGCCGGGTGGCGCGGCATGGCAGTCGGCGCTCAATGATGTGCGCTACTGGAACCTGCTCAACCAGGCCCGTGACGCCCAGCGTGGCGGGCGCGGCAGCCAGGCCCGCGACCTGGTGGCCCAGGCCGAACGCTTGAACCCTGGCCAGCCCGGCGCTGCCGTGGCACTGGCGGGTTTCCAGGCCCAGGACAATCAGTTCGACACCGCTGAAGCCGGCTACCGCAAAGTGCTCGCCCGTCATCCTGGCGACCCGGACGCGCTGAGCGGCTTGATCAACGTGCTGTCCCAGTCGGGGCAGCCGGAAGAAGCCTTGAAGCTGATCGACTCGGTGTCGCCCGCCGAGCGCGCGAAGTTCGCGCCGAGTGTGAAAATCACCGCATTGCGCGCTACCCAGGTCGGCAAGCTGGCCGAGCAGCGGGGCGATTTGAAAGCCGCGCAAGCCGCCTACAAACAAGCCCTTGATGCCGACCCGGAAAACCCGTGGACACGCTTCGCCCTGGCGCGCATTTACCTGCGCGACGGCCAGATTCGCAACGCCCGTGCCTTGATCGACGGCTTGCTGGCCAAGCAGCCGAACCAGCCAGACGCGCTGTACACCAGCACGCTGCTGTCGGCGGAGCTGGGTGAGTGGAAAAAGGCTGAAGAGACCCTGGCGCGTATCCCTGCGGGGCAACGTACCGCTGACATGAACGAGCTGGGTATCGATATCGCGCTGCACAAGCAGACCGACATCGCCATCGAGACCGCCCGCCGTGGCCAACGCCCGGAAGCCCTCGCGCTGCTGGGCCGCAGTGAAGCCATGACCCGGCAGAAGCCTGAGCGCCTGGCGGTGCTGGCGGCCGCTTATGTGGAAGTCGGCGCGACGCAGCAGGGCCTGGATATCATGCAGAAGGTTCTGGATAACAATCCGAACCCGACCGTCGACCAGAAACTGCTGTACGCCAATGTGCTGCTCAAGGCCAACCACTACACCGAGGCGGGCGACATCCTGCGTGAAGTGCAGGGCAAGCCGCTGAGTGAAACCGGTCGCCAGCGTTACGACGATTTGATCTACCTGTACCGGGTCAAACAGGCTGATGCCCTGCGTGAGAAAAACGACCTGGTCGCGGCCTACGACATGCTGTCGCCGGCCCTTGCCCAGCGTCCCAACGACGCAATGGCGGTAGGTGCCCTGGCGCGGATGTACGCGGCCAGCGGCAATAGCAAAAAGGCCATGGAGCTTTATGCGCCGCTGATTCAGCAGAACCCGAACAACGCTCGCCTGCAACTGGGCCTGGCGGATATCGCGCTGCAAGGCCGTGATCGTGGCCTGGCGGAAAGCGCCAGTGAAAAGGCGCTGTCCCTGGAACCGGGCAACCCCGAGATACTCACCTCGGCTGCGCGCATCTATCAGGGGCTGGGCAAAAACAACGAAGCCGCTGCGCTGCTGCGCAAGGCGTTGGCGATTGAGAACAGCCAGAAGAGCCAGACGCAATTGGCTCAGGCCGGCTCCCAGGGCGTGCCTTACAACCCCTTCGTCGGCTTGCCGGGCCAGCGTCGCCAGGTCACCGACCTGACCGTCGCCGGCGCCGTGCCGCCGCCGATTGATGCACCGACCAATGTCGTGCCGGACAATGCCCTGGCAGCCTCCGCGCGTCCGGCGTCGAACAACTGGAACGAGCCGTTCGAGCCACCGTCGAGCATTGCTGCACTCGACACCGCCAACCTCAGCCCGGCACGTCGTGCGCTGGATACGATCCTGCGGGATCGCACCGGTTACCTGGTGCAGGGCTTGAGCGTTCGCAGCAACAATGGCGAAAGCGGCTTGAGCAAAATCACTGACGTCGAGGCGCCATTTGAAGCGCGGATGCCGGTGGGGGATCTGAACGTTGCGCTGCGTGTGACGCCGGTGCATGTGAGTTCCGGCAGCGTGAAGAGCGACTCTGCCACACGCTTTGGCGGTGGCACGGCCAACCCGGCGGGCTCCCAGAGCGACACGGGCGTCGGTCTGGCCGTTGCCGTGGAGAACCCGGATGAAGGCCTCAAGGCCGACATCGGTGTGAGCCCGCTGGGCTTTCTGTACGACACCATCGTCGGTGGCGCCAGCGTCTCGCGGCCGTTCTCCCAGGGCTCCAACTTCCGTTACGGGGTCAACGTTTCGCGGCGTCCGGTCACCGACAGTGTGACCTCCTTTGCCGGTTCCGAAGACAAGCGTACCGGCGAGAAATGGGGCGGCGTGACCGCCAACGGCGGGCGTGGCGACCTGAGCTACGACAACCAGAAGCTCGGTGTGTATGGCTACGCCTCGTTGCACGAGCTGTTGGGCAACAACGTCGAAGACAACACCCGCCTGGAGCTGGGCAGCGGCATCTACTGGTACCTGCGCAATACCCCGACCGACACCCTGACCCTCGGTATCAGCGGTTCGGTCATGGGCTTCAAGGAAAACCAGGGTTACTACACCTACGGCCAGGGCGGTTACTTCAGCCCGCAGCGCTTCTTCTCCCTGGGTGTGCCGGTGCGCTGGGCGCAGAGTTTTGATCGGTTCAGCTACCAGATAAAAAGTTCGGTGGGCATCCAGCATATCGAGCAAGATGCGGTCGATTATTTCCCGGGGCATGACCAGCTCCAGAGTGACCGGGGCGATCCGAAATACGCCAAGGACAGCAAGACCGGCATCGGCTACAGCTTCAACGCCGCCGCCGAATACCGCCTCAGCTCGCGCTTTTACCTGGGTGGCGAAGTCGGTCTCGACAACGCCCAGGACTATCGCCAGTACGTCGGTAACGCCTACCTGCGCTACTTGTTTGAAGACCTGAGCGGGCCTATGCCCTTGCCGGTCAGTCCGTACCGTTCCCCTTATTCGAATTGATTTGATAGGAGTCATCCATGCCTGTTTCCGCTTCTGCTATTGCCGGCCTGACCCTGCTGGTATTGGGCGAAAGTCACATGAGCTTTCCTGATTCACTGCTCAACCCGCTGCAGGACAACCTCACCGCCCAGGGCGCCAAGGTTCACTCCATCGGCGCGTGCGGCGCCGGTGCAGCCGACTGGATCGTGCCGAAGAAAGTCGAGTGCGGTGCCGAGCGCCTGCCGGTTGGCAAGGCCGAGATTTTCGGCAAGAACGCCATGAGCACCACCCCGATCAAAGACCTGATCGCCAAGGACAAGCCGGACCTGGTGGTGATCATCATCGCCGACACCATGGCCTCGTACCCGGAGCCGCAGTTCCCGAAAGTCTGGGCCTGGAAAAGCGTGACTTCCCTGACCAAGGCCATCACCGAAACCGGCACCAAGTGCGTGTGGGTCGGGCCGGCGTGGGGCAAGGTCGGTTCGCAGTACAAGAAGGATGATGCGCGCACCAAGGTGATGTCGCAGTTCCTCGCCACCAACGTGGCGCCGTGCACCTACGTTGACTCGCTGACCTTCTCCAAGCCGGGCCAGTGGATCACCACCGACGGCCAGCACTTCACCATCGACGGCTACCAGAAGTGGGCCAAGGCGATCGGCGACTCCCTGGCGAAGTTGCCACCGGCCGCCGTGGGCAAAGGAGCGCAATAATGAAACGGATCACCCTGGGCCTGGCGACCTTGCTCGCCAGCGTCAGCGCCTACAGCGCCGACATCCCGCTTTACCCCACCGGCCCGGAGAAGGATTCGGCCTTCCTGCGCCTGGCCAACGGCACCGACGGCGAGCTGAAATTGCTGCCCCAGGGCTCCAAGGCCAGCCTGGTGTTGGGTGGCGACAAACTGGTGTCTGACTACCTGCCGGTGTCGGGCGGCAAGACCCCGATCAAGGGTGTGTTGAGCCAGGGCGGCAAGGATTCCGAGCTGGCCGTGACCGTCGCGCCGGGCGAGTTCGCCACCGTAGTGGCCGTGCCGGACGCCAAGGGCGGCACGCGCCAGTTGGTGATCCACGAACAGCCGGATGACTTCAACGCACTGAAGGCCTCGCTGGCCTTTATCAACGCCGACGCCGCCTGCGCCGACGCGAGCCTGGAAGCCGTGGCGCAAAAAGCCGAGCTGTTCAAGAAGGTCGCCGAAGGCGCGATTTCGCGCCGCATGATCAACCCGGTGGAACTGTCGGTGCAGCTCAAGTGCGCCAACGCGCCGGTGGGCCAGCCGCTGACCTTCACCCTCAAGGCCGGCGAACGCTACAGCGTGCTCGCACTGCCATCGGCCGCCGGTTCGAGGTTGCTGTTTACCTCCGACACGCTCGCTAACTGATCGGGCCCGACACCACCATGGTCTTTGCCTCACTGGAATTCCTCACGCTGTTCCTGCCGGCCTTCCTGTTGATTTATGCGCTGGCCCGTCCGGGCTGGCGCAACGTCATCCTGTTGATCGGCAGCTGGCTGTTCTACGGCTGGTTGAGCCCGCTGTTCCTGTTCCTGCACATGGTGTTGACCGTGGTGGCGTGGGTCGGCGGTTTGCTGGTGGACCGTTCCCGTGAAGACGGCAAGGGCCGGGTGCGGCTGTTGATCGCGTTGATCGTGTTCAATACCGCAGTGCTGTGTTGGTACAAGTACGCCAACATCGTCGCGGGCACCGTGAGTGAGGTAATCACCTGGTACGGCGCGATGCCGCTGGATTGGCAGCGCGTGGCGTTGCCGGCCGGGTTGTCGTTCATTGTGCTGCAGGCGATTTCGTACCTGGTGGATGTGCACCGGCACACCGTGCCGGTGGAGCGCAGCTTCATCAATTACGCGACCTATATCTCGATGTTCGGCCACTCGATTGCGGGCCCGATCATTCGTTATGACTGGGTGCGGCGCGAGCTGAACCAGCGTTATTTCAACTGGCCGAATTTCAGCCTTGGCGCTCGGCGTTTCATGATCGGCATGGGCATGAAAGTGCTGGTGGCCGATACCTTGTCGCCGCTGGTGGACATCGCCTTCCACCTGGAAAACCCGAGCCTGGTGGATGCCTGGATCGGCTGCCTGGCGTACTCGTTGCAACTGTTTTTCGACTTCGCCGGCTACAGTGCCATGGCCATCGGCCTGGGCTTGATGCTGGGCTTCCACTTCCCGGAAAACTTCAACCGGCCGTACCTCGCCAGCAGCATCCAGGACTTCTGGCGGCGCTGGCATTTGTCGTTGTCCAGCTGGCTGCGGGACTACCTGTACATCGCCCTCGGCGGTAACCGCGATGGCGTATGGCGCACCTACCGCAACCTGTTCCTGACCATGGCGATTGCCGGGTTGTGGCATGGCGGCGACAGTTGGAACTACCTGTTGTGGGGTTCGGCCCACGGTATCGCGTTGTGCATTGACCGGGCGTGGTCGCGCTCGAGCCTGCCGAGCATTCCGCCGGTGCTGTCGCACATCTTGACGCTGCTGTTTGTGTGCCTGGCCTGGACGCTGTTCCGCGCACCGGACTTCCATTCGGCACTGACCATGTACGCCGGCCAATTCGGCATGCATGGCATGGCCTTGGGTGATGCGTTGGCCGTGGCCATGCGCCCGGCTCATGGCATGGCCGCGTTGCTCGGTTTGGTGTGCATCATCGCGCCGATCTGGCAGACCCGCTGCGAGCAGCGTTTTGGTACGCAGCCCTGGTTTGTGGTGGCCGCATCCCTGTGGCCGGTGGCCGGGTTTGTGTTGTCGTTCGCGCTGATTGCCAGCCGCGATGCCGTACCGTTTCTGTACTTTCAGTTCTAAGGAAGCCTGACGATGCCCGCCCCTACCGCGCCGACCCCACCGAGTGAATTGGCCGTCCGCACCAGCCCCCTGGCGGGCTGGGTGTTGGTGCCTTTCCTGGCGGCGGGGCTGTTGTCTTGCGTCTGGCTGATGGTCAAGGGGCCGGTGAGTTTCCTGCCGCCCAAGGTCGACAGCGACATGCTGCTGCACGGTGAAGTGACCCATCGGTTTGCCAAGGAATTGTCCAAGGCACCGATGGCCATCGAAGCGGCAAACCTGGAGCGCGGCGCCAGTTGGCTGGCGTTCGGCGACACCGGGCCGCGGGTGCGCCAGGGCTGCCCGGGCTGGCTGTTTATCAGCGATGAGCTGAAGCTCAACCGCCACGCCGAAGACAATGCGCGCACCAAGGCCGACGCGGTGATCGACCTGAAAAAGCAGCTAGGCCAGCGCGGTATTGATCTGCAAGTGATGGTGGTGCCGGATAAAACCCGCATCGCCGCTGCCCAGCGTTGCGGCTTGTACCGTCCGGCCGTGCTGGATGGCCGGATCCAGCAATGGAGCACGCTGTTGCAAGCGGCGGGCGTTGAAGTGCTGGATTTGACCGACACCCTGAAACCCCTCGGCCCGGATGCCTACCTGCGTACCGACACGCACTGGAGCGAAATCGGCTCGAATGCCGGCGCCCGCGCCGTGGCCCTGCGCATCCAGCAGCGCGGTATCCAGGCCACGCCGGAGCAAGCCTTCGACATTACCCAGGCACCGCTTGCACCGCGACCGGGTGACCTGGTGCGCCTGGCCGGTCTCGACTGGTTGCCGCCGAAGTTACAGCCGGTGGGCGAGCAGGTTGCGGCCAGCACCGCGCATGAAAACGGCCCGGCGGCATCGAGTAACCCTGACGATTTGTTTGGTGACGCCGGCCTGCCGAACGTGGCGCTGATCGGTACCTCGTTTTCGCGCAATTCGAATTTCGTGGGCTTCCTGCAAAAAGCCCTGAACGCTCCGGTGGGTAACTTCAGCAAGGACGGCGGCGAATTTTCAGGCGCCGCCAAGGCTTATTTCGACAGCCCGGCGTTCAAGCAGACGCCGCCCAAGCTGCTGATCTGGGAGATCCCGGAGCGGGATTTGCAAACACCTTACGACCCGATAAAGATTAGTCAGTAAATTGACCATTTACCGCTCGTCTTAAAGATTTCTTCAGAAACACCAAAATAATGACACTTTCATTCCTTTGTCACAGAATGCGTACACAAAGGCGCCCACAAAAAGACCTGCGGTAAGCATCAGTACAGCTGACCTTTCACGTCTTTAAGATGCGTCGTGAGGGAGTGTTGGCGATGAGCCGTACCGATGATCTTTTTTCTTTGTTCGATAAGACGACTGCCAGTGATGTTCAAGGGATGGATTCGATGCTGCAGTTCTTCGAAGACATGCCGGTCGACGACAGTGCCAGCCTCAATATGGGCAGTGGCGCGTCGTTCTCCCGACATTCCCCTTGTGCCAACGAGCAGTCCCGCGAAGCCGCGAACATCCGGGCGAAGGTGGTAGCGCTGGTTTCGGTCAATGGCGGCGTCGGCCGCAGCACCCTGGCCACCGCGCTGAGCAGCGGTTTGCAGCGCCTGGGGCAGCCAGTGGTGGCGCTGGACCTGGACCCGCAAAACGCGCTCTATCACCACTTCGGCCTGGGCCACACCTTGCCCGGCATCGGGCGCACCAGCCTGCACAACGAGCGCTGGAGCCAGATCCTTCATTCAGGCTTTGCCGGTTGCCAGGTGATCACGTTTGGCGAAACCGATATCCGTCAGCAGGAAGACCTCCAGCGCTGGCTGAAACAGGAGCCGCATTGGCTGGCGCAACATTTGTCGGCCCTGGGCTTGGGTGAGCAGGACACGGTGATCATCGACACCCCGGCGGGTAATAACGTCTACCTGCATCAGGCACTGAACGTGGCCGATGTGGTGCTGGTCATCGCCCAGGCGGATGCGGCTTCCCTTGGCACCCTGGAGCAGATGGAGCAGTTGCTGGCGCCACACCTTGATGATCGGCCGGCGCTGCGTTGCCATTTCGTGATCAACCAACTCGACGAGACCTCGGGCTTTAGCCTGGACATGGTCGAGGTGTTCAGGAAGCGCCTGGGTGACAGCCTGTTGGAGGTGGTGCATCGGGATCCGGCGATCAGCGAGGCCCTGGCTTTTGGCAGCGATCCGCTGGATAACCAAGCCGCAAGCATGGCCTGTGACGATATCAATGCGCTTTGTCGCCTGCTGGTTGCCCACTGAAAAGCCCGGGTTATGCCGCTAACCTCAGGTGCTTATGCACAATCGGTTGGTTCGACCTGTCATCAAACCGCAATTTTGCGGAGCGGTTCTCATCACGCTGCAACTGCCTGTTTTGCGTGCGTTTTATTTTGTGAACAAAAAATGACCAGTCAGCATTTTGCGCCGCGAAGCTTGCCGGCAGGGCCTCTGCCAGAATTCCATCAACAGAGTTATCCACAGGGCACGCTGCGACAAAATGCCCTTTAATTGCGCTCGGCGAGCAGCATCAGGTTGCGCGGGGTGAGCGGTGTTTCGCAGAAGCTGCCGACTTGAACCCTGTAACCGTTTTCTTCGAGAAACAATGCCCGGTCCAGCACCAGCCACATTTCCAGCGGGCGCCGAAACAGACCACGCACTAATTCCAGGTTTCGCACCTGCGCCAAGCGCTGCCAGCCTTGGGCCTCCAGTGCCGACCAATCCTGTTCCCCTGTGGATAATCCCTTGAGGGCCGCCAGTTCGCGGCAGTAGTCGGCGAACGGCTTGGCCAGCCAACTCGCGGGCAGGGACGGAGTGGGCAGGTAAGCATCGCTCCCGCGCAGTTGCCGCTGCAGAACATCAAAACCCAGGCGCCTGGCCATCGACGTATCGCGCTGCTGACGCACCCGCGCGCCTGCGGTAACGGTTTCGCTCAGCGGCAGGCCGAGGTCTTCCACCGATAAATGCAGTGACGACGCCTGGGCGGCAACCGACAGCGGCTGGTACTGCTCGGCGCGGATGCGGTTGTAGCAGCAGGGCGCCACGGCCAACTGCTGGCAGCCGGCGGCGCTGGCCAGTCGGAGCAGGCGCACATGCAGGTCGCCGCAGGCGTGCAGTGCCACCGGGGTTTGGTCGCGGCTGATCTGTACGTCGGCCATCACGTCTTGCAGGCGATGGGTGACTGGCAATTGATGGTGTTCGCTGAGGGCTTGCCCTGAGGCGATGAGGGCCGGGTCGTATTCCAGGCAGGTCAGTTGCTGCCCGGGTTGCAACAGGCGGCGGCCGAGGTGGCCCTTGCCGGCACACCAGTCGAGCCAGTGTTCGGGGGTTTGGCGAAATTGCAGCGCGGCGCCGAAGGCTTCGATCTGCTGCCATTTGCGGCCGGGTACATCGACGTTCAGGCGATGGCGGGCGGCGGGTAGCGGGCGGGATGGTAAGTTATCCACAGCGCTGAGATTCAGCGACTGCATGGCCAGCTCAGGGTAAGGCGCAGGCGCCGGCAAGTGGTGAGGCTGGTTATGGCTGCTTTCCGCTTCGGCCAGCGAGCGCTGGCGCAACCAATGGGCCAGTTCGGGATGCTGGGTTTCCCACGGCAATTGCAGATGGGTAAAGGGCCGTGGTCGCCACAGCCCTTGATGTTCGGTGAGGAACGTATCCAGCGCCTGGAAGCGGGCGAGCAGTTGCTCACCCGTCAACAAGGCGTCAGCGGCCCTGGCAGGCATCGACCCGCAACCAGCGCTCCAGCAGCTTGAAGAAGCGCACCAAAACGTACGACATCAGCAGGTAGAACAAACCCGCAGCGAAGAAGATCTCTACCGGCAGGTAGGTGCGGGCAATGATCGTGCGGGCCATGCCGGTCAGTTCCAGCAGGGTCACGGTACTGGCCAGGGCGCTGGCCTTGAGCATCAGGATCACTTCGTTGCTGTAGGCCGGCAGGCCGATGCGCGCGGCACGCGGCAGGATGATGTAGAACAGCGCCTTGGGCCTGGACATGCCCAGCGCTCGCGCGGCTTCGATTTCACCCGGCGGGATGGCCTGGATCGCGCCACGCAGGATCTCGGCTATATAGGCGGCGGTGTGCAGGGTCATGGTGGCGGTGGCGCACCAGAACGGGTCCCGCAGGTACGGCCACATGAAGCTTTCACGCACGGCGTCGAACTGTGCCAGGCCGTAGTACACCAGGAACAGCTGCACCAGCAGCGGCGTGCCGCGGAAGAAGAAAATGTAGCAGTAGGGCAGGGTGCGCACGTACCACAGGCGTGACGAGCGGGCGATGCCCAGCGGGATTGCCAGCAGCAGGCCGGCGATCACGGCGATGGCCACCAGCTCCAGGGTCAGGGTTGCGCCCTGGGCCAGTTTCGGCAGCCATTTGATGATCACGGCCCAGTTCAGGCCCAGGTCGAAATGCGACAGCCAGCTGTAGTCGCCACTCATTGCGTGCTCCTCGCAAAGCCGCGCGCGGCACGTTTTTCCAGAAAGTGCATGCCGGTCATCGCCAGGACAGTGAGGCCCAGGTACATGAAGGCCGCGACCATAAAGAAGGTGAAGGGCTGCTTGGTGACGGTCACGCCGATCTGCGCGTGGCGCATGATTTCTTCCAGGCCGATCACCGAGACCAGCGCGGTGTCCTTCATCAGAATCATGAACAGGTTGCCCAGGCCCGGCAGCGCGATGCGCCACATTTGCGGCATGATCAAGCGGGTGAAGATCCGGACTTTCGACAAGCCCAGTGCGACACCGGCTTCACGGTGGCCCTTGGGAATGGCCAGGATCGCGCCGCGGAAGACTTCCGTGGCGTAGGCGCCAAAGCACAGGCCCAGGGCGATCACCCCGGCGGCGAAAGCGCTGAGGGAAAGGTCGGGGTTGCCGAAAAACTCCCCGAGGGAGCGCATCAGGTTGACCGTGCCGAAATAGATCAGCAGGACCCACAGCAGTTCCGGGATGCCGCGAACCAGGGTGGAGTAGCTGCCGCCAAGCCATTGCAGCGGCTTGTACGGGGAAGTCTTGGCCAGGGCGCCGGCCAGCCCGAGCACCAGCCCGAGGCACAGGGCGGTGAGCGCCAGCTTGACGGTCATCAGCGCGCCGGCGGCGAGCGCCGGGCCGAATCCGTAGAGGTCGAAATTCATGGTTTAGTCGTTTCGCAAGGCAAAGCTCAGGACCGGCGCACTCAAGCGAGCACGCCGGGCAGGCCATTCAGGATCACTCGATACTGAAAGGGAAGTACTTGTCGTTGATCTTCTTGTAGGTGCCGTCGGCCTTGATTTCAGCCAGGGCTTTGTTCAAGCGCTCGCGCAGCGGGTCGCCTTTGCGTACGGCGATACCGATCTTGTCGCTCTCGACCACCGGGTCGCCCTTGAATTCGTAGGCGGAGCCGTCTTTGCTTTTCAGCCACTCGTACTGCACGTACTTGTCGGCGAGCATCCCGTCCAGGCGGCCGGAAGTCAGGTCGAGGTAGGCGTTTTCCTGGGTGTCGTAGAGCTTGGCGGTGGTGTCCGGCAGCTTGTCTTCCAGGTAGGTACCGGCCAGCGTTGCGCGCTGTGCACCGATGATCTTGCCCTTCAGGTAGTCCGCGTCGGTCTTGAAGTCTTTGTTGGCTTTGGGCGCGATGAACTGCAGCTTGTTGGAATAGTACGGGTCGGTGAAGTCGACGGCCTGCTTGCGTTCATCGGTGATGGACAGCGAGGAGACCAGGAAGTCGAACTTCTTGGCATTCAGGGCCGGGATGATGCCGTCCCAGTCGGAGACATACACTTCGCACTTCTCGACTTTCATCTTGGCGCACAGGGCGTCGCCGATGTCCTTGTCGAAGCCGACGACGTTGCCGCTGGCATCTTTATTGTTGAACGGCGGGTAGGCCGCTTCGATCCCCATTTTCAAGGTTTCAGCCATCGCCGTGGCGCTGAACGCCATCGAAACAGCGGCGGCCAAGAGGAATTTTTTATAGTTCTGCATGCATGTTGCTCCGTTAGCGGTTGCTGGACATGAATTGTTTGCAGCGCGCCGAAAGCGGGTTTTCAAATACCTGCTGTGGCGATCCTTGCTCTTCGACCAGGCCCTGGTGCAGGAACACCACTTCACTGGACACCTGGCGGGCAAAGCCCATTTCATGGGTGACCAGCAGCATGGTGCGGCCTTCTTCGGCCAGGGCGCGGATCACATTAAGTACTTCCTGAACCATTTCCGGGTCAAGGGCCGATGTGGGCTCGTCGAACAGGATGACTTTGGGCTGCATGGCCAGGGTGCGTGCGATCGCGGCGCGTTGTTGCTGGCCGCCGGACAGTTGCGCGGGGTAGGCATGACGCTTGTCACTGATGCCAACCTTGGCCAGCAAGGCTTCGGCGATCTCAGTAGCTTCGGCCTTGCTCTGGCCGAGCACGCGGCGCGGGGCCTCGATGATGTTGTCGAGGACGCTCATGTGCGGCCACAGGTTAAAGTTTTGAAACACAAAACCGATTTCGCTGCGCAGGCGGTTGATCTGTTTGCCGTCGGCGGCCACCAGTTCGCCGTTTTTCGCAGCCTTGAGCTTGAGCTCTTCACCGGCCACCAGGATTTGCCCCTGGTGCGGGTTTTCCAGCAGGTTGATGCAGCGCAGGAACGTGGACTTGCCGGAACCGGAGGAACCCAGGATCGAGATCACATCGCCGTCGCGGGCGGTCAGCGAGATACCTTTAAGCACCTCCAGCTCACCATAGCGTTTATGCAAGTTGCGGATTTCAAGCGCGGGCGTGGCCTCAGCCATGTGCGGTCCTCATTGTGTTCATTGCGCTCCTGCTGTTGGCCCGCCTTCCTGGCGAGGCGCCAAGCTAGCATAGCGTCCGGATGACAGCCAACAGCCCTGCAGGCGGTAAACAGACGGTCTGCGGCAGGGTGTCGCATCGGCACAGCAGTGTGTCGCGCCATCAACAACCGAACAGCCGTTTGAACCAGTATTCCTACAGGTTTCGCGTAAAAAAGGGCGCGATGGTGCCAGCTTTGGCCGGGTGTTGGAAGGGTTAAACCGGCGAACGGTCCTTATCAGCCCTTTTATGGGGCGTCACGCACAAATTGTGTGTGTTTTTGGTGCACTGATTCGTCTTTCAAGTGAGTCGCACAGTAACGCTATAGCGGAATGCCATTAGTGTCAGTGACTTACGAGAGCTATTGAGTTTCCCTACAGCCCGCGTCAATCGCGGCTCTGTAACATTTTGGCGCAAATCTTGCGTAAAAAATAAAGAACGCCCCGTTGGTTTCTTTTCACGAGAAAGACGCCAGACCGGGTGGACCGTATTCGCAATTCCTCGCAAAGGTGTGTCAATGAGTAGTACGCAAAGCTCCAATGACCTCGAACAGGGGCTCAAACCGCGTCACGTCACCATGCTGTCGATTGCCGGCGTTATCGGTGCCGGGTTGTTTGTGGGCTCCGGCCACGCGATTGCTGCGGCGGGCCCGGCCGTGCTGCTGGCTTATGCCGCCGCCGGTACGCTGGTGGTGTTGGTGATGCGCATGCTGGCCGAGATGGCCGTGGCATCGCCGGACACGGGTTCGTTCTCTACTTATGCCGACCGTGCGATCGGGCACTGGGCCGGTTTCACCATCGGCTGGTTGTACTGGTGGTTCTGGGTGCTGGTGATTCCGCTGGAAGCCAACGCTGCCGCGACCATCTTGCACGCCTGGTTCCCCGGCGTGGCGATCTGGGCCTTCACCCTGATCATTACCTTGCTGCTGACCGCGACCAACCTGTTCAGTGTGAAGAACTACGGCGAGTTCGAGTTCTGGTTTGCGCTGATCAAAGTGGTAGCGATCGTCGGCTTTGTGATTCTCGGCATCCTGGCGATCTTCGGCTTCCTGCCGGGCAGTCAGGTCAGTGGCGTTTCGCACCTGTTCGACACCCAGGGCTTCCTGCCCAACGGCATGGGCGCGGTATTGGCGGCGATCCTGACCACCATGTTCTCGTTCATGGGCACCGAGATCGTGACCATCGCGGCCGCTGAATCGAAGAACCCGGGCCAGCAGATTTCCAAGGCCACCAACTCGGTGATCTGGCGGATCGGCTTGTTCTACCTGGTGTCGATCTTCATCGTCGTGGCCCTGGTGCCGTGGAATGATCCTGCGCTGGCAGCGGTCGGTTCCTACCAGACCGTGCTGGAACGCATGGGCATCCCGAATGCCAAGCTGATCGTTGACCTGGTGGTGCTGGTGGCCGTGACCAGTTGCCTGAACTCGGCGCTGTACACCGCTTCGCGCATGATGTTCTCCCTGGGCCGTCGCGGTGATGCACCGGCGGTGTCCAAGATCACCAACAAGAGCGGCACGCCTTACTGGGCGGTGTTGCTGTCTACCGGCGCGGCGTTCCTGGCGGTATTCGCCAACTACGTGGCACCGGCGGCGGTGTTTGAATTCCTGCTGGCCAGCTCCGGCGCCATCGCGCTGCTGGTGTACCTGGTGATCGCCGTGTCGCAACTGCGCATGCGCCAGAAACGCACGGAAGCGGGCGAGAAGATTGCCTTCAAGATGTGGCTGTTCCCGGGCCTGACGTATGCGGTGATCGTGTTCATCGTGGGCGTGCTGACGATCATGTTGTTCCAGGAAGCGCATCAGGTGGAGATCATTGCCACCGGGATCCTGAGCTTGCTGGTAGTTGCGGCGGGGCTGATGGTGTCGCGTCGGCGCAAGGGCCGGAAGGTTGGGGCGGCGGTGCTTAACTGATGGATTGAAATACGATTCATCAAACACTGCAAAACACTGTGGGAGCCGGGCTTGCCCGCGATGGCGGTGTGTCAGTCAACACATGTATCGACTGACACGCCGCTATCGCGGGCAAGCCCGGCTCCCACATTTCGTTTTGTATCAGTCTTCGGAATTCACCAGCGCCTGTGACGCCGCGACGTAATCGGCCTGGAATTCCGGCGATTCAATCCACGCCAGCGCTGCCGCTTCATCCTCGGTATCCGTGGCCCACTGGCGATACTCGATCAGCGCCGCGAGGATAAAGTCCGTCGCTTCTTCTTCGCCTTCCTGCTCCAGTACCACTGCCAGCAGCGGGTGCGCCAGGAACACGGCACACAGCGCCTGCTGGCTGGTTTCGCCAGCGGTGCGCATCTCCAGGAACAGCTCGGTCAAATCCACCGATTCAAGATCAATGCGGCTGTCATCGCCGGCAAAGGCATCCGGCTTGGTGGCGACGGCGCGTTGGGTGCGATTCTGCTTGGCCTTGGCTTTTGCCCGGTGGGCGCGTTTTTGCTGCTTGTTCGGCGAAGCCATGGGCTCACGTCCTTGGTGTCAGGATCTGGGGGTGGGGTATTGAAGCGCAGGTCTGGAGAAATCCCAAGGCTTTCTAGGTGCGATCCGTCACTTGGCGCCCCGGCGTGCCGTTGGCCAACTCTCCCCTTTGCAGCCAAGCCAATGCAATCGGCCACAACCGATCTTGATACTGGCTGCGAAAGAATGCGAAGTGTCCGACCTCTTTTTCGCCGATATCTTCAGGCGCGATTCGCAGATGCGTGCGCTCGCTGCCGTCGAAGTAACCCAGCAGGCGTTCGATTGCTGCGACGGTACCAAACGGGTCGTCGGTAATGCTGATGGCCAATATCTGTGCCTTTACCCGCGAAAACGGCAACTCGGGCAAGGCTCGCCCACTCGGACGTTTTTCATAACTCGGCGTCGGCGTACTCCAGTCGCGTACCACGCCCGCCGGGGTATCCTCCAGCCAGCCTATGCGCTTGCCCGGGAAGTAGCCAAAAACCGCTGTCACCAGCGGCATCACCACATGCCATTTGGCAAGCATCCGCCAGCGCCCGCTCGCCTCGTAGTCGCGCCAGTAGGCAAACTGCGCGCCTACCGTCACCAGGCGCCGAATCACCGCGCCGGAAGCCCCGAGCCCCGCCGCACATCCGCCAAAACTGTGCCCGACCACATCAATCGGTTGGCCGGCAAACTCCCGCTGGGCCCGCTGCAGGATCGCTTCGAAGTCCAGCACGCCCCAATCGGACCATGAGGCCTTGAACCCTTTCAGCGAGCCGCTGCGGGATTCGCCGATGCCGCGGTAGTCGTAGGTGATGACGTCGAAGCCATTGGCAAACAGGTAATCGGCAAACCGTGAGTAGTGACGGCAGCGTACGGAGGTGGCGGCGTTGATGATGACGACCGGGCGTTCAACGTCTGTGCGCGGATGGCGCCACGTGAAGCCGCCGATGGAATGCCCATCGGTTGTGGGCTCGCGGAATGCTTCGGCTTGAGGTCGGACTGGCAGGTTCATGAACAGGCTCGATCATTGCGCTTTCGATGGGGTGTCAAAGGCCCGTGCGCAGTTTTATGAGAAGTCGAAACTAACAAATTTCTGCTATGAAGACCCCGGGGATTTTTCTGAGGCTCGACCTGAGCGGCACAGATGCCTAGGCTTAGACCCTTTCGCCCACCAGAGCCGGCCCATGACCCGCGACACCCTCGAACAAAACCAGATCCCGATCTACTTCGCCAGCGTGGTGCTGGCTGCCGTTGTCGGCCTGCTGGCGCCCTCCATGGTTCAAGGTGTGGCTGCCCTGGTTACGCCCGCCATCGCCGTGCTGATGTACGCGATGTTTCTGCAAATCCCCTTTCTGGACCTGCGCCAGGGGCTGGGCAACAAACACTTCATGGCCGCGTTGCTGCTGGCCAACTTCATCCTGATTCCGCTGCTGGTGTGGGCGCTGACTCGGGGCCTGGTGGAACACCCGGCGATCCTGGTGGGTGCGTTGCTGGTGCTGTTGACGCCGTGCATCGACTACGTGGTGGTGTTTACCCATATCGGCAAGGGTGACTCGCGGTTGATGCTGGCGGCGACCCCGATTCTATTGTTGCTGCAACTGCTGCTGTTGCCGGTCTACCTGGGGTTGATGCTGGGGGCGCAGTCGCAGGTGGCGGTTGCAGTGGGGCCGTTTGTCGAGGCCTTCCTGCTGCTGATCGTTGCCCCCATGATTCTGGCGGTGCTGACCACTTCCCTGTCCCGGCGCTCACCGGTCGTCAGTGCCTGGAACGATGCCTGGGCCTGGCTGCCCGTGCCGGCCATGGCGCTGGTGCTGATGGTGGTGATCGGTTCGCAGATCACCGCCGTGGTCCGCGATATCGGCCTGCTGGCGCCGGTGATCCCGGTGTATATCGGCTTCCTGTTGCTGGCCCCGCTGATGGGGGCGCTGGCTTCGCGCCTGTTCAAGCTATCGGCGCCCACGGCGCGGGCGGTCACCTTCAGCGCCTCCACGCGTAATTCCCTGGTGGTGCTGCCGCTGGCGCTGGCGTTACCCGAAGAGATCCGTGGGCTCGCTGCTGCCGCAGTGATCACGCAAACCCTGGTGGAATTGGTAGGGGAGCTACTCTATATCCGCCTGCTGCCGCTGCTGATCTGGCCCGCTCGTCGTTAGGCGGATGAATGTTTGATTCCGTTCAGGGCTTATTCAGGGTGGCGTTCGGCAACATGAGCCGGTTTACCCCACCTGACAGGCTGAATAATGGATCAACACAATCGCTTTCGAATGGAATCGCTGGGTATTTTCCTCATCGCCCTGCTGCTGTTCACCCTGGGCATCTGGGACCAGCAGCCACAGGGCTTCGACGGCCGCTGGGCCGTGTTCATGCAAGAGATGTTTCGCCACGGCGCGAGCCTGTTTCCTACCACCTACGGTGAGCCTTACCCGGACTATCCGGGCACCGCGACCTACCTCAGCTACCTCTTTGCCCGTTTATTCGGCGCGCCCAACGACCTGGCTAACGTGATGCCCACCGCCCTGGCGTCTGCCGGGGTCATGGCGCTGATCTACCGCTTGCTGGTGCCGTCGGGCCGGGCGTGGGCGCTGCTGACGGTGCTGCTCACCGCATTGACTGCCCAGTTGCTGGAGAAGTCGCGCTCGGTGTGCCTGGACCAGATGATCTCGTTGTTGTGCCTGGGGTGTTTCTACCTGCTGCATACCGGTGAGCGCCTGGGCTCGCGGCTGCGCCAATATGCGATCTTTCCGTTGTTCGTGGTGGCGTTTGCCATTCGCGGGCCGCTGGGGTTGATCGAGGTGTGCGGGGTGGCCTGTGTCTACTGGGCGCTGGGCACCGCTCGTACGCGGCAAGAGCGGATTGCGCTGCTGAAAAAGGTGATTGCCCACGGCGTGGTCGGTTTGATCCTGCTGGCCGGCTGTTGGTGGGCGCTGTTGAAACTGGCGCGGATCAGCGGGGGCGATGCTTTCGTCGATGATGTGCTGCGGATGCAATTCACCGGGCGCCTTGATGAAGCCGGTGAGGCGTTCTACTTCTATTTCAAGCTGAGCCTGTACCGCTATTTCCCGGTGGTGCCGCTGGCCCTGGCGACGATGATTGCCCTGCGCCACAAATGGTCGGCCCGCCACGACGATGCCGATGTGCAGTTGATGCTGCGCTTGGCCGCCTGCGGCCTGATGATTTTGCTGGGCTTGTCGGTGCCGCACTTCAAGCGCGCCTACTACATCGTGCCCATGGTCCCGATGTTTGCCGCGGTGGCCGCCTATGGCTTGCTCCAGGCCCAGGGCTGGTTGCTGGGCGTGCGGCGTGGCTATGAGTGGCTGGTGGCGGTCCTGCCGGTGCTGGGCATTGTCGTGGTGTTTGTCTGTCGGCATCTGTGGCACAAGCACGGCTACTGGCCGGACGTTTCAGTGCCGGCGCTGGTGGGTGTGCTGATCGTGCTGCAACTCGCAGCCGTGATTGCCTGGCGCCGTTTGCAGGGCAATCTCGGCCAGCGCCTGGTGGTGCTCAGCCTGATTGCGCTGGCCACCCAATGGCTGGTGCTGGTGAAGGTTGTGGAGCCGGCCAAGGATCTGCAATTCGACACCAGGAACTTCGTAAGCGCGGTGGAAAAGCTGCGTGCCGATAACCCCGGGACCCTGGTGTTCGTCGATCTGGCCAAGGACACCTGGGCGATTCGCTACATCATGAACCTGGATCACGACGAGCAGCCGCTGTTCATCGGGCGCAACCAACCCTTGCTGGTGGATACACTGCCGCGCCCCGCCTGGGTGATTGTGGAGCGCAAGCAAACCGCATTGCTCAGCGGCACGCCGCTGGAACACATGGCGCCGGTGTTCAATGGGCGGTTGAATGACAACCCGCTGCTGGTGTTCCTGGTGAAGTGACTCAGTCGCCTTGACATCCTTGTCGGTGGTGACGCCGACGAGAGTGGCGATCACTGGGGAATTAAGGATGGATCAATGGGGTCGGAATGAGGTGTTGATAACCGGCGCTTTGGATCGTCTTACTGTATGGTCGCCGCCTGGATGACCGGTTGGTCTGATTGGAGCGCTTTGCAGCCTGCCGCAAAACAGGCGCCTGCTAGGCTTGGGTACTTTCGTGGTGATGAGTTTGGGTGCGACATGGAAGCAGTAAAAATGGATTTTGAGTATGCCGGTGCCGAGAGCGTCGGTAGTGCCCACGTGATCGGCCGTTCCTGGCTTGGCGGCCTCAGCATCTGTTTTGACGGAGGCTGCAGCTACCCCTCGATGATCAGCGTGCTGGAGGCTGTGTTCAGGCGCTACGGACGCCTGGTGCGTTTTGGCGAGTCGCTCTCGGCGCAGGATTGGATTGCGCGCGTGGAGGAGAGTGGTTTTCACATCTCCGAGCAGGAGCGGGTTGCGGTGTTGACGTTGATGCGGGGCGGGGGCTGAAGGAGTCAAAAACGCCAGGCAACAAAAAACCCGCACCAGGCGGGTTTTTTGTGTGTTTCAGATGACGTTTGCACCACCTGAAACTAATTAGTGGTGCCCAGAGACGGAATCGAACCGCCGACACGGGGATTTTCAATCCCCTGCTCTACCGACTGAGCTATCTGGGCAACGGGGCGCATTAAACGGGTTTTTCAGGGGGTCGTCAAGCAAGTTTTCAAAAAATATTTAATTATTACCGTCGCTTACGGGCCAACCCCCAAATTTGATCAATTATTCAGCAGGTGGCACGTAGCCGTCGGCCTTGGCGTAATCCTCGCCGGAAAAGTACTTGTCCATCTCGCCCTGCAGGTATTTGCGGTCTTCGGCGTTCATCATGTTCAGGCGCTTTTCGTTGATCAACAGGGTCTGGTGCTTTTGCCAGTCAGCCCAGGCCTTGGCGGAGACGTTGTCGAAAATGTCCTGGCCCTTGGCGCCAGGGAACGGGGCGCGCTCCAGGGCGGGCAGTTCTTCGTGGTACTTGCGGCAGATGATGGTGCGGGTCATGACGGAACTCCTGCGTTCAATACTTCAGCCGCGCGCTTCAGCAGTTTTTTCACCGGGGCGGCAAGGCCCAGGCGCGGCGGGGTGGCGAGGTTATACCAGAGCCAGTCAGCCTCGGCCACGTGATGGGCAGACTCCTGGACCTGGACCAGCCAGGGTTCGATAGCCAGTTGGAAGTGGCTGAAGGTGTGGATCAGGCTCGGCAGCTCCTGGTGTTTGCCCAGCGTCAGCGAGTGCTGGTTGGCCAGGTGTTCCAGGTCGGCCAGGTCATCCAGCTCCGGCAGGCTCCACAAACCGCCCCACAGGCCCGTGGAGGGGCGACGGTAAAGCAGGATCGCGCCCTCGTCATTGGCCAGCAACGGCATCAGCGTGCGCTTCTGGGGCACGGTCTTGCGTGGCTTGGGGATCGGGTAGCGGGTTTCCAGGCCGAGCAGGTGCGCTTCGCAGCCCTTTTCCAGCGGGCACAGCAGGCAGCTGGGCTTGCTGCGGGTGCAGAGGGTGGCGCCCATGTCCATCATGGCCTGGGTGTAGGCGTTGACGCGGTCATGGGGCGTAAAGCGCTCTGCGGTGGCCCACAGCTGTTTGGCGACCTTCGGCTCGCCCGGGTAACCCTCTTGCGCGGTAAAGCGCGCCAGCACGCGTTTGACGTTGCCATCGAGGATCGGCGCTCGCAGGCCCATGCTCAGGCTGGCAATCGCTCCCGCGGTGGACAGGCCAATGCCGGGCAGTTCGGTGAGTTTTTCGACGTCACGGGGAAACTCGCCGCCATATTCGGCAACGACGATCTTCGCGGTCTTTTGCAGGTTGCGCGCCCGGGTGTAGTAACCCAGCCCGGTCCACAGGTGCAGCACTTCGTCTTCCGGCGCGGCAGCCAGGGCTTCGACCGTTGGCAAGGACGCCATGAACCGGTCGAAGTAGTTCAGCACGGTGCTGACCTGAGTCTGCTGCAACATGATCTCCGAGACCCACACCCGGTAAGGCGTGATGCCCTGTTGCCAGGGCAGGTCATGGCGACCGTGGCGGTCGTACCAGTCGAGCACCGCCGTTGAAAACTGCTCGTTTCTCATCGTTTGAACAGGCCTTTAAGCGCGTCTTTCAGCTGTGGATTGACCTTGTCGAGCTTCTGTTCAAGCTTCTCGCCGAGCTTGTTGCCTGCCGCCTTGATGGCGACCTGGCTCAAACCGTCCTTGTCCAGGCGGCAGGCCTTGGCGCCCAGTTCCAGCGGGCCACGGCAGCGCAGCGGGACTTCGATGTTCTGGAAGTTGGAGCCCACCTGGCAAGCCGGGTCCGGCACGTCGCGCTGGTCGCCTTCGACGATGATGCCGACGCGGTAGTCCATGCCCAGCACGCGCAGGTCGACGTCACCGTCGCCGTTGACGGTCAGGCCCGGGATGCGCACTTTCAGGTCGGGGTTGCTGGCCACGCCATTGCGGAAGGTCAGGTTGCCCTTGAGTTCCTGGAACGGGGTGTCCTTGCCGCGCTGGTCGCCGCTGAGGGTCTTGCGGTTGAGCAGGGCGATGCCGGTGCACAGCTGTTGCTCGATGTTGGCGTTGAGCAGCACGCCGTTGTTGATCGCGAAGCTGGCGGTACCGTTGAGGCTGTCGATCAGGGCTTTCTGGCTATTGCCGCGGCCGTTGAGGTTGCTGTCGAGGGTGAGCTGGCCCTTCACCGGCGGGTTCTGCCCCTGGGCTTGCAGGATGCGTTCGACCGGTACCTGCTTGATGCGGGTTTGCAGCGCCAGCAGCGGGATGTCCTGGCGCACGTCAAGGTTGCCGTTGGCCTGGAAGGTGCCGTTGTAGAGGCCGCCGCTCAAGGTATCGAGCTTGAGCTGGCCATCGAGGCCGGAGGCTTTCAGGGCGGCATTCTGGATCGGCAGCTTGCTCAGGGTCAGTTGGCCAAAGGACAGGTCGGCGTTTACGTCCAGGGTGCGCAGGCGGGTCAGCGGCAGCAGCTTGTCGGTACTCCACGCGGCTTTGGTCGGGGCGTCCGGCAACGGTGTGGTGCCACCGGCCGCCATGGCGCCGGCTTCGCTGTTCTGCACTTCAGCCTGGCGCGCGGCCGCAGCGCCCTTGGCGGCTTCGGACTTGGCCGGCAGGTAGTTGTCGGCGTTGAACGTATCGGCCTTGAGCTGCACCCGCAGGGATTGCCTGGCGAAATCATCCACGGCCACGCGACCGGTGAAGGTGCTGTCGTCGAGTTTCAGGTTGAGGTCTTCAAGCGCCAGGCTGGTCGGCGTGCCCTTGAGGCGGCTGACCAGTTCGACCTTGCTCAGGCTGCCGGCGGCCATCGGTGGCAGCGGGTTGCCGACGCTGTCGAGGAACTTGGCCAGGTCAAACTGGGCAATCGACAGGGCGCCGCTGAACTGTGGAGTCTTGTCCAGGTCGTTGACCTTCAGCTCGCCCAGGGCGCGCAGTTGGTTCAGCGACAGCTTCATGCCGGTCCATTCGGCGATATTCGCAGACTGGTCCACCAGCAATTGGCCCTGGGTCGAAAAGGTCACGGTCTTGCCTTGCAGCGGCTCGCCGGTGGCTTCACCAGTGACCTTCATGTCTTCGAACTGGTAGCGCTTGAGGGCGCGCTGAATGCGCAGGTTGCCATTGACCTCGGTCTTGACGCGCATCAGCGGCTGGTTGGTGCCGAAGAACGCGGTGAGTTTGACCGGGATGCTTGCACCTTCGTGCACGGCGCCGGCACTCAGCTGGATGCTTTCGGCGCTGAACTGCTTGCCGGTCTGCTCGTCGTTGTATTCGACGCGGGCGTTGTTGATGGTCAGGCTGTCGATGTCCAGGCGGATCGGCTGCGGCGGCTTTTCAGGCTTGGGCGGTGTGGCCGCTTCAGCCACGGCAGGCGTGGTGGCGACGGTAGCCGGGTCCGGCACATTCTTGCCGATGTCTTCCCAGTTGCCGTGGCCATGCACGTCTTTGTTCAGGCGCAGGTTCAGGCCTTCGACACGTACATCGCTCATCTGCACTTCACGGCGCAGCAGCGGCAGCACGCGCACCGACAGGCCGAGCATCTGCAGATCGGCAAACGGTTGGCTCGGATTGGTCAGGGTCGCAACGCTGGCCTCGTGCAATTCAAGACCGAGCCAGGGGAACAGGCTCCAGCCGATGTCGCCATTGAGCGTCAGCTCGATGTGGGCCTTGTCGCGGGCAATCTGGCGAATCTCGTCTTTGTAGTCGTTGGGATCGAAGAGATGGGTCAGGGCAAAGCCTAGAGCCACAATGATCAGCAACAGCCCGAGAAGTACCAGACCCAGGATTTTGCCGAACGCTTTCATGGGCGAGTCCTTGTATGTCGATTTTAAAATTTAGCCGAAGAGTATAACGCTCGTAGCCCTATGGCTGTTTAGGGATCGTTACATGGCGTCAAACAAATCAGATAACTCCAGAAAGGTGATATCAGTTTGGTTTTTCTGTCATCCACAGATGCTAATCTGCGCATGTTCGTCTGCCGTCTGCGACTAAACGTCGCGTTTAAAAGGAGCTTTACTCAACAAAACGGCCACGCCTTGCGTGTAAGGCCGAGGGAGAGAGCGCCCGACGGACACATACTAATAACTGGGGGAAACACCAATGAGCACTAGCACTGCGGCGGGTAATACTGCTGCACAGCCTGCGTTCCTGTCCAAGGAACGCATTATCGCCAAGCCCGGGTTCAACCGTTGGCTGGTACCACCGGCCGCCCTGGCGATCCACCTGTGTATCGGCATGGCCTACGGTTTTTCGGTGTTCTGGCTGCCGTTGTCCAAGGCGCTGGGGATCACCGCACCGGTCGCCTGCGCGCCGGACATGAGCTTCATCAGCCAGGTCTTCTCGTCACAATGCGACTGGCCCATCTCCATGCTGGGCTGGATCTACACCCTGTTCTTCATCTTCCTCGGCTGCTCTGCGGCGATCTGGGGCGGCTGGCTGGAACACGCCGGGCCACGCAAGGCTGGTGTCGTTTCGGCCCTGTGCTGGTGTGGCGGCCTGCTGATCTCCGCGCTGGGGATCTATACCCACCAGATCTGGCTGATGTGGATCGGCTCCGGGGTCATTGGTGGTATCGGCCTGGGCCTGGGCTATATCTCGCCGGTCTCGACCCTGATCAAGTGGTTCCCGGACAAGCGCGGCATGGCCACCGGCATGGCGATCATGGGCTTCGGCGGCGGCGCGATGGTGGGTGCCCCGCTGGCAGCCGCCTTGATGGGCCACTTTGCCTCGCCGACCAGCGTTGGCGTGTGGCAGAGCTTCGTGGTCATGGCCGTGATCTACTTCGTGTTCATGATCGGCGGCGCCTTGTCCTACCGTGTTCCGCCTACCGGCTGGAAGCCTGAGGGCTGGACTGCCCCGGCGAAAAAAGCCAGCAACGCGATGATCACCCACCGTCACGTGCACGTGAACGTGGCCTGGAAAACCCCGCAATTCCGCCTGGTGTGGCTGGTGCTGTGCCTGAACGTGTCTGCCGGCATCGGCATCCTCGGCATGGCTTCGCCGCTGCTGCAGGAAGTGTTCGGCGGCAAGTTGCTGGGTAACGGCCTGGCATTTGGCCAACTGGATGCCGGCCAACTGGCTTCCATCGCGGCCATCGCAGCCGGCTTTACCGGTCTGTTGAGCCTGTTCAACATCGGTGGCCGGTTCTTCTGGGCATCGTTCTCCGACTACCTGGGCCGTAAAAATACCTACTTCGTGTTCTTCGCCCTGGGCTTTGCCCTGTACGCGCTGATCCCGAACCTGGGTCACCTGGGTAACGTCGCGCTGTTCGTGGCGGCGTTCTGCATCATCCTGTCGATGTACGGCGGTGGTTTTGCGACGGTGCCGGCTTACCTGGCGGACCTGTTCGGTACGCAAATGGTGGGTGCGATCCACGGTCGCCTGCTGACCGCTTGGGCAGCGGCGGGCGTACTGGGCCCGGTGCTGGTGAACTACCTGCGTGAGTATCAGTTGAGCATCGGCGTTGAACGCGCTGCCGCCTACGACATCACCTTGTACATCCTCGCCGGCCTGCTGGTGCTGGGCTTTATCTGCAACCTGCTGGTACGGCCGGTGGCAGACAAGTACTTCATGACCGACGCCGAACTGGCTGCCGAGCAGGCGCTGGGCCATGACAAGGGCGCCGATTCCAGCACCGTGCTGGAGTGGAAAGCCTCCTCCGGCAGCGTGCCATTGGCGGTGGCTGCCTGGCTGGTGGTGGGCATTCCGTTGGCGTGGGGCGTGTGGGTCACCCTGCAGAAAACCGCAGTACTGTTCCACTAACACCGCGTAACCCTTGTGGGAGCGGGCTTGTGTGGGAGCGGGCTTGCTCGCGAATGCGATGGATCAGTCAGCACATGTATTGGCTGACCCACCGCCTTCGCGAGCAAGCCCGCTCACACACAAAGCTGCTCCCACACTTGTACTGACATGTCTATCCCCGACACTCCATCAGTCTTATCCCCTCCGATGTTTCTGTTTAGCGCCCGCGCCCCTATAATGGCTGCCTTTTTCGCCCAATGATTTTGCGGAGCTGGTGATGGCCGAACGTAAGGCGTCCGTCGAGCGCGACACTCTGGAAACCCAGATTAAAGCCTCGATCAACCTGGATGGCACCGGAAAGGCCCGATTTGATATCGGTGTACCTTTTCTTGAGCACATGCTGGACCAGATCGCCCGTCACGGGCTGATCGACCTGGATATCGTCAGCAAGGGCGACCTGCATATCGACGACCACCACACGGTGGAAGACGTCGGTATCACGTTGGGCCAGGCATTTGCCAAAGCCATCGGCGACAAGAAAGGCATCCGTCGCTACGGCCACGCCTATGTCCCGCTGGATGAAGCGCTGTCGCGTGTGGTCATCGACTTCTCCGGCCGCCCGGGCCTGCAGATGCACGTGCCGTACACCCGCGCCACCGTGGGCGGCTTCGACGTCGACCTGTTCCAGGAATTCTTCCAGGGTTTCGTCAACCACGCCCTGGTCAGCCTGCACATCGACAACCTGCGTGGCACCAACACCCACCACCAGATCGAGACCGTGTTCAAGGCTTTCGGCCGTGCCCTGCGCATGGCCGTGGAGCTGGATGACCGCATGGCCGGGCAAATGCCGTCGACCAAGGGCGTCCTGTAATGCAGACGGTCGCGGTTATCGACTACGGCATGGGTAACCTGCACTCGGTGGCCAAGGCCCTCGAGCACGTAGGTGCCGGCAAGGTGCTGATCACCAGCGATGCCGACGTGATTCGCGAAGCCGACCGGGTAGTGTTCCCGGGGGTTGGCGCGATTCGCGACTGCATGGCCGAGATTCGCCGCCTGGGCTTCGACAGCCTGGTGCGTGAAGTCAGCCAGGACCGGCCGTTCCTCGGCATCTGCGTGGGCATGCAAGCCTTGCTCGACAGCAGTGAAGAGAACGACGGCGTCGACTGCATCGGTCTGTTTCCGGGCCAGGTGAAGTTTTTCGGCAAGGACCTGCACGAAGACGGCGAGCACTTGAAGGTGCCACACATGGGCTGGAACGAAGTGCGCCAGACCGTGGATCACCCGCTGTGGCACGAAGTGCCGGACCTGGCGCGTTTCTATTTCGTGCACAGCTATTACATCGCCGCCGGTAACCCGCGCCAGGTGGTGGGTGGCGGGCACTATGGCGTCGACTTCGCCGCGGCCCTGGCCGACGGTTCGCGCTTTGCCGTGCAATTCCACCCGGAGAAGAGCCATACCCATGGCCTGCAATTGCTGCAGAACTTCGCCGCGTGGGACGGGCGCTGGTAATGGCCAAGAAGGTCAAGCCGCCGATCTTGAACCTCACTCCCCAGCAGGAGAGTGAGGCCACCGACAAGATCAAGCGTTTCATGGAAGACCGCTTCGAGCTCAAGCTCGGCTCGTTCGAGGTCGCAGAAATCCTCGAACTGTTCACCACTGAAATTGCTCCGCACTATTACAACAGGGCGATTTTCGATGTGCAGACGCACCTTAAAGAAAGGTTCGAAAGCATCGAAAGCGACTTGTGGGCGCTCGAGAAACCCTGATTTCCCGAGCAACGCTGAATATCGAATAAGGTTTGCCAGATGCTGATTATTCCCGCTATCGATCTCAAGGACGGCGCCTGCGTACGTCTGCGCCAGGGCCGCATGGAAGATTCCACGGTGTTCTCCGATGACCCGGTGAGCATGGCTGCCAAGTGGGTGGAAGGCGGTTGCCGTCGTCTGCATCTGGTGGACTTGAACGGTGCGTTCGAAGGCCAGCCGGTCAACGGTGAAGTCGTCACGGCGATCGCCAAGCGCTATCCGAACCTGCCGATCCAGATCGGCGGCGGTATCCGCTCCCTGGAAACCATCGAGCACTACGTGAAAGCGGGCGTGAGCTACGTGATCATCGGCACCAAGGCCGTGAAAGACCCGGCCTTCGTCGCCGAAGCCTGCCGTGCGTTCCCCGGCAAAGTGATCGTGGGCCTGGACGCCAAGGACGGTTTCGTCGCCACCGACGGCTGGGCCGAGATCAGCACCGTCCAGGTGATCGACCTCGCCAAGCAGTTTGAAGCCGACGGCGTCTCCGCCATCGTTTATACCGACATCGCCAAAGACGGCATGATGCAGGGCTGCAACGTACCGTTCACCGCTGCGCTGGCCGCCGCCACCAAGATCCCGGTGATCGCTTCCGGCGGTATCCACAACCTGGGCGACATCAAGTCGCTGCTGGACGCGAAGGCGCCGGGGATCATCGGCGCCATCACCGGCCGGGCGATCTATGAAGGCACCCTGGACGTCGCTGAAGCCCAGGCTTACTGTGACGCCTACAACGGCTGAGGACTGACCATGGCGCTGGCCAAACGCATCATCCCTTGCCTGGACGTCGACAACGGTCGCGTGGTCAAGGGCGTCAAGTTCGAGAACATCCGTGACGCCGGCGACCCGGTGGAAATCGCCCGCCGCTACGACGAACAGGGTGCTGACGAGATTACCTTTCTCGACATCACCGCCAGTGTCGATGGTCGCGACACCACGCTGCATACCGTGGAGCGCATGGCCAGCCAGGTGTTTATCCCGCTGACCGTGGGTGGTGGCGTGCGTACCGTGCAGGACATTCGCAACCTGCTGAATGCCGGCGCGGACAAGGTTTCGATCAACACTGCGGCGGTGTTCAACCCGGAATTTGTCGGCGAAGCCGCACAACACTTCGGTTCGCAATGCATCGTGGTTGCCATCGACGCCAAGAAAGTCTCCGGCCCGGGCGAAACTCCGCGCTGGGAGATCTTCACCCACGGCGGGCGCAAGCCGACCGGGCTGGATGCCGTGCAGTGGGCGATGAAGATGGAAGCCCTGGGTGCCGGTGAAATCCTGCTGACCAGCATGGACCAGGACGGCATGAAAAACGGCTTCGACCTGGGCGTGACCCGCGCCATCAGCGACGCACTGGGCATCCCGGTGATTGCTTCCGGCGGCGTCGGCAACCTGCAGCACCTGGCCGACGGCGTGATCGAAGGCCACGCCAGCGCAGTGCTGGCGGCGAGTATTTTCCACTTTGGCGAATACACCGTGCCTGAGGCCAAGGCCTACATGGCGGCGCGCGGTATCGTCGTACGCTAAACGTCACTGGACACCATGGCAGGCTCGCGGCACTCTCTGGGCTTGCCATGGATTCCGGTAACTTTCATGTTCAAAGACCTGCTGCTCGCCCTCGCCAGTACCACCGTTCTGCTGACGGGTTCGGCTTACGCTGATGAACCGTCCGACGGCGCTTCCCTGGTGTTGCTGACGGAAAACTTCCCGCCGTACAACATGGCGAAAAACGGCAAGAACTTCGCCAAGGAAGAGAACATCGAAGGCATTGCCGTGGACATCGTCCGCGAGACGTTCCAGCGTGCCGGTATTTCCTACAACCTGACCCTGCGGTTCCCTTGGGACCGGATCTACAAACTCGCCCTGGAAAAACCCGGTTACGGCGTGTTCGTGATGGCGCGCTTGCCGGACCGTGAGGCGCTGTTCAAATGGGTCGGCCCCATCGGCCCGGACGATTGGGTGCTGCTGGCCAAGGCTGACAGCAAGATCCAGCTGAGCGACCTTGAGCAGGCGCGGCGCTACAAGATCGGCGCCTACAAGGGCGACGCCATCGCCGAGAGCCTGGAGAAGCAGGGGCTCAAGCCGGTGATCGTGTTGCGGGATCAGGACAACGCGAAAAAGCTGGTGGATGGCCAGATCGACCTGTGGGCCACCGGGGACCCGGCGGGCCGTTATCTGGCACGCCAGGTCGGGGTGACCGGGCTCAAGACTGTGTTGCGTTTCAACAGCGCGGAGCTGTACCTGGCGCTGAACAAAAACGTGCCGGATGACGTAGTGGCGAAACTCCAGGCGGCCCTCGATCAGTTACGGCAGGAGGGTGTCGTCGATGAAATCATGGGGCGTTATCTCTAGGTTGTTTTCTGTGGGCTCGGGCACCGCTGCTGGTACTTCCTCTGGCTCCTCAACAGCAGTAACCGCCGCTTCAGGTTGCAGCAGCTCGCTGAAGTAGACGTTATCTCCGCTGGCATAGGTCAGGGTTGGCCCGAGCTGGCTGCCGTCAGCCCGCAATAGCTCGTATCGGCTTTTGACCAGGTAGGCAGCGATGGATTTATTCGCCGGGATGTAAGCCATCACATCCGCCACGCCCTCCCGTTCCCAGCCTTGTGCGGTCAAGCCCGTATGCGTGAAGTCGCGATTGAGGTTGGCACTGATACTCAACGGATGCCGGGGTGCCCAGGCAGCCTTTATATCGACGCCGGTCAAGGAGCGCAGGCCCAAGGAGAAATCACTGATCTCTCCTTTTGCGAATACCCAACTGAAGGTTTGGCTTGCTGGCGTGGTGTTTTGACCGCTGGCTACCAAGCTGTACTGGTCGATTCTTTTCAACCGATATACCGGGCACGTTTGCAGTTTTTCCAGGGGCGTCAGGGTCGGGTCGTTCACGGTAAACCAGGGCAGTTCGCACACATGAATGCCCTCTGTTACCTGCTCCGGCATCGTGCGTCCTGGTGCCATTTCGGGTGAAAGTGGCGGCAAATCTTCGGAATGAAGCGCAAGGTCCAGCCGCAGGGCGTGCACCGGGCGTTGCCTGGTTGGCTTGGCATAGCCCTCGGCGCCGGTAAAGGTGCCCGGTGCCAGGTAGGCTTGACCAGGAGCTGCTTGCGACGGGGAGACACCCCAGGCGCTGAAGTCCCGGTGGGCGCCGCTGCCTTGGTCGCTCCAGATCAACTGGTCGACATAGGCCTGAGTCACCAGGTCTTCTCTGACACAGCGGATGGTATTGCGTGGTGGTTTGTCGTTACCGAGGCCACAGACCAGCCCCATCGCCACATAACCTTCTGGAGCGGTGGGCCGCCAGATTGAGAAATTGGCGCGTGCCCTTGGTCCCGAGTGTTCCCAGACTCTCTCGAAGTCGACGGGGGGACGCAAGGCGGTGCCATTCTCCCGGTCAACTTCGCTGACAACAGCGACGATGTTCAGTTGATTGATGTTGTGGTAGCCCGCTACCGCCACATCACCCAGCGGGACGAAGTTGCCCAGCGCGTCGGAGGATGTGCTCGGGCGCCAGAAGGTCACGGGTTTCTCGGCGCGAGTGCCTTTGTCGTTCCATACAGGCACGAACTCGGTGGTGAAGTTGATCAGCAGGTCTTTGTATTGCAGTGAGTTCATCTACAGACTCTCCAGTGGATACGAAGATCCACTATCGAAGAGTCCGCTCGGTCAGGCGCGGTAGCTATATAGCACTAGCGGTAAGTGCCGTTTTTTCCGTGCCCGGCCATGGCCTGGTTGCTGCGCAGGCTGATCATCAACTTGATATCGATCCACTCGACGCCCTGGGCCTTGAGCTTGGGCAGCTCACGTTCGAGTACCGCCAGGGTCTGTGGATAAGGGTGGCCGATCATCACCGCCGACCCCTGTTTGTGGGCCAGCTTGATCGCGGTCTGCAGCTGGGTGGTGATGGCCGCTTCGGTGCGTTCGTCGTCGAGGAACACATCCCGCGAGACGCTGGCCAGGCCAATCTTTTGCGCCTCGGCGGCGGCGACGGTTTTAGCGCTGGTGCGGCTGTCGACGAAGAACTTGTGGCGTCGTTGCAGCTCACCCATCAACCAGGCCATGGCCTCCGGCTGGGCGGTCATGCGGCTGCCCATGTGGTTGTTGATGCCGGCGGTGTAGGGCACGGCCTTGAAGGCCGCGTCCAGGCGTTTGCCCAGCTCTTCGATGGGCAGGTCGGGGTGCCAGGCGAACGGGCCGGTGGCCGGGTCCATGGGCATGTGCAGGATGACGATCTTGCCGGCCTTGTGGGCTTCGCGGGCGAATTCGGCGGCGTGGGGTGTGTCGGGCATGATCGCCGTGGTCACCGGGCCGGGCAGGGCGAGCACACGACGATCCCGGGGCAGGTTTTGCCCGAGGTCGTCGATGATCAGGGTCAGGTAGGCTTTGTGTTCAGCGGGGGCTGCACTGGCGGGGTTGCCTTGGGCGACACCCGCCAGACAGCACAGCAAAGCGATGATCAGTCCACGGCGCATATCAACGGCTGCGCGTAATGCTCAGGCCCTTGAGCAGGCTCAGCGCCTGGGCCAACTGATAATCGTCGTCCTGCGGCATCGGCTTGGCTTTCGAGCCGCTGCCGGTCGGCTGGTCGGCGCCGCCGTTGCCATTGCCCAGGTGGCCTTGCAGGTCCGCTTCCTTGTAGAACTCGCTGTCGGCTTCGTTGGTGATCTTGGCCTTGCGCACTTCGATGTCCGGCACGATGCCCTGGGCCTGGATCGAGCGACCGTTCGGCGTGTAGTACAGCGCCGTGGTGATCTTCAAGGCACGCTCGTTGTTCAGCGGCAGCACGGTTTGCACCGAGCCTTTGCCGAAGCTGGTGGTGCCCATCAGCACGCCGCGTTTCTGGTCTTGCAGGGCGCCGGCGACGATTTCCGAAGCCGAGGCGCTGCCGCCGTTGATCAGCACAACCATCGGCACGCCTTCGCTGAGGTCGTTGCCGGTGGCCGAGAAGCGCAGCTCGGAGTTGGCGATACGGCCCTTGGTGTAGACGATCAGGCCCTTGGTGATGAAGTGGTCGACCACTTCCACAGCGGCCTGCAACACGCCGCCCGGGTTGTTGCGCAGGTCGAGCACGATGCCGCTGAGTTTCTTGCCGTTGTCTTTGCGCAGCTTGGCGAGGGCCTTGGCCACTTCGTCGCCGGTCTTGACCTGGAACTGGGTGATACGGATGTAGCCGTAGCCCGACTCCAGCAGCTGGCTCTTCACGCTCTTGACCGTGATGGTGGCGCGGGTCAGGGTCACGTCGAACGGCGTGCCGCCGTCGCGCACCAGGGTCAGGGTGATTTTCTGGCCGATCTTGCCGCGCATCTTGTCGACGGCTTCGGTCATGGTCTGGCCGCGGGTCGGCTGGCCGTTGATCTTGACGATAAAGTCACCGGCCTGGATGCCGGCCTTGGACGCAGGGGTGTCATCGATCGGCGAAACGACCTTGATGTTGCCGTCGTCGGCGCCGACTTCAATGCCCAGGCCACCGAATTCACCACTGGTGCTCTCCTGCAGCTCGGCGAAATCTTCCGGGCCCAGGTAGGCGGAGTGCGGGTCAAGGTTGCTGAGCATGCCCTTGATGGCATTTTCCAGCAGGGTCTTGTCGTCCACAGGTTCGACATAAGCGGCCTTGATCCGGTCCATGACCTCGGCAAAGGTGCGCAACTCGTCCAGCGGCAGCGGGGCCTTGGTGGTCGCGGCCGTGGCCGACTGGGCGGTCTGGTCGGCGAATGCCAAAGGCGCGCCGATCACCAGAGCGATCGTCAGGGCCAGCGATGTGAGGCGGGACAAATGCAGCATGTCGAACGAACTCCTAATGTAGATGCGACCCTTATCCTTGGGTACGGCACCATTGTGCCGGGTCGCTCGGGCGGCCCTGCTGACGAATAGCGAAGTACAGCGCCGGGGTGTCCTGGCCACCACTGTTACCGACAGTGGAGATGGATTCACCGGCTTTTACAACATCACCTGCCGCTTTAAGCAAAGTTTGATTGTGGCCGTAAAGGCTCAAATAGCCATTACCGTGGTCAAGAATCACCAGCAAGCCTGCGCCACGCAGCCAATCGGCGAATACCACGCGGCCGCCGTGGATAGCGTGGACCTGGGTGCCGGCACCGGCACTGATCATCACACCGTCCCACTTGGCGCGGGTGTCATCGCCACGGGTTTCACCAAAGCGTGCCAGTAATCGACCATCAACTGGCCATGGAAGTTTGCCCCGAGCTGAAGCAAAAGGTCCGCCGAAGGATTCGCCGGCGCTGGAAACCAGCGGGCCAGGCGCTGCACGCGCCGGTTTACGCGGGGCCGGGGCGTCGGTAGTGGCGCTGGCGACTGCCTCGGCGGCTTCACGCTCGCGCTTTTTTTCGGCTTCCTGCTGGGCCTGCAGCGCTTTTTGCCGCGCCTGCTCTGCCTCACGGGCCTGGCGCGCCAGGGTTTCCTCGATGGTTTTCAGGACTTTGCCCAGGTCGGCCTGGTCTTGCTCGCGGGCCTGGAGCTTGGCGTCACGGGCCTTCACGTCGTCATTCAGCTTGGCCAGCGCCTGCTGGCGCTCCTTGCGGACCTTGTCCAGTTCGTCGCGCTGGCTGTCGAGGGCGGTTTTCTGGTCGAGCAGCTGCGACTGCTGGTTGGCGATTTCCTGCTCGACGTTGGCCAACTGGCGCAGGGTCTCGTTGAAGCTTTTCAGTTGCTCCAGGCGGGCCTTGCTCAGGTAGTCGTAATAGGTAAGGGTGCGGGCGAACTTTTCCGGGTTCTGCTGGTTGAGCAGCAGCTTGAGGTATTCCTGGCGGCCGTTCTGGTAAGCGGCGCGGGCCTGGATCGCGATCAGGCGTTGCTGTTCAACGCGGGCGCTCTGGAGTTTTTTTTTCTCAGCGTCGAGTCGCTCCAGTTCCGACTCGCTCTTCTTTAGTTCTTTTTGCAGCTCCTGGACCTGCTTCTCCAGCTTGCCCATCTCGGTTTCCGTGCCGCGCAGGTCTTTCTGCACGCCGGACTTCTCTTCCTGGAGCTTGCCGAGCAGCTTCTTCAGCTCGGTAATGTCCTGACGCGTAGCGTCCAACTGTTGTTGGGTTTGTGCGCGCTCATCGGCAAACGCCGGTTGGAGCAGGCAGACAAGAGCAAGGGTAATCAAGGCGCGAAGCATAGAGGCGGGCGACACCAGGGAAAGGGACGGCCTAGTATGCCCGCCAAGCGCTGCAAAAAAAACGCCCAATTCGGCTTGGCAGGCAAGTTAGGTGCCCAGTGGCCGCATTCTGCAAGCAATTGTGGGCAAGTCCCATAGCCCTTTGAAGGCGACGAGCGGTTGAGAGCGTCGTGTCGTGATTCTGCAGTTGTTTTGTGTGCTTCGCGAAATGCCTTGAAATGCTCCACCCTGACGGTGCATTTGCGCTCGGAATAGACTCTTCGGCCCTGTTAATCCGACGGTCGGCATAGTCAGTAATGCCTTGTATTCACGAGTCAAAAGGCCAGCATACGTGGCTTGATTATGGGCTTCCCGATCTTCGTAGTCTGGATCGGGCCTTGCGAGCGCGTCCACTTGAGGAAGTGGCCGCCGGCAATGACGTCGAAGCGGCCATCGATATAGTCGCAATGCATTTTGGCATTGCCCATTCGAGCTGTTCGGAAGTGGAAGTTGCCTCGCCTTTGGGGCAAATAGCGATCAGGCGTAGCTGTCTGCAGCACATTGTTGAAAAGCGGCAGGACGCCAGAGAGCGTTATGTCAGGTTCGCCTTGGACACATTGACGGGGCCTCTGGAAATATGGCGTGTTGCTTATAGCGATTGCTCCGCCCGTTTAGCATTCATTGGGGCTTATGAATCCAGGAGGCAGATGCTGGTGGTGGTCAATATTCAGGCTGGCAATGTGCTGTGGAACTTCATGCAGACAGACGCCAAGGCCTTGAACAAGCATCGTCATGGTGAGTTGCTCTACAAGCGTTACGAGCTTTTGTGACGCCCAAAGAAAAGGGCAGCTCTTTCGAACTGCCCTAAGTAGTGCTTGCTTGATATTCATATACACACCCTCAAGCAGGGGTGTGGAGGTCTCACCCTACGCGGATATCCAGCCATCTGCGGGGTTCCTACGCCAGTTATCGCCGCTGGAGGCAACTGGTTTCGCGCTCAAGTCCATTATTGACGGGCTGCCTGTTTTGAGCAACCCCTGAACTGTGTCAGACCAGAATCGAAGTGCCAGTCATCTCTTTCGGCTTCTCCAGCCCCATCAGCATCAACATGGTCGGTGCCACGTCGGCCAGTACGCCGCCATCACGTACTTTAAAGTCACGTTTGCCGACGTAGATGAACGGCACCGGCTCGGTGGTGTGGGCGGTGTGGGCCTGGCCGGTGGATTCGTCGGACATTTGCTCGCAGTTGCCGTGGTCAGCGGTGATCAGCGCTTCGCCGCCCACCTTTTCCAGCGCGTCGACGATGCGGCCGACGCACAGGTCCAGGCATTCCACGGCTTTTACCGCCGCTTCCAGGTTGCCGCTGTGGCCCACCATGTCACCGTTGGCGTAGTTGACCACGATCACGTCGTAGCGCTGGTGTTCGATAGCGTCGACGATCTTGTCCGTGACTTCCGGGGCACTCATCTCCGGCTGCAGGTCGTAGGTGGCGACTTTCGGCGACGGGATCAGGATGCGTTCTTCACCCGGGAACGGTTCTTCACGACCGCCGGAGAAGAAGAAGGTCACGTGGGCGTATTTCTCGGTTTCGGCAATGCGCAGTTGGGTCTTGCCGTTTTTCGCCAGGTAATCCCCCAGCACGTTTTCCAGGCTGCCCGGGGCGAATGCCGACGGGGCCGGGATGTTGGCGGCGTATTGGGTCAGCATCACGAATTCGACTTTCGGCTGGCGGGCGCGCTCGAAGTCCTTGAAGCCGGCATCGACGAATACGTGGCTCAGCTCGCGGGCACGGTCGGCGCGGAAGTTCATGAACACCACGGCGTCGCCATCTTCGACCTTGACCGGTTCGCCGATGGTGGTGGCCTTGACGAATTCGTCACTCTCGCCACGGGCGTAGGCGGCCTCCAGGCCTTCCTGGGCGGTGGCGGCGTTGAATTCGGCCTGGCCGTCGACGATCAGGTTGTAGGCCTGTGCCACGCGGTCCCAGCGGTTGTCGCGGTCCATGGCGAAGTAGCGGCCAACCAGACTGGCGATGCGGCCTTTGCCGAGGGTCTTGAAGGTTTCATCCAGCAGTTCGATGGAGGACTGGGCACTTTTCGGCGGGGTGTCGCGGCCGTCGAGGAACGCGTGCAGGTAGATCTTCTCGGCGCCGCGCTTGAAGGCCAGTTCGGCCATGGCGATCAGGTGGTCCTGGTGGCTGTGGACGCCGCCGTCCGACAGCAGGCCCATGAAGTGCACGGCCTTGCCGGCCTTGACCGCTTTATCCACTGCCGCGCAGATGTTTGGGTTCTCGAAAAACTCACCGTCGCGGATCGCTTTGGTCACGCGGGTGAAGTCTTGATAGACCACTCGTCCGGCACCGAGATTCATATGGCCGACTTCCGAGTTGCCCATTTGGCCGTCCGGCAGGCCAACATCCATGCCCGAGCCCGAGATCAGGCCGTTCGGAACGGTAGCGCTCAGACGGTCCAGTACTGGCTTGCTGGCCGAGTACACGGCGTTGTCGTGGTTGCTTTCACTGTGTCCGAAGCCATCGAGAATTATCAGGACCAAAGGTTTAGGCGTAGTAGTCATAGATCCTCTCGCGGCGGTAATGAATGAAGGGAATAGAAAAGGGAGTGGCAGTTTAAAGCGAAGTTCCGACCACGTCACCGCTTTACGGGGGTTGGCCGACCATGACGGCTGTGTATACTTACCGCCATTTTAACGCCCTGGAACCTCCTTGATGGTTGATCACCTGATTGCATTTGCCACTACCCACTATTTGCTCGCTGGTGCGTTCGTCGTACTGCTGGCGCTGCTGATCGCTCACGAATTGAGCCGCGGTGGCCGCAGCCTCAGCACGTCCGAGCTGACCGCGCTGGTCAACAAGGATGAGGCCGTAGTGGTGGACATTCGTCCCGCCAAGGATTTCGCCGCCGGTCACATTGTCGGCGCGCTGAACATTCCCCAGGACAAACTGATTTCGCGCCTGGCCGAGCTGGAAAAGCACAAGGCCAAGACCATTATCCTGGTCGACGCCCAGGGCCAGCACTCCGGCACCCACGCCCGCGAGATGCTGAAAACCGGCTTCAACGCCGCCAAACTGTCGGGTGGTATTTCCAGCTGGCGTGGCGATAACCTGCCGCTGGTGAAGTGATATGAGCCAGGTTGTCGTTTATTCCAGCGATTATTGCCCTTATTGCTCGCATGCCAAGGCCCTGCTCAGGAAGAAGGGCGTCGCCTTCGAAGAGATCAAGGTTGATGGCAAGCCCCAGTTGCGCGCCGAGATGACCAGGAAGGCAGGGCGTTCATCCGTGCCACAGATCTGGATTGGTGATGAGCATATCGGTGGATGCGATGACCTGGTCGCCCTGGACAGCGCCGGTAAACTGGATGCGCTGCTTCACGTCTGACTCCTAACCCCTAAAAGACCCCAAGATCACGAAGGATCTGCGATGACTGACCAACAGAACACCGAAGCGGCAGCAGAAGAAGCTCAAGGCCCACAATTTTCCCTGCAGCGTATTTACGTACGTGACTTGTCATTCGAAGCGCCGAAAAGCCCGGCCATCTTCCGTCAGGAATGGACCCCGAGCGTTGCGCTGGACCTGAACACCCGTCAGAAGGCACTGGAAGGTGACTTCCACGAGGTCGTGCTGACCCTGTCGGTCACCGTCAAGAACGGCGAAGAAGTGGCCTTCATTGCTGAAGTGCAACAGGCCGGTATCTTCCTGATCCAGGGCCTGGACGAAGCGTCCATGAGCCACACCCTGGGCGCGTTCTGCCCGAACATCCTGTTCCCGTATGCCCGTGAGACCCTGGACAGCCTGGTCACCCGTGGCTCGTTCCCGGCGCTGATGCTGGCTCCGGTGAACTTCGATGCCCTGTATGCGCAAGAGCTGCAGCGCATGCAACAGGAAGGCTCGCCAACGGTTCAGTAAGCTGTTCTGAGCAACGACGCCGATCCAATGTGGGAGCGGGCTTGCTCGCGAAAGCGGTACTTCAGTCGATATCTTCGTTGACTGGCACTCCGCGTTCGCGAGCAAGCCCGCTCCCACATTCGTTATGCAGTGTTACTTGAACCCCAGTTGCCGCCAACCTTCGTAAACCGCGACGGCCACGGTATTGGATAGGTTCAGGCTGCGGCAGCCTTCGCGCATCGGCAGGCGCAGGCGGTGGCCGTCTGGCAGGGCGTCCAGCACGTCTGCCGGCAGGCCGCGGCTTTCCGGACCGAACAGGAAGGCGTCGCCTTCGGCAAAGCTGGCATCATGAAACGGCCGCGAACCCTTGGTGGTAAACGCGAACAACCGTGGGTGGTTCAGGCTTTCCAGGCAACTGGCAAGGTCGGCGTGGCGTTGCAGGGTGGCGTACTCGTGGTAGTCCAGCCCGGCGCGGCGCAGGCGCTTGTCGTCCATGTCGAAACCCAAGGGCTCGATCAAATGCAGGTGGCAGCCACTGTTGGCGCACAGCCTGATAACGTTGCCGGTATTCGGCGGAATTTCTGGTTGAAAAAGGATGACGTGAAACATGCACGGCTCCGAAGGCAAAGATGCGCTGCATTCTACCCCTGAAGAAGACCCCAGGCCGAAGCTATTGCCACGGGTTTTAGGCTCGTTGGCGATTGTCGGCTTGATGGTAGGCCTGATGATCGGCCGGCTGACCACGCCAGACCCGGTTGAGCTGCAGCAGGTAGAGCCCGCCGCCGATGGCCTGGTGGTGTGGTTCAACAGCGAACCCAAGCTGCACGGCGAGCAAATCGACGGCACCGTGGCGCTGCTGTTCGACGCGCTTGGCAAGGCCCAGGGCGGCCAATTGAAGGTCAATGACAAGGATGTGAACTGGCGCGTACGCAAGACCGATGGCGGCTTGCTGCTGAACCTGGTGGCGGCTCGGCCGTTGCGCGGGGAGTGGTCGGGAGAGAAGGCCGATGGACGCTGGCGGGTGGAGATCCATCTCCAGGAGCAATAAAAGAGGGAATCCCCGGCCTGCCTGTACCAAGGTTCCCAAAACGGGCTGGGGCTATGGGCGCGTTGCCTCATAAGCCCCGGGTGTAAAGAAGGGAGTTCCCGGCCTGCCTGTACCAGGGCTCCCAAAACGGGGTGAAGCCAAAGGCTTCGGTGTTAAAGAGGGAATCCCCGGCCTGCCTGTACCGAGGTTCCCGAAACGGGTGTGGGGCGCGACGCGATCCGCATCAAGCACCCCGGGTGTTAAAGAGGGGATTCTCGGCCTGCCTGTACCAAGGTCCCCGAAACTGGGTAGTAACAGGGTTATTGCAGGGCGCGTGCCAGAATTGCGAAGTGGCGCCAAAAAATTTCTTCAGAAAGCGCAAAGCCCCGGAATACGGGGCTTTGGCTTTTTTGGGTTTTAATATTTTCTTAACAAGGCATGGGTTTCAGGCGTTGGATAAGTGCGCGATGCCGGTTCGTGGTGCATTGAAGCGGTGCACGGTCGTTAGTCTGGTACAAAACAAATGTGGGAGCTGGCTTGCCTGCGATGGCGCTGTGTCAGTCGATACATCCAGTGACTGACACAGCGCCATCGCGGGCAAGCCCGGCTCCCACATTAGATCTTCAGTGGATCAGGGATTAGTGATCAGGCCTCATCACCTTCGTCATCATCCCCACCGTCAACCTTCATCCCCAGCTCCTTGATCTTGCGTGTCAGCGTATTGCGGCCCCAGCCCAGCAGCACGGCGGCGTCGCGACGACGTCCAGCGGTATGCTTGAGGGCGGTTTCGATCATGATCCGCTCGAAAGCCGGCACAGCGCTGTCCAGCAGGTTCGACTGGCCACGTGCCAGGGCCTGGTCGGCCCATTGGCGCAGCGCCTGCTCCCAGTTGGTCACCGGTGCCGAATCCTGCGGCAGGCTCAGCAGCTCAGGCGGCAGGTCGCTGATATGCACTTCGCGCCCCGAAGCCATCACCGTGATCCAGCGGCAGGTGTTCTCCAGCTGACGCACGTTGCCCGGCCATGGCAGGTTCTTCAGGTATTCCTCGGTCTCGCTTTTCAGCAGCTTCGGCTCGACGGCCAGCTCCTGGGCGGCGCGGCTGAGGAAGTGACGGGCCAGGGTCGGGATGTCCTCGCGGCGGTCCGACATCCGTGGGATGTGGATGCGGATCACGTTCAGGCGGTGGAACAAGTCTTCACGGAATTTCCCGGCGTGCACCAGGGTTTCCAGGTTCTGGTGCGTCGCCGCGATGATACGTACGTCGACCTTGACTGGTGTGTGCCCGCCTACCCGATAAAACTCGCCGTCGGCCAGGACCCGCAGCAAGCGCGTCTGGGTGTCGGCCGGCATGTCGCCGATTTCATCGAGGAACAGCGTGCCGCCGTCGGCCTGTTCAAAACGGCCACGGCGCAGGTTGGCCGCACCGGTGAACGCGCCTTTTTCATGGCCGAACAGTTCCGACTCCATCAAGTCTTTCGGGATCGCCGCCATGTTCAGCGCAATGAACGGCGACGCCGCCCGTGGGCTGTGACGGTGCAGGGCGTGGGCCACCAGCTCTTTACCGGTACCCGACTCGCCATTGATCAGCACGGTGATGTTGGAGTGGCTCAAGCGCCCGATGGCGCGAAACACTTCCTGCATCGCCGGCGCTTCGCCGATGATTTCCGGGGTACGGGTCAGGGCCGGCGGGGCTTCCTGGTTCTGCTGTTCCTGGGCGTGCTGGTTGGCGCGTTTTACCAGCGCCACCGCTTCGTCCACGTCGAACGGTTTTGGCAGGTATTCAAAGGCGCCGCCCTGATAGGACGCGACAGCGCTGTCCAGGTCCGAGTGCGCGGTCATGATAATCACCGGCAGGCGCGGGTGCTGCTCGCGAATCCGCGCCAGCAAGTCCAGGCCGCTGGCGCCGGGCATGCGGATGTCGGAGATGATCACATCGGGCTGCTGGCGAGCCAGGCGGCTCATCACCCCGTCGGCGCTGTCGAAGCTCTGGGTGGTCATGCCTTCCTGTTGCAAGGCTTTCTCCAGGACCCAGCGGATAGAACGGTCGTCATCGACGATCCAGACAGTTTCACTACGGCTCATGTCGATGGGGCTCCTTGTTCCAGTGGCAGAAAGATCGAGAAGGTGGTGTGACCGGGATGGCTCTCACATTCGATCAAACCCTGGTGCTGGCTGATGATGTTCTGGGTAATGGCCAGGCCGAGCCCGGTACCGTCCGGGCGGCCGCTGACCATTGGGAAAAAGATGGTTTCCTGCAGTTCTGCAGGGATGCCGGGGCCGTTGTCGATGATCTCGACCTTGGTCACCAGGCGATGGCGCACGTGGCCAATGGTGAACTGGCGCAGGGCACGGGTGCGCAGGCTGATGCGGCCCAGGCGCAGCTCGTTCTGGCTGCTGATGGCCTGCATGGCGTTGCGCACGATATTGAGCACCGCCTGGATCATCTGCTCGCGGTCGATCAATACGTCGGGAATGCTTGGGTCGTAGTCGCGCACCAAGGTGATGCAGCCCTGGCTTTCGGCTTCCACCAACTGGCAAACCCGCTCCAGCACTTCGTGCACGTTGGTCATTGCCAGCGACGGCAGCTTGTTGGAGCCGAGCATGCGGTCTACCAGGTTACGCAGGCGGTCGGCTTCCTCGATGATGACGTTGGTGTAGTCCTTGAGGTTTTCGTCCGGCAGCTCGCGGGCCAGCAGCTGTGCGGCACCGCGAATCCCGCCCAGGGGGTTCTTGATCTCATGGGCCAGGCCGCGTACCAGCATTTTGCTGGTTTCCTGCTTGGACAGTTGCGCCTCTTCCTTGGTGATGCGCAGCAGGCGATCGCGAGGATGCACCTCCAGCAGCAACAAGGTGGCGCCGTGGCTGAGGATCGGTGTAACCGCGTAGTCGACGGTGAGGGTCTGGCCGGTGAGGGCGGTGAGCATCGCTTCGCGCTTGGTGAACGGGTGCGCCTGCTCCACGGCCTGGCGCAACGAGCTCAAGGCCTCGGCCGACTCAGTGAACAGCTCACTGATGAATTGCCCATGGCTGCGCTGCCCGCTGATGGCCAGCAGCATCTCCGCCGCCGGGTTCATGTACTCAAGGCGCAGTTCGTCATTGAGCAGAATGGTCGCGGTGGTCAGGTTGTCGAGTAACAGGCGGTGCAGTGCGTCGCTGATGGTCATTAGGACCTCTTTTGGAGCAAGGCGCGGGCTTGAGGCACACGCTGATACAAGGAAAATGCAAAAACCAAACCAAAGCTCCGAAAAGAAGCGTTAAAGCCCTGAAATGGGGGATTAAGGCGCGAAACTGTGGCGTTCTGCCAGCTTGGACGGGAAGTTTCGAACCAAAATGGGTTGCGTAAGTGGGAAGGGTGCAGCGTATCGCACCAATATAGTGCGGTTTTGAAAAGTCTGTTCAGGAAGCTGGTGGCAGCGACTGATTGGCTGAATGGGTCGGATCTAAATTGTGGGAGCGGGCTTGCTCGCGAAGGCGGCGTGTCAGTCATGCATATATCAACTGACACACCGCCTTCGCGAGCAAGCCCGCTCCCACATTTGATGGCGTTCGCAATTTTAGATTTTATAGAGGCACAGCTCGGCGGTGGCGCGGATCATCGCCAGTTGGCGCAGCGGGTCATGTGCAGCCGCGTGATTGGCCTGGGCCAGCCATTGCGGACACTGGGGGTTGGTGCGTTCTGGGGTGAAGTCCGCCAGCTGTTGCAGCAGGCGTTTTTGCAGCAGGTCCAGTTTAGGGCGGATCTGGCCGACCAGATCCGGGCGTGGGTCATTCGGCGCCTTGCCTTGCAGCTGCCAGTCGGAAAGGTGGGCGTACTGCACCAGTTTGTTCGCCTCGATCTGGGCCGAGAAAAACTGCTCGGCCTGTGCCGGTGCCAGTTTGTAGCTCGGCGCCTGGGCGACGACGCTGGCGATCACGTCCTGCTCCCGTGGGCGGTCTTCGACGGGCTTGTGGCTGTCCCATTTGCTCAGGGCCACCTGGTCGGCAATCGCCAGGCGTTCGGCAATGCTGTCGAGCAGCGGGGCGAGGGTGGGTGGTGCTGCGAATACATTGGCGCTGATGGCCAGCAAGATGAACCCAATTTTGAGTTTCAAGGCAGATCCCTCTTCTGTAGGGGCGAGCTTGCTCGCGAAGGTCGTTAACGATAACGCGTAAGTATTGAAGAAATGCGGTGCCTTTGAATTTTTCGCGGGCAAGCCGGCTCCCACAGGGTTTTGCGGGCAAAAAAAAGACCTCCCGAAGGAGGCCTTTTTCATCACGCCACGTTACGCAGCGCTACCGGATCAGCAGCTGTAGTACAGCTCGTATTCCAGTGGGTGTACGAAGGTGCGGACCTTGATTTCTTCTTCGCTTTTCAGGGCGATGTAGGCATCGATAAAGTCGTCGCTGAACACGCCGCCTTTGGTCAGGAACGCACGGCCCTTGTCCAGCTCTTCCAGGGCTTCTTTCAGGCTGCCGCATACTTGTGGGATCTCTTTGGCCTCTTCAGGCGGCAGGTCGTACAAGTTTTTGTCGGCGGCATCGCCAGGGTGGATCTTGTTCTGGATACCGTCCAGGCCGGCCATGACCAGAGCAGCGAAGGCCAGGTACGGGTTGGCTGCCGGATCCGGGAAACGGGCTTCGATACGGCGAGCGCGAGGGCTGGAAACGTAAGGAATACGGATCGAAGCGGAACGGTTGCGAGCCGAGTAGGCGAGCATTACCGGAGCTTCGAAACCTGGGACCAGACGCTTGTAGGAGTTGGTCGATGGGTTGGTGAAGCCGTTCAGGGCCTTACCGTGCTTGATGATACCGCCGATGAAGTACAGGGCAGTGTCGGACAGGCCGGCATAACCTTCGCCAGCGAAGGTGTTCTTGCCTTCTTTGGCGATGGACAGGTGAACGTGCATACCCGAACCGTTATCGCCGTACAGAGGCTTAGGCATGAAGGTAGCGGTACGGCCGTAGGCATCAGCCACGTTGTGTACGCAGTACTTCAGGGTCTGAACTTCGTCAGCCTTGGCAACCAGGGTGTTGAACTTCACGCCGATTTCGTTCTGGCCGGCAGTCGCCACTTCGTGGTGGTGAACTTCGATGACCAGGCCCATCTCTTCCATGGCGTTGCACATGGAGGTACGGATTTCGTGGTCGTGGTCGAACGGAGGAACCGGGAAGTAGCCGCCTTTGATACCTGGACGGTGGCCTTTGTTGCCGCCTTCCACGTCCTGGTCGGACATCCACGAACCTTGTTCGGAGAAGATTTTGAACATGGAACCAGAGATGTCGGACTTGAACTTGACCGAATCAAAGATGAAGAATTCTGGTTCCGGACCTACGAATACGGTGTCACCGATACCGGTCGACTTCAGGTATTCCTCGGCACGCTTGGCGATCGCACGTGGGTCACGGTCGTAGCCCTGCATGGTCGAAGGCTCGATCACGTCGCAGACGATGATCAAGGTTGGGTCTTCGGTGAACGGGTCGAGTACGGCAGTGCTGTCGTCCGGCATCAGGATCATGTCGGACGCTTCGATGCCTTTCCAGCCGGCAATGGAGGAACCGTCGAACATTTTGCCTTCTTCGAAGAAGGCGTCATCCAGCGCGTCGCGAGCCGGCATGGTCACGTGGTGCTGAGTGCCTTTGGTGTCCGTGAAGCGCAGATCAATCCATTTGACGTCATGATCTTTGATGAGTTGAACCGACTTCGACATAGTGTCCTCCGGGTGGCTTCGGGCTGGGGTAGTGGAGTAGCCCTTAGAATGTGGGTGATGCCGGCGCGAATACTCGACCAAGGCAACCTGCCTCACAAGAGAGCAAATTGCATGCCAGTGCCCCGACATGGGTTTTTTGCCACAAAAACGCCCCTATAAAGGTGCAATCCGCTGAAACGGAAGAAATTGCGCACCGCAATGTAGCGCTTATTTTGGTTTATGACCCGTTTTGGTGCGCGAAAGGTCAGTTGCATATTAACTGGTTAAACCTTGAGCGATTTCCGCTATAATCCGCGCCCCCCTTTTTCGGCTGGGCCTGCGCGCGCTGTTTTCATGAAATTAATCGTTAAAGTCTTCCCCGAGATCACCATCAAGAGCCGACCGGTACGGATGCGTTTCATCCGTCAATTGGCCAAGAACATCCGTGCCGTGCTCCGCGATCTGGACCCGGCTGTGGTGGTGAATGGTGTGTGGGACAATCTCGAGCTGGAAACCCGCCTCACAGACCCCAAGGCCCTGAAGGACATGACCGAGCGCCTGAGCTGCGTGCCGGGCATCGCGCATTTCCTGCAGGTCGACGAGTACCCGCTGGGCGACTTCGACGACATCACCGAAAAGTGCAAGCAGCACTACGGCGATGTGCTGGCAGGCAAGGTGTTTTCAGTGCGTTGCAAACGCGCCGGCAAGCACCCGTTCAGCTCCATGGATGTCGAGAAATATGTGGGCAGCAAGCTGCGTCGCGAGTGCGGCGCTGCCGGAATTTCCCTGAAAGAGCCGCAAATTGAAGTGCGGATGGAAATTCGCGACCAACGGTTGTTTGTGATCCACAGCCAGCACGACAGCATCGGCGGCTACCCGCTGGGTGCCCTGGAACAGACCCTGGTATTGATGTCCGGCGGTTTCGATTCCACTGTCGCGGCCTACCAGATCATGCGCCGCGGGCTGATGAGCCACTTCTGCTTCTTCAACCTGGGCGGGCGTGCACACGAATTGGGCGTGATGGAAGTTGCGCATTACATCTGGAAGAAGTACGGCAGCTCGCAACGGGTGCTGTTTGTCAGCGTACCGTTCGAGGAAGTCCTGGGAGAAATTCTCGGGAAAGTCGATAACAGTCATATGGGCGTAGTATTGAAGCGTATGATGTTACGCGCTGCGTCCCGAATCGCGGATCGGCTGGAAATCGACGCACTGGTTACCGGTGAAGCGATTTCCCAGGTGTCCAGCCAGACCCTGCCGAACCTGTCGTTGATCGACTCTGTGACCGAGAAGCTGGTACTGCGCCCGCTGATCGCCAGTCACAAGCAAGACATCATCGACCTGGCGACCCAGATCGGCACGGCGGATTTCGCCAAGCACATGCCGGAATATTGCGGGGTCATCTCGGTGAACCCCAAGACCCACGCCAAGCGCAACCGCGTGGAGTACGAAGAACAACAGTTCGATATGGCGGTGCTCGAGCGTGCGCTTGAGAACGCCAAGCTGGTGCCGATCGATCGGGTTATCGACGAATTGGGCCAGGATTTGCAGATCGAAGAAGTCAGCGAGGCTCTGGCCGGTCAGATCATCATCGACATCCGTCACCCGGATGCCGCTGAAGACGAGCCGCTGGAAATTGCTGGCATCGACGTACAAACGCTGCCGTTCTATGCATTGAATGCGCGTTTCAAGGAACTGGATGACAGCCGTCAGTACCTGTTGTATTGCGACAAAGGCGTGATGAGTCGCCTGCATGCCCACCATTTGCTCAGTGAGGGGCATGCCAATGTGCGCGTTTATCGACCGAGCTAAGAGCCCGGGGCTGTTTGCCTGTGGCCTGCGTCACCGGCCCCCCGACTCTGCCGTCAAGCTGTAACGGCAAGGCCTGACTCTACTGTTAATCGCTGCCACGACCTGTCAGCACACCGAATCCTCTGATCGAGATACACAAGTGATCGAAAATCTACGCAACATCGCCATCATTGCTCACGTTGACCATGGTAAGACCACCCTGGTAGACAAACTCTTGCGTCAATCCGGCACCCTGGAGCGCAACGAGCTCAACGACGAGCGCGTGATGGACTCCAACGACCAGGAGAAAGAGCGCGGTATTACCATTCTGGCGAAAAACACCGCCATCAACTGGAACGGCTACCACATCAACATCGTGGATACCCCGGGCCACGCCGACTTCGGCGGCGAAGTTGAACGCGTAATGTCGATGGTTGACTCCGTTCTGCTGCTGGTTGACGCTCAAGACGGCCCTATGCCGCAAACCCGTTTCGTGACCAAGAAGGCTTTCGAAGCCGGCCTGCGTCCGATCGTGTGCATCAACAAGGTTGACCGTCCAGGCGCGCGTCCGGACTGGGTTCTGGACCAGATCTTCGACCTGTTCGACAACCTGGGTGCCACCGAAGAACAGCTGGACTTCAAAGTCGTCTACGCCTCGGCCCTGAACGGCATTGCCGGTCTGGAACACACCGACATGGCTGAAGACATGACCCCGCTGTACCAGTCGATCGTCGACAACGTACCGGCTCCGAAAGTTGACCGTGAAGGCCCGTTCCAGATGCAAATCTCGGCACTGGACTACAACAGCTTCCTGGGTGTTATCGGTGTTGGCCGTATCGCTCGTGGTAGCGTCAAGCCGAACACTCCGGTGGTCGCCATCGGCGCCGACGGCAAGAAGCGCAACGGTCGTATCCTGAAGCTGATGGGTCACCACGGCCTGCACCGCATCGACGTTGAAGAAGCGTTTGCCGGTGACATCGTATGTGTGAGCGGTATGGACTCGCTGTTCATCTCCGACACCCTGTGCCAGCCGGACAACGTCGAGGCGATGAAGCCTCTGACCGTTGACGAGCCAACCGTTTCCATGACCTTCCAGGTAAACGACTCGCCTTTCTGCGGTAAAGAAGGCAAGTTCGTGACTTCCCGTAACATCAAGGAACGTCTGGACAAAGAGCTGCTGTATAACGTTGCTCTGCGCGTTGAAGAAGGCGACTCGGCTGACAAGTTCAAGGTTTCCGGCCGTGGTGAGCTGCACCTCTCGGTACTGATCGAAACCATGCGTCGCGAAGGCTTTGAAATGGGCGTTGGTCGTCCTGAAGTGATCATCCGTCAGGTTGACGGCGTGAAGCAGGAACCGTTTGAAAACGTCACCATCGACACCCCTGAAGAATCCCAGGGCAAGGTCATGGAAGAGATGGGCCTGCGTAAGGGCGACCTGACCAACATGGTGCCGGATGGCAAAGGCCGTGTGCGTCTGGAATACAACATCCCTGCTCGTGGTCTGATCGGTTTCCGTAACCAGTTCCTGACCCTGACCAACGGTGCTGGCATCCTGACCTCGATCTTCGATCGCTACGACACCATGAAGTCCGGCGACATGTCCGGCCGTCAGAACGGTGTTCTGGTATCGGTAGAAACCGGCAAGGCGCTGACCTACTCCCTGGAAACCCTCCAGGCGCGTGGCAAGCTGTTCGTTGAACACGGTCAAGAGATCTACAACGGTCAGATCGTTGGCCTGAACAGCCGTGACAACGACATGGGCGTCAACCCAACCAAAGGCAAGAAGCTCGACAACATGCGTGCTTCGGGTAAAGACGAAACCATCGCTCTGGTTCCACCTGTTCGCTTCACCCTGGAACAGGCTCTGGAATTCATCCAGGACGACGAGCTGTGCGAAGTTACGCCTAAGTCGATCCGCCTGCGTAAGAAGATCCTGGACGAAGGCGAGCGTACCCGCGCTGCCAAGAAAGCCAAGAACTGAGTTAACTCAGGCTGAATGAAAAACGCCCCCGGTCGAAAGGCCGGGGGCGTTTTTTTATGCCTGCAATATCTGTAGTGACTGTGCGGGCCCCTTCGCGAGCAAGCCCGCTCCCACATTCGACCGCGTTTTTTCAGGATGAATGAGGTCAAGTGTGGGAGCGGGCTTGCCCGCGAAAGCGGTAGTTCAAGCAATAAAAAATCTGGATCAGAACTTGTCGAGGGTCTTGAACCTGGTCTCGCGCACCACTTCCTTCGGCTTGTACGCGCAATACCCCGGGCGCGGCCCGATTTTCGGGTGATTGCGGCAAGTATCCGGGCGCTTGTCATAAATAGTGCAGAAGCGGCTCTTACGATCCAGGTACAGGCAATCGTTGTTGCTCATGCGCTGCAGGGTGAAGATCTCGGATTTGGCGTTGAAGCGCTCGACGATGCCTTCCTTCTGCAAGCGCTTGGCGATGTTCTTCGGCGGGTCGCCACGCTCGAACTCATCGACGATGCCGATGCGGATCAGGTCCTTGATCTTCACCTCAACCGGCAGGGTGCAGCAGCTCGACACACAGCCGCCACACATATGGCTTGAGTATTTCTGCCAGGTCTCGAGACGGTCGAGTTCCGCGGCGGCGATCAGTTGAGGCTTCATCAGGTTTCCAAGAGGGGTGTTATCCGGCGCGGGATCATACCGGAACTGGTGGTTTTTTGAACAATATCTTCCAGCTTTCAGCTCGAAGGCTGTGCCGGGCCACAAACGGGCACGGCCCCTGCATCAAATTCCCGCAAAGGTGAATGAGTTAAAAAACTGCCGAACCAGAGCGTCTACCGTCTGTCAGACCGTCTAGGCTCTAGCAACTCCTTCTATCTCGCCCGAGGTCGCATCGATGTCTCAGGAACCGCTTGTACGAGAAGCAGAGGTAGCCGCATTTCGCGATGCCGTCTTGACCAAACTTACCTATGCGGTGGGCAAGGACCCCGATCACGCCTTCGACCACGATTGGTTTGAAGCCATCGCACTGGCCGCCCGCGACCACATGGTCGACCACTGGATGGACCACACGCGGCACATCTACCGCAAGGGACAGAAGCGGGTCTATTACCTCTCGCTGGAATTCCTGATCGGCCGTCTGCTCTACGACAGCCTGAGCAACCTTGGCTTGCTGGACGTGGCCCGTGAGGCCATGAGCGAGTTGGGTGTGGACATGGAGCGCATTCGCCTGCTGGAGCCCGACGCGGCCCTGGGCAACGGTGGCCTTGGCCGCCTGGCGGCCTGCTTCATGGAAAGCATGTCGACCCTGGGCATCGCCGGCCATGGCTATGGCATTCGGTATGAGCACGGGCTGTTTCGCCAGGCGATTGTCGATGGCTGGCAGCAGGAGCAAACCGAACGCTGGCTGGATTTCGGCAACCCCTGGGAGTTCGAGCGCGCCGAAGTGATCTACCCGATCGGCTTTGGCGGTGGTGTGGAAACCGTGCTGGACGCGTCCGGCAAGTCGATCCAGGTCTGGTCGCCGAATGAAACCGTACGCGCGGTGGCGTATGACACCCCGGTCGTCGGCTGGCGCGGCGCAAGCGTCAACACCTTGCGCCTGTGGCGTGCCCGTGCGGTGGAAGACCTGCACCTGGAACGTTTCAACGCCGGTGACCACTTGGGCGCCGTCGCCGAGGTGGCCCGCGCCGAAAGCATCTCCCGAGTGCTTTACCCGGCCGATAGCACCGAAGCAGGGCAGGAGCTGCGCCTGCGCCAGGAGTACTTCTTCGTCTCCGCCTCGTTGCAGGATCTGCTGCGTCGCCACAAGAACATGCACGGCTCGGTATTGAGCCTGGGCGAGCACGCGGCCATCCAGCTCAACGACACTCACCCCTCGATCGCGGTGGCCGAGTTGATGCGTCAGTTGGTGGACCTGCACGACATCCCGTGGGATGCCGCCTGGGACGTCACCGTCGAAACCCTTTCGTACACCAACCACACCTTGCTCCCCGAGGCGTTGGAAACCTGGCCGGTCGGCCTGATGGAGCGCATGCTGCCGCGGCACATGCAGATCATCTACCTGATCAACGCCCAGCATATCGACTCGCTGCGGGCCAAGGGCATCCATGACTTCGACGTGCTGCGTGCCGTCTCGCTGATCGAAGAAGACAACGGTCGCCGCGTACGCATGGGCAACCTGGCGTTCCTCGGTTCCCACAGTGTCAACGGCGTATCCGGCCTGCACACGCAACTGATGCGCAGCACGGTGTTCTCCGAACTGCACAAGCTCTACCCGGACCGCATCAACAACAAAACCAACGGCATTACCTTCCGCCGCTGGCTGTACCAGGCCAACCCCAAGCTCACGGCGATGCTGGTGGAAGCACTGGGCCCGGACGTGCTGGATAACCCCGAACAGCGCCTGGCAGACCTGGAACCGTTTGCCGAGAAGCAAGCCTTTCGCAAGGCCTTCGCCGAACAGCGCCTGCACAGTAAGCGGGCACTGGCCGACATCATTCACGAGCGCCTGGGGATTTCGGTCAACCCGGCGGCGATGTTCGATGTGCAGGTCAAGCGGATCCACGAGTACAAGCGCCAGCTGCTGAACCTGATGCACACCGTCGCGCTGTACCAGGCGATCCGGGCCGAGCCGGGCACCGACTGGGTGCCGCGGGTGAAGATCTTCGCCGGCAAGGCCGCGGCCAGCTATCACCAGGCCAAGCTGATCATCAAGCTGACCAACGACATCGCCCGTACCGTCAACAACGACCCTACCGTGCGCGGGTTGCTCAAGGTGGTATTCCTGCCCAACTACAACGTCAGCCTGGCGGAAAGCATCATTCCGGCGGCCGACTTGTCGGAGCAGATTTCCACCGCTGGCTTTGAAGCCTCGGGCACCAGCAACATGAAATTCGGCCTCAACGGCGCGCTGACGATCGGCACCATGGACGGCGCCAACGTCGAGATGCACGAGCGCGTGGGTGCCGACCACATGTTCATCTTTGGCCTCAGCGCCCAGCAGGTGGAAGCGCGCAAACACGCGGGCGAGTTCAACGCCGGGCCAGAGATCGCCGCGTCCCATCGCTTGAATGATGTGCTGCAAGCGATTCGTGGCGGGGTGTTCTCACCGGATGATCCGGGCCGTTATGCCGGGTTGGTGGATTCGCTGATCGACTACGACCGCTTCCTGGTCTGTGCCGACTTCGATTCCTACTGGGATGCCCAGGCGCGGGTCGAGGCCCATTGGCACGACTCCAAGGAATGGTGGCGTTCGGCGGTGCTCAATACCGCGCGCATGGGCTGGTTCTCGTCGGACCGGACCATCCGCGAATACGCGACGGAAATCTGGAAAGCGTTGGATTAGACACTGCAATAAAAAATGTGGGAGCGGGCTTGCTCGCGAAAGCGCAGCGTCAGTCGACAAATTTGTGACTGATCCACCGCCTTCGCGAGCAAGCCCGCTCCCACATGGGGTCCGTGTCGATATACTGAGCATCGCCTTTGCCCGCTTCGGGCTGCTTAGGGATATCGACCATGCAATGGATTTTCATGCTGATTGGCCTGGTGCTCGGCTGGACGCTCGATGAGTCGTTCAGTGATGCGGGCATTGGAGCGCTGCTCGGTTTGGGCATTGGCCAGGCGATTCGCCTGTCGATGCTCGCCTCGCGTACGGAGGAACAAGGCCGTCAGCTGGAGTCTGCCCGCAACGCCCTGAAAGTGGTCGAGCAACGCCTGGCCTTGCTGGAAAGGCCTGCCGCCGTTGAAACCCCCGGACCTGTGTTTGTCGAAGAGCCGCTGCCGGTAGCGGCGCCGCCTGAACTCGTCTGGGAATTACCCGCCGAACTGGAACCCGCCTACGCAAGCGTGGTGGCCGAACCCAGCCAGCCATTGCCGGCTGATGTGTGGCGGGCCGAACCGAGCGCGAAAATCCCTGAACAGCCTGCCGCGCCTGCGGTGCCTCGCGGCCCCAACTTTATCGAGCGCGCAATCAGCGGTGCCCGCAACTGGCTGTTCGGTGGCAACACCGTGCTGCGGGTCGGCGTGGTGTTGTTGTTCCTCGGCCTGGCTTTCCTGCTGCGCTATGCCACTGAAGGCATGGTGGTGCCAATCGAGTTGCGTTACGCAGGTGTCGCCGGTTGCGCATTGGCACTGCTGGGCCTGGGTTGGTGGCTGCGGCTGCGCAACCGTAATTACGGGTTGATGCTGCAGGGCACCGGCATTGCGGTGTTGTACCTCACGGTGTTCGCCGCGATGCGCCTGCACCCGCTGCTCGACCCCGGCGCGGCACTCGGCTTGCTGGTGGCGGTCACCGTTTTCTCGGCGATCCTGGCGATTACCCAGGACGCCCTCGGCCTGGCCTGCGCCGCTGCACTCGGCGGTTTTGCGGCACCGATCCTCACGTCCACCGGCGCCGGCAACCATGTAGCGCTGTTCAGCTATTTCGCCCTGCTAAACACAGGCATTCTCGCCATCGCCTGGTTCAAGGCCTGGCGCCTGCTCAATTTGATCGGTTTTGTCGGCACCTTCGGCATCGGCTTCGCCTGGGGCATGCGCTCCTATACACCGGAGCTGCTGTGGAGCACCGAGCCGTTCCTGATTCTATTTTTCCTGATGTACCTGGGCATCGGCCTGTTGTTCGCCCGACGCAAGTTGCTGGAGATGCGCGACGCGCCGGACGATGACAGCCGTGGCGCGTTGCTGCGCTGGTCGGCGGCCAAGAGCGATTATGTCGACGGCAGCATGCTGTTCGGTCCGCCGCTGGTGGGCTTCGGTTTGCAGTTTGCGCTGGTGCAGCACCTGGAATTTGCCGCTGCGTTCAGCGCGCTGGCCCTGGGCATTATCTATATGGGCCTGGCTCGTCTGCTGAGTGGCGGGCGCGCCTTGCTGCTGGCGGAAACCTGCCTGGCGCTGGGTGTGATCTTCGCCAGCCTGGCGATTCCGTTGGGCCTCGACGCACGCTGGACCGCGGCGGCCTGGGCCGTGGAAGGCGCCGGGATTTTCTGGCTCGGCCTGCTTCAGCAGCGGCCTTTGGCACGGGCGTTTGGCTTGCTGTTGCAAGTCGGTTCGGCGCTGGCGTTCCTCAGCGAATTGCGGATTGGCGAGACCAGCCTGCTGGACGGTGCACCCTTGGGTGCGTTGTTGCTGGGGGCGGCCTTGCTGTTCAGTTTCGACCAGTTGCGCAAGGCGCCGGTGGAGCACGCGGCGCAGTGGGAGCGTCGAGGCTTGCCGGTATTGGCCTGCGTCGGCCTGGGCTTCTTGTACCTGATCGCACCGTTGCTGCTGTGGACCCAAGGCACGGCCATCAGTTGGGCGCTTGCCGGTCTTGCGACCTTGCTGGTGGGCCTGCGCATCGGCTCGCGTACGTTCCTCTTCACCGCGTTTGCCGTGCAACTGCTGGGTGGTGCGCTGTTCCTGCTGCGCCTGCAAGCGGGTGCTGATTCAGGCGCGGTGTTCAGTGCGGGCTGGAGCGGCTTGCTCACCGCATCGCTGATTGGCCTGGCATTGATCGGCGGCATGCTGCTGGCCGCGCGGGACACCATGGTGCGCAGCGATGTGCGGTTGTTGCGTGGCCTGTCGGTGGTGTTGCTCGCCGGGTTGGTGCTGATCAACCTGGCGGTGCTGTTTGTGCTGCCGTGGGAGACCGCCAGCGGCGTGTGGGCGGCCAGTGGTTTGTTGATCATCTGGCTGAGCCTGTACCTGCAACAGCGCGTCAGTTTTGTCTTCGGGTTGTTGCTGCAAGTGATCGGCGGCGCTTCGTTCCTGATCGCGGTGCCGGACCTGCTCGGGCCGCTGACCAGCGAAGGCTTGCGTCCTTTGGGTCATAGCGGCTTCTGGACGCCAATGGTGCTCGGGCTGGCAGCGCTGGTCGGGGCCTGGCGCTTGCAGCGTCGACCTCACGCGCCGGTGTTCGAGGCGTTGAGTTTGCAGCGGCTGTCCGACGTGCTGCTGGTGTGGGGTGCGGGTTGGTGGACGCTGGCGTTGGTCAGCGAAGTGCTGCGGTTTGCACCATCGATGCTGCAAGGCACCTGGCTGTTGGCGGTAGCGGCGGTGAGTGTGGCGATCTGGGCGGTATTGGCCCTGAGGCTGCAATGGGCGTCGCTGGGCTTGCTGTGCACGCTGTTGATGCCGGCGGCGGGCGTGGTGTTGCTGGGCGCGTGGGGCTCGCGTTATCACCCGGCGGCGAACTTCGCCTGGCTGGCCTGGGCAGCGGTATTTGCGGTGCATTTCGTGTCGCTGCGGCGCCTGGCGTTGGTCATCCCGGAAAAAGCCCTGGGCACCGCGCACGTGCTCGGCTGCTGGCTGTTGATCGGCGTGCTGGCGCTGGAGTTGCGCTACGGCCTGTTGTTGCTGTCCGAGGAATACAACGCCTGGCGCTGGCTGGGCTGGGCGATTCTGCCAAGCCTGTACCTGGTGCTGGCCGCCGCGCCGCGCAGTTGGCCGTGGCCGGTGTCGGCGTACCCGCGCGAGTACCGGTTGTATGCCGCGTTGCCGCTGGCGGTGTTGATGCTCGGCTGGTTCTGGCTGGCGAATATCTTCAGCGACGGCACCGCCGAGCCGCTGCCGTATGTGCCGCTGCTCAACCCGCTGGATATTGGATTGCTATTCGCGCTGCTGGGTGTGTACCTGTGGTCCCGCAGTGCCGCGCCGCAACGCGGGCCGCGCGCCGAACTGGTCGCCCAGGCGGTCGCCGGTGTCTCGTTGTTCGCCTTCTTCACCGCGCTGGTGATGCGCACGGCTCATCACTGGGGTGGCGTGCCGTTCCATCTGGATGCGTTGCTGGAGTCGATGCTGGTGCAGGCCGGGCTGTCGATCGTGTGGACCCTGATTGCCCTGAGCCTGATGATCGGCGGCCATCTGCGTCATCGGCGAGAGGTGTGGCTGATCGGTGCGGCATTGATTGCCGTGGTGGTGGCCAAATTGTTCTTCGTCGAATTGAGCAACCGTGGCGGGCTGGCGCGGATCGTATCGTTTATCGGTGTGGGCGGGCTGTTGCTGGTGGTGGGCTATTTCGCCCCGCTGCCGCCCAAGCGCCCCGAGCCGGTGGTTGAAACTGAAGGAGTGGCCTCTTGATGGGCAAGCTGAGTGTGGCGCTGTTGGGGTTGTGCACGACGTTATCGGCCTGGGCCCAGGAGACGCCCGCCGATTTCACCACGCGTGTGCCGCTGACGGTCAGTGGCGAAGGCCCGTGGTACCGCCTGGAACTGCCGCTGGCGGTGCAATTGAGCGCCCGTCAGGCCGACCTGGGTGATGTGCGGGTGTTCAACGCCGCTGGCGAGCCCCAGGCTTACGCACTGGCGCGGCAGTCGGCGCAAAGCACCGAAAGCCGCAGCCTGTCCAACGTGAAGTGGTTCCCGTTGTACGCTGCGGCTGACTCCTCCGAAGCCGTGCCCAGCGTGCGTGTGCAATCCACGTCCACCGGCACGCTGGTGCAAGTGCAGCCGCCGAGCCAACTGGAGGCCGGCGAAGAAGTGCTGCGCGGCTGGTTGCTCGACGCGAGTGCGATCAAGGCCCCGTTGCAGCAACTGATCCTCGACTGGACGAGCGAGCGCGACGGCTTCCAGCGTTTCAGCATCGAAGCCAGCGACGACTTGCAGCACTGGCGCGCGTGGGGCGAAGGGCAGGTGGCGCGGTTGTCGTTTGCCGATGAGCGCGTCGAGCAGCATGAAGTGAGTTTGCCGGGGCAGTCGGCGCGGTATCTGCGTCTGCTGTGGAAAGGTCAGGCGGCACCGGCGCTGACGTCGGCGCAGTTGGAGAGTGTCAGCGCCCACAACCTGCCGTTGCCGCTGGTGTGGTCGCAGCCGTTGTCGGGCAGCCGGCTCAAGGCCGGGGAATACAGCTGGCAGTTGCCCAACGCACTGAACGTCGAACGCTTGCGAATCGACTTGAGCCAACCCAACAGCCTGGCGCCGGTCACCTTGTCGGGCCGCCGGGAAACTAATCAGGCCTGGCAACCCATGAGCAGCGGTTTGCTCTACCGGTTGACGCAAAATGGCCAGGACGTTTTACAGAACGAACTGCAGTTGCCGGGCCAGGCTGTTGCGCAGCTCAAGCTCGACGTGGACGAACGTGGCGGTGGCCTGGGCGTGGAGGCGCCGACCTTGAGCTTTGCGGTGCGGGCCACGCAGTTGGTGTTCCTGGCGCGGGGCGAGCCACCGTTCACCCTTGTGCTCGGCAATCCGTCGGTGAAAGGCGCGAACTTGCCGCTGTCGACCCTGATTCCGGACTACAGCGCCGAACGTCTCGCGGGGCTTGGGCAGGCCAAGGTGGCGGGCGAGGCGGTGGTGACATCGGCTGCGGTCGCGGCCCCGGTTGATGCCGGGCCGAACTGGAAAAAGCTCGGTCTTTGGGCCGTGCTGCTGCTCGGTGTGGCGGCCCTGGGCGCCATGGCCTACAGTTTGCTGCGCAAGCCACCGGTGGCACGTTAAATAAAGTCCATGAACTCTATTGGGTTTAAATCCTCTGATAGGAGGAAATACGCCCCGACTCGCGTTAAACTGCGCGGGTTTTTAGCCCCCCATTTCCGGAGCCTTCCATGTCCCGCGTTACCCTGAGTCGCTATTTGATCGAGCAGACCCGCAGCAACAACACGCCTGCCGATCTGCGCTTCCTTATCGAAGTGGTGGCGCGTGCTTGCAAGGAAATCAGCCACGCCGTGTCCAAAGGCGCGCTGGGTGGTGTCCTGGGCAGCATGGGCACTGAAAACGTACAAGGCGAAGTGCAGAAGAAGCTTGACGTGATCTCCAACGAAATCCTGCTCGAAGCCAACGAGTGGGGCGGTCACCTGGCCGGCATGGCGTCCGAAGAAATGGACAATGCCTACCAGATCCCGGGCAAATACCCGAAAGGCGCGTACCTGCTGGTATTCGACCCACTGGACGGTTCGTCGAACATCGACATCAACGCGCCAGTCGGCACCATCTTCTCGGTACTGCGTTGCCCGAACGAATACCTGAGCCAGAACGAAGCCCTGAACGAAAAGGCCTTCCTGCAGCCGGGCACCGAGCAGGTAGCTGCCGGTTACGCGATCTACGGCCCACAGACCATGCTGGTGCTGACCCTGGGCGACGGCGTCAAGGGCTTCACCCTGGACCGCGAAATGGGCAGCTTCGTGCTCACCCATGAAGACATCACCATTCCTGCGTCCACCCAGGAATTTGCAATCAACATGTCCAACCAGCGTCACTGGGAAGAGCCGGTTACCCGCTACGTGGGCGAGTTGATGGCCGGCGAAGAAGGCCCGCTGAAGAAGAACTTCAACATGCGCTGGGTGGCTGCGATGGTTGCCGACGTGCACCGCATCCTGACCCGTGGTGGCCTGTTCATGTACCCACGCGACAGCCGCGAGCCGTCCAAGCCAGGCAAGCTGCGCCTGATGTACGAAGCCAACCCGATGTCGTTCCTGGTTGAGCAGGCGGGCGGTGCGTCCACCGACGGCCACCAGCGCATCCTCGACATCCAACCTGAAGGCCTGCACCAGCGCGTAGCGGTGTTCCTGGGTTCGAAGGAAGAAGTTGAGCGTGTGACCGGCTACCACAAGGCGTAAGTCCTTGCGGTAAGCAAAAGCCCCGAAACGTTTCAGCGTTTTCGGGGCTTTTTTGTTTTCGCTCGTCGGGAACCAGACACCTCTTTTCCCTTCTAAGCTTCTGGCAGACCCCCAAGCTGCTTCGTCTCTCCAGGAGTTTTTCCATGTCGTTACGCCGTCTCGCCCTGTTGTCGTTTTGCGTGCTTCTGGCCGCTTGCAGCAAGGTCACTCAAGAAAATTACGCAAAACTGTCGGCCGGCATGCCAAAGGCCGAGGTGGAGTCGTTGTTGGGCAAGCCGACTGATTGTTCTGGCGCGCTGGGTATGTCCAGTTGCACCTGGGGCGATAAAAACAGCTTTATCAGCGTGCAATATGCCGGTGACAAAGTACTGATTTTTTCCGGGCAAGGCCTGAAGTAAACCGGGGCGAAAGCCTGCGGGAGAAAAACAACATGATGCGTTTCGTTCTATACCTCTGCGCCAGCCTGTTTTTGGCGGGCTGCGCCAGCCATTCTGGCGATGATCTGCAACCCAAGACTGTTGGCAGCGTCAACCTCAAGCGTTACCAGGGCACCTGGTATGAGCTGGCCCGTTTGCCGATGTACTTCCAGCGCAATTGTGCGCAGTCCGAAGCCCGCTACACGCTGTTGCCCGATGGCAACATGTCGGTGTTCAACCGCTGCCTGACCCCTGAGTGGAAGTGGCAGGAAGCCAAGGGCACCGCAACGCCGCAGGTCGCCGGCAAGACCGATAAACTGTGGGTCGAATTCAATAACTGGTTCACCTCGCTGTTGCCGGGCGTGGCCAAGGGCGATTACTGGGTGCTGTACGTCAGCGATGACTACAAGACCGCTATTGTCGGCAGCCCGAGCCGGCGCTACATGTGGTTGCTGTCGCGCACGCCGACGGTCAGCGCCGACACCCGCGAAGACCTGCTGAGCAGGGCACGGCAGCAGGGGTATGACACCACGCGTTTGATCTGGCGTACGTCGGACAAGCAGATGGCGAAGACCTCGCAGTAATACGAAACAGCGCCAATCCAATGTGGGAGCGGGCTTGCTCGCGAAGGCGGTGTGACAGTCACCAGATGTATTGACTGATCCACTGCTTTCGCGAGCAAGCCCGCTCCCACATTTGTTATGTGTCGTCTGTCAGCCCAGCAAATCCCGCAAGACCTGGGTAAACGCCCGGCTGCTGGCTTCTTCGGCGGCGTGATGCCCGTCGCGAATCACCCACTGGCCGTTGACCAGCACGTCGCGCACCTGGCGATCACCACCGGCAAACAACCAGCGATTGAGGATCCCGTCTTCGTTCGCTGTCGCCAGGTACGGATCGTTGCCGTCCAGCACCAGCCAGTCCGCACGCTTGCCAACTTCCAGGCGCCCAATCGGCTGCCCCAACGCTTCGGCACCGCCGTCCAGCGCGGCATCGAACAGCGTACGCCCAACCATCGGCTGATCGCTGCGATACAGCCGGTTGCGCCGCTGGTCCCGCAGCCGCTGCCCATATTCCAGCCAGCGCAATTCTTCCACCACGCTCAGTGACACATGGCTGTCGGAACCAATCCCCATGCGCCCGCCCTGGGCCAGGAAGTCCACCGCCGGGAAAATCCCGTCGCCCAGGTTGGCTTCAGTGGTCAGGCACAACCCGGCAATCGCCCGGCTCCTGGCCATCAACGTCACTTCTTCCGGATTGGCGTGGGTGGCGTGCACCAGGCACCAGCGCTGATCCACTTCAACATGGTCATACAACCATTGCAGCGGGCGCTGGCCGCTCCAGGCCAGGCAGTCGTCGACTTCCTTCTGCTGCTCGGCGATGTGGATATGCACCGGGCACGCCTTGTCGCTGGCGGCCAGCACTTCGCTGATCTGTTGCGGTGTGACGGCGCGCAGCGAGTGGAAACACAGGCCCAGCCGTTGTGTCGGTTGCGCGGCCAGAATCGGTTGCAGGCGTGATTGCAGGCTCAGGTAATTTTCGGTGCTGTTGATAAAGCGGCGCTGGCCTTCATTGGGGGCCTGGCCGCCGAAACCGGAGTGGCTGTAGAGCACCGGCAACAACGTCAGGCCGATACCGCTGCTGGCGGCGGCCTGGCTGATTTGCCGCGACAGCTCCGCAGGGTCGGCATAGGGCTGGCCGCTGACGTCGTGGTGCACGTAGTGAAATTCGGCCACCGAGGTGTAGCCGGCCTTGAGCATTTCGATATACAACTGGTGCGCGATGACCTGCAACTGGTCGGGGCGGATCTTGCCGACCATCCGATACATCAGGTCGCGCCAGGTCCAGAAACTGTCATTCGGGTTGCCGGCCACTTCCGCCAGCCCGGCCATCGCGCGCTGGAATGCGTGGGAATGCAGGTTCGGCATGCCCGCCAGCACGGGGCCCCTGAGTCGTTCGGCACCGTCTGCACTGGCGTTGGGCTCAACCTTGGTCAGCAGGCCATCGGCGCTGACTTCAAGACGTACATCGTTGGCCCATCCATTAGGCAGCAGCGCGCGTTCGGCAAAGAAAGCGGACATGATTCAGGCACCCCAGTCGTGTGTTTATTTGTATATACATATACAGACGTTTGCCTGCTCGGTAAACTCCGGCAAGCTATGCTTCTTTTTCACCTACAAGGATTTCCTGTGTCGACTCCGCCCGCCAAGTCTCCACTGGCTGCCCACATGGACGAAAGTCCGGCGCCCTTGTATGCCCGCGTCAAACAGATGATCAGCCAGCAGATTCTCAACGGCAACTGGCCGCCGCATTATCGCGTGCCTTCGGAGAGCGAACTGGTCAACCAGTTGGGCTTCAGCCGCATGACCATCAACCGCGCCCTGCGCGAGTTGACTGCCGAAGGCCTGCTGGTACGCATGCAAGGTGTGGGCACCTTTGTCGCCGAGCCCAAGAGCCAGTCGGCGCTGTTTGAAGTGCACAACATTGCCGATGAGATCGCCTCCCGCGGTCATCGCCATACGTGTAAGGTCATTACCCTCGGTGAAGAAGCCGCCGGCTCCGAGCGCGCCGTCGCGCTGGAAATGCGCGAAGGCGGGCGGGTGTTCCACTCGTTGATCGTGCACTACGAAAACGACATTCCGGTGCAAATCGAAGACCGTTTCGTCAACGCCCTGGTAGCACCGGAATACCTGCAGCAGGATTTCACCCAGCAAACGCCCTATGCCTACCTCAACCAGGTGGCGCCGCTGACCGAAGGCGAGCACGTGGTCGAGGCGATCCTGGCCGACGCCGACGAATGCAAGCTGCTGCAAATCGAAACCAGCGAGCCGTGCCTGCTGATTCGCCGCCGCACCTGGTCTGGCCGCCAGCCGGTCACGGCCGCACGTTTGATCCACCCCGGTTCCCGTCATAGCCTGGAAGGACGTTTCAGTAAATGAGTTCGATGAAAGTCTGGCGCGCTACCGATTACATTCGCATGCCGTGGAAAAACGGCGGCGGCAGCACTGAAGAAATCACCCGTGACGCGGGGGAGGGCCTTGACGGTTTCGGCTGGCGCCTGTCGATTGCCGATATCGCCGAGTCGGGCGGGTTCTCCACCTTTGCCGGGTACCAGCGCATTATCACCGTGCTGCAAGGCTCGGGCATGGTGCTGACGGTGGATGGCGAGGAACAGCTCGGGTTGTTACCGCTGCAGCCATTCCCGTTCAAGGGTGACAGCCAGGTGTCCTGCCGCTTGATCGGCGGGCCGATCCGCGATTTCAACCTCATCTATTCGCCGCAGCGCTATCAAGCGCGGTTGCAATGGATGGACGGCACGCAGCGTTTCTTCAGTGCCGCGCACACCGTGCTGGTGTTCAGCGTGGCCGATGAAGTGAAGGTGCTCGGTGAGCGGCTGAACCGTCACGACTGCCTGCAACTGGACGGTAACACCGGCCTGCTGGACGTCAGCGTGATTGGCCGTTGCTGCGTTATCGAATTGACTGCCGCCGCTTGAACAGGTGGGGGTTTCTTCCCCCACATTTTGTTTCCCTCTTCCCGCACCAACTTGTTACCGAACGCCCCAGCATGGCGCAAAGCCCTGCCTCGATGACAAGTCTCCCGCACTGTAAAAATCCCCCGTAAGAAAATTCATCATGCTGCGAAGCCTTGTTTTCCAAGGCTTCCACCCTCGTCCCGGAAAAATCTTCAAACCTTGCGCGCAAAGTTGGCCGCTTGATTGCATATGCTTGTATGTACAAGTAAAGATGTGTGCGTAAGAGTCCATGAACTTCCTCTTCGCACCCATCAATGT
>NZ_JACAOX010000022.1:0-10244 GCF_013386015.1 Pseudomonas sp. B6001
AAGCCATCACCCAAATAATGGATATGCCCCCGATCCAAATCCCCCCCCTCAACTGTTAAGCCTCTCCTGCCGCACGCCGTGCATCGGCCTCACCTCATCCCCCAAACAACGCCGACAACTATAAACCCCCAACACCACCGGCTTTTTCTGCGCCCCACGCTCAACCCAGGTCGGCGCAACAAACCGATACCCCTGGCCCGTCGCCGTCGCGATATACACCGAATCATCATCCCCCAACGCCCGGCGGATCGCCTTGATCTGCGCCCGCAGGTTGCACTCTTCCACCACCAACCGTGGCCAGGCGATGTCCAGCAATTGGGTCTTCTCCAACAGCTCACCAGGCCGCGAAGCGAGGGCAATCAGCAACGTCAGGGCCCGACTGCCCAGGCTCACCGGCTCACCGTTTTTCAGCAGCAGATGACGTCGGGGCAGCAGTTGATAAGGGCCAAAGTGGATTTCAATAGCGCTGTCTTCAAGGTGGCCGCGGTGTGAATACGTCATGTGATTAACCTTTGTGCATGTTCAAAAACACAACCCCGCGCGGCTCCCTTCGCGCAAGGCTGCAAGGGAAGGTCAGGTGTTGATCGCCGGGATCGGGTCTTCAGGATAATCACCCGGCTCCGTAGGCCCGCCAGTCAAGCCGTATTGCTTGAGCACCGGCGCAAGCTGGCCATAGAACGCGTCCTGCGCCTTGCCATGGGCATCAGCCAGGGCGAAGGGCAGGAACGCGCTGCCGATCCCGCCAAGGATCGCCGTTGCCCCGCCGAGGATCCCGCTGATGGTCCCGGCCACCGCGCCGATTTCCGTGGCCCCGTACAACCCTGCCCCGGCTTCCACCAACCCGGCCACCGCCGCACCCGTACCCAGCACGCCGGTGGCCACCGAGAAACTGCCGCTCAGGTAGTCGCCTTTTTTCAACGAGTCGACACCGCCAATCACCCCGATCACACCGCCGATAATCCCGCCCGCCGAACCGATGATCTTGCCGGCCGCGCCGAGGTTGGCGATTTGCTGCGGGCTCAGCGGGCCCTTGCCCACCGGTACCTTGCCGGGGAAATCACCAATGGTGCCGCCATCCGGGCGGTTGACCCAGGTGATACCGTAACCCGCTTCCTTGGCGTATTTGGTGCCGCCCTCCATCAACAGCCCGGCAAATTGCAGCCCGGCGGATACCCGGTTCGCGTCCGCCACCGGCGTGTTGCTGCCGCTGGCCGAACGGGCCATCAGCACGCCGCTCATCAACACCGCACTGCCGATGTGCAGCAGGCCTTGCTTGAATGCCGGGCTGACGTCGCCGAACTTCATGCCTTCGATGGCCTTGGGCAGTGCGTCGGCGATCTTGTTGCCCTGGCGCCCGATGTCCCATACCGAACGCAGCATCGACACCACTTGCGCCGGGTCGATCTTGCCGCCATCCGAGGTGACGAACATCTCTGGGTCTTTTTGCTGGGCGTCGTTGATCGCGGCAGTGACCTTGGCTTCGTCGAAGTTGCCCTTGCCGTCCCCCAGGGTGATGTTCAGGGTGTCGGTGGTGGCGCCGCCGAGCAGGGCGTCGCCAAGGGCTTCGTTGAAATTCACCTGCAAGGTGGCGGCGTCATCCGCCGAGGCCTTGTCGCCGAGGAAGGCCTGGGCCGAGGCCGTGCTGGCGGCGAAGCTGCTGGCCGCCACGGTGGGGTCCATGCCGCCGGCCACCGCGTCGGTAAAGGCCTTGCCGGTCACCAGTTGGTTTTTGTAGTACTGCTGGATGTTGTCGCTTTGCCCGGCCTTGTCGGCGATGCCGGTCAGGTCCACATGGCCGTTGCCCCCCAGCGCCAGGTTGGCGATGGTCGTATCGTTGGCCGCGTTTTGCAGGCCCATGCCCATGTCGATCTGCTTGCCGTTCTGGTCCTTGGCGTTGAGATTGTCGGTGAGGTTTTTGCCGGTCTCGATGTCGTCGGTGTAGTAGTTCTGCATCGCGACTTTCATCGCCGGGTTGCTGTCGACGATGTCGGCCAGTGCCGGGCCGCGATTGTTTTGCAGGAAGCCTTGCACGTCCGGGTCGGCCGAGAGGGTTTCGATGCCGCTTTGCAGCTGTGCCTTGATTTTGTCTTCGTTGGGGTTCAGGCCGTAGTGGGGCGAGGTGTACTTGTCCATCAACCCGGCGTGGGGCACGTAGTCGCTGACCAGCAGGCGGGTTTGTGCATCGGTCAACTGCACCAGCACCGCGGCTTTCTGTTCGCCGCTGTAGTTCTGCGGGTTGGCCAGGATGTCGGCGGTCAGGCCCGAGGTGTCGACGCCGGCGACGGCATCACGAGTGGCGGCCCCGTCGAGGAAGGTCAGGGTGTCGCTGTCGGTTTTCGGCGCCTGTTTTTCCAGCCAGGCGCCGATGTTGTCGCGGGTGCCGATGCCGTCCGACTTGCCGGTGGCGGGGTTGTCGCCGCCGGTTTCCAGGGCGTGGAACATCCCGGGTCTGGACCACATGGCCGCTGCGCCGGTCAGCTCGGTGCTCAGGGCCGAATCGCTGCCCAAGGCTTGCAGGTTGTCGCTGCGCAGCATGCCGTCGTTGCTGCGCTGGTTGGCGTCACCGGGGCGCATCGCCGGACCTGCGCCAGCGGCCAGGCTCTCATTGGCCATCAGGATTGCCGCCGACTTGGCATTCGCCTTGGCCAGGTCACCGGGTTTGCTGCCTAGGAAACTGCCATAGGATTTCGACGCGGCGCCGAGGTCCTTGCCGGCGTTGTCGATGAAATGGTCGACATCGGAATGGGTGATCACATTGTCGGCCTTGCCACGCCCGCCGGTATCCAGCGCGGCCATCAGGCTCGGGCTGCTGGCCACGTACTTGAGTACGGCCTGAGCCTCGGGGGGGAGTGTCGTGGGTGGGTTGGCGAAGTCGATCGGCGCGCCATGCAGGCCCCAGGCGTCCCAGTTTTGCGAGAGCAATTGCGCGGCCGCCTTGGGCCGGTTCAGGTCGAGTTCTTCCTTGGTCGGCGTGCCGCTGGTGTTGCCGGTGATGGTGTCCCAGTCCTTGGCACCCGACACGCCAAACGATGAGGTGTCGATCCAGGACGTGTCCGAGGCGCCCGCCGCGCCGGTGCTGCCGGCATACAGTTTGGCCACCTGGTCGTACAGCGCGGGGGTGATGTCCTGGGACACGATCACCTTGTCGCCCGACGCCGTGTTATAGCGAATCAGGCCCGGGCCGACTTCTTCGGGCGGGCCGATATTCGCTGCCGGGTCCATGGTTTCCGTGGGGCCGGCCAGGCGGTAGCCCTCGGCCTGGCTGGCATTGATCGCAAAGAGCTTGGCCGAGTCGCCGCTGACCTGGGCGAACAGCGCGGGTGTTTCCTTCTGGCTGACCACGATTTTGTCGCCGGCACTGGTCTCGTAGCGGATCAGTCCCGGGCCCAATTCGGTGGTACTGCCGATCGCCTTGTAGTTGCCCAGGCCAGGCGCCACGGTGCTGGCGTCGGCCTCCTTGTAGCCGGCGCCTTTGCTGTCGGCCAGATTCTTCTCAAGGGTCGCGTCGCTTTGCTGTGCGTTGTACTGGTTGACCAATTGCTCAAACAGCCTGGGGTTGTCGATCTGCTTGAGGGTCACCGGTTTGTCGCTGCCCAGCGGGGTGTAGGTGATGCTGTTGTTCACCGGTGCCTGCACGTTCTGGTACGGCAGCGGAATGGACGGCCCGCGGATTTTCGAGGGGTCGAATACCGGCTTGTCGACGGCGGTGAACAGGGCTTTTTCGAACGTGCTCCGGGAGCCATCCGGGCCCTTGTTGTCGGCAGGGTCAAGGCCATTCGGGATCGCAGTCATAGATCACCTGGAAGTTGTTTTATATCAGTCGATATTTAGTGCAAGTGCACTAACTGGGGCGGGCGAAAGTTGCGAAGTGTTATTGGGTTAACCCGCGCCGAGCTATCAAACGCGATGATCAAGTCGGTTTTGTTACAAATGGAAATATCTGCAAAGTTGGGCAAATGGCTATTAGTTAAAAGTGTGAAGTTGTCGTGTTTATTTTCTGGAATTGTTGAGTGATCAACGTTTTTACCCAGGGGTAACGGGCTCGTAAATTGTTCGAGTTGGTTCGTTTTTCAGGTTGTGCCCCCGTAAACATTGGGTCTCGTCGTGTATTGTTTTTTTAACAAAAGTTCCACGCCCGCGCGGCGATGAGATTTTCTCAACGGCATGTTGAGCCGGATTTTTCACAGCACCTGCCATGAACGTTTCACAAGCTTTCACAGCGAAGGCGTTTTGTTCGTGAGTAGTATGGTTCCCATGCAAACCGACGGCTGCATGGCCAACTCACTGTCTGACGCTGGGAGTTTGTTTCGGTTTGCATGCGGCTTAACTTCCCTATCGATGCAAGGAGATTGAACATGGCTACTACTCCACCAGTAAGTGCAGGCGGCGCCGACGACGCTATCGCGAAGATGGAAGCAACTTTCAACATGGCCATCGAGAAGTCGGCCAAGATCACCGAGATCAGCACCGCGAAAAAAGCAGAGCTCGACGCCACCAAACAGCGTCCGCAGAACTGATTCGCCATGCGGGCAGCGCCGGCGCTGCCCGTATACCTGCCTTACCCCGTTGCACCGTTGTTGATCGGCACAGGCGTCGTTGCGGCCTGTGATTCTCAAGGGGGCAAACCCAACCATGACAGCCTTGATTTCCCTGGGCCTGCCCGCCGCGAACGGCGCGCCGACCCTGCTTGTGACCCACGGTTTGCACCAGGGCAGTTCCCTGATGCTCGACCAGCCGGTCTACACCCTTGGCGCCGCCCTGGCGGCCGACCTCCAGCTCAGCGATCCCGGGATTGCCGAGTTGCACCTGCGCCTGCGTTTTGAAGGGGCCCAGGTGGCCGTCGAGGCCCTCGGCGGCGATGTACTGATCACCGGCACTGCCGGCGATATCCGTATTCCCCAAGGCAGCGGCCATCGCGCGCGGCTGCCGCTGCAACTGCGTATCGGCACGGCGGGTGTGAGCCTGGCGCTGCCGGGCAGCCCTGAAAAAATCCCTGCGACGACACGCACGTTAACGCCCTGGATCATCGCCACCGCGTTGCTCTTTGTGTGCGCTGGCGCCCTGGCATTTCGCAACGATCCACCGCAAGCGCAAACCGTAATGCCGGTTGCCGAAACAACCGCAGCCAAGCCTTCCCGTGCCGAGGCCAAGGCCTGGTTCGAAGGGCAATTGCAGGCCGCCCACCTGGACGCCGTGAAGGTCAACGACATCGACGGCCAACTCAACGCCGTCGGCTCCTTTGAGCGCGCGCAAAAGCCTCAATGGGTCGCCCTGCAACAAGCCTTCGACCAGCGTTACGGCCAGCAGATCGTGCTCAACCCGCGGGTCGCCGTGCGTGCAGATGCGGCCCGGCCACGGGTGCGCTTTCAAGCCGTGTGGTTCGGCGCCAACCCCTACGTGATCAATGACAGCGGCAAGCGCCTGTACCCCGGCGCGGCCCTGGCGGACAACTGGGTACTGGAGCGCATCGAGAACAACCAGGTGATCCTCGCCCGTGGCGAAGAACGCTTCACCTTCACCCTATGACGCTGCTTTTTTCAGCTAAGGCCCCGGGATGAAAGTCGAACCCCGTCCGTTGATTCCAAGTGACGTGCGCAGCGCGCCGGTCGAGGCGATCCGCCCGGTCAACTCGCGCCAGGCCACGGCTTTCGAAGCGTTGCTGAAAACCCGCAAGGTCCAGTCCCGCCGCTCCCTGCGCAGTGACCTGGAAGAACTCACCAGCGCCGCCGGCGTCGACTCGCTGCTGTTCGGCAGCGCACGTTCCCTGGAACTGCTGGAACACGTGATGCAGCACCTGTTGCCGAACCTCGACGCCGAGCCGCCGATCAAGGCGCTGGCCCATGACCTGATCAGCGAGGAAATCGAGATGCGCCGCACCCTCGAACAACAACGCTCGGAGGTCCAGGCCTGATGCCCCGGGACAACGACGACGCGGTGCAATTGCTCAAGGGCATTGGCGAGCTGTACCGGCGCAACGGCCAGTCCCAGCGCGCGCTGGTGATGTTGCTGATTGCCGTGAGTGTCGCGCCCGACGATGGCCTGCTGCTGCGCTCGCTGGTGCTGGCGTTCACCGACAGCGGCGACGTCACCCGCGCACTCGCGGCCCTGGATCGGCTGGTCGCGCTGGAGGGTGAGTCTGCCAGCCTGTTGCTGCTGCGTGCCCGGGCGCTGTGGTACGGCGAACGCAAGGACGAAGCGCGCCAGTGCTTCAAACGCTACCTCGCTGCACGGAGAGCCGCGCCATGAACCTGCTCAATCGCCTGAACGGCATCGCGCGCATGGCCGCCCAGCGTACCGACGTGATCATCGTCGCGTTCATGCTGATGGCGATCGTGATGATGATCATCCCGCTGCCTACCTACCTGGTGGACATGCTGATCGGCTTGAACATCGCCCTGAGCATCCTGATCCTGATCGTGGCGTTCTACATCGGCCACTCGGTGGAATTCTCCGCGCTGCCGCCGCTGATCCTGCTCAGCACCCTGTTTCGCCTGTCGCTTTCGATCACCACCACCCGCTTGATTCTGCTGCACGGCGACGCTGGCCATATCGTCAAGGCCTTCGGTGACTTCGTGATTGCCGGCCAGGTGGTGGTGGGCATGGTGGTGTTCCTGATCATCACCGTGGCGCAGTTCGTGGTGATCACCAAAGGCGCCGAGCGGGTCGCGGAAGTGGCGGCGCGCTTCACCCTGGATGCGATGCCCGGCAAACAGATGAGCATCGACAACGACCTGCGCAACGGCGATATCGACCAGGCCGAAGCCCGCCGCCGGCGCTCACGCCTGGAGCGCGAGAGCCAGATGTTCGGCGCGATGGACGGGGCGATGAAGTTCGTCAAGGGCGATGCGATTGCCGGGTTGGTGATCCTCGCGGTCAACCTGCTGGGCGGCATGCTGATCGGCATGATCGAGCGCGACATGGCCTTCGGCGCGGCGGTGCACACCTATTCGCTGCTGACCGTGGGCGACGGTTTGATCGCACAGATCCCGGCGCTGCTTATCTCGGTAGCGGCGGGTACCGTGGTCACGCGGGTCAACAGCGACGGCGAAGCGGGTGACCTCGGCAGCGAGATTCTCAAGCAGTTGGGTGCCAGCTACCGCGCCCTCGGTTTGACCGCATTGATCATGGTCGGCGTCAGCGTGATACCGGGCTTTCCGACCTGGGTGTTCCTCGGGTTGTCGCTGGTGTTCGGTGGTGCGGCCTTCGTGATGTACCGCCGTCATACCCGTGAAAACCAGGTAGAGCCTGAAGCGCTGGTCGAGACCCTGGAACCGGTGGTTGAAGTGCAGGCCGAGCAGGATTATGGCGTGGCCCCCGACACTCGGGTATTGCTGACCCTCGGCAGTGCGTTGGCCCTCAGCGCCCCGCGCCAACTACTGAGCCAACGCATCGAAGCGCTGTGTCACGACATTCGCAGCGACCTCGGCGTCGATATGCCGGTGCCGGGCATTCACATGGACGCCAAGGCCACGCCGGGCAGCTACCGCGTGTCACTGGAAGGCGTACCCGTCAGCGAAGGCGAGATGCCGATCAACTGCCTGCTGTTGCAGGACGATCCGGTGCATGTGCAGTTGCTGGACATCGCCACCCTGCAAGCCGATTCGCCGCTCAACGGCCGTGCCGCGCACTGGATCGAGCGTCAGCACGAAGACGCGTTGCGCAACGCCGGCATCGGTTTCCTGCTGCCGGACGAAGTCCTGCGTGGCGTGCTGGAACGCAGCCTGCGCCGCTATGCCGCGGACTTCCTCGGCATCCAGGAAACCCGCCTGCTGCTCGAACGCACCGAAGCCACCTACGGCGAACTGGTCAAGGAAGCCCTGCGCCTGGTGCCGTTGCAGCGGGTGGCCGAGACCCTGCGCCTGCTGGTGGGCGAGGGCGTGTCGATCCGCAATCAGCGGGCCTTGCTCGAAGCCATGGTGGAGTGGGGCGCCCGGGAAACCGATGCCGGCCGCCTGGCCGAACACCTGCGTGCAGGGTTGGCGCGGCAGATCAGCCATCAGTACGCCGACCGCAATCGGGTGATTGGCGCCCTGGTGCTGGCGCCGGGATTGGAAGACCAGTTGCGTGCATCCCTGCGTCGCCAGGAGCCCAGCCGTGAAGTGATCCCCGAGGAAGTCAACCGCGCGTTGCTCGCCCAACTGCGCCAGGCCTGCGACAAAACCACTGAAGCCAACAGTGCGGTATTGCTGGTGCACCCGGAACTGCGCCGCAGCCTGCGGCGCCTGGTGCTGCGCGGTGAACTGGAGCTGGCGGTGTTGTCGTTTCGCGAACTGGCCACCGAATACAACCTGCAAGCGCTGGTGACCATCAGCCTTACCGATATCTCCAACCGCCGTGCACCTGCCGCGGCTTCTGTCACTTCCCTGGCGTCTGCCTCATGATCCGTTTTTGTCTGTTGTTGCTGACGTTGACCTCGTTTTTCTGCAGTGCCCAGGACATCGCCAACGGTGCCCAGGGGTCTATCAACCTGGCCTCCGGTGAAGGCCGGATCCTGCATTTTGTCGCCCCGGTGGAGTCGGTACTGGTGGCCGAGCCGGGGATTGCCGACCTGCAAGTGGTGTCGCCCGGGGTGATCTATATCTTCGGCAAGGCGCCGGGCAATACCAGCCTGATTGCCCTCGGCAGCGACGGCAAACAGCTTGCCAGCCTGAGCCTGGCGGTCAGCAGCGCGACCCAGGCAGTGACCGCGCCGATGCAGGAATTGCATCCCGGCAATGGCGCGCAGATCAGCGGTGCCGGTAACCGATTGATCGCCAAGGGCACGGTGCGTTCGGTTGGAGAAGCGACGGATTTGAATGCCTTGCTCAACCCACAGGGCCAGGGCTTCCAGAGCGCGGTCAACACCACTGAGTACGCCGGTGCAGCCCAGGTCAACTTGCGTGTGCGCTTCGCTGAAGTGTCCCGCTCGGAACTGCTGCATTACGGGGTTAACTGGAACGCCATGTTCAGCAACGGCACGTTCTCCTTTGGCCTGATCACCGGCGGACCGCTGGCAGCCGCCACCGCCGGTGGCCTGGCGGCGGCGGGCAGCGGCTCGGGCAATACCAATATCGACGGCATGCTCGACGCGTTGCAGGCCAACGGGATCCTGCAAATCCTGGCCGAGCCGAACATCACCGCCATGACCGGGCAAACCGCGAGCTTCCTGGCGGGCGGCGAAGTGGCGATCCCGGTGCCGGTGAATCGGGACCTGGTGGGGATCGAATACAAGTCGTTCGGCGTGTCGCTGCTGTTCAACCCGACGCTGCTGCCCAACGGCCGGATCGCCCTGCAAGTGCGCCCGGAGGTCAGCAGTGTGGTGAGTGGCGGCACGGTGGATTTCGGCAATTTCCATGTGCCGTCGTTCAGCGTGCGCCGCGCCGATACGCGGGTGGAAGTGGGCAGCGGGCAGACGTTTGCGATTGCCGGTTTGTTCCAGCGTGAGAGCAGCCAGGACATCGAGAAGCTGCCGTTGCTGGGGGACTTGCCGATCCTGGGCAACCTGTTTCGCTCCAAGCGTTTTCAGCGCAATGAAACCGAATTGGTGATTTTGATTACGCCGTACCTGGTGGAGCCGGTGCGCAGTCGCACCCTGGCCACGCCGCTGGATGCGCAGCCTGCGACCGCCGCAGCGGCGGGGCCGCGCAGTGGTGGGGCGTTTGGTTTCTACATGAATTGATGAGGGGGCATGGCATGAAAGTTTCGCGTTTGTTGATGTGTTTGCCCCTGTTGGTGGTGGGCTGCAAGACGCATCTGGCGCCGGTGTATTACTCGCCGCAGTATCAGGCGGACGGGGTGCCAAGCCAGTGCCAGCAGCCGCCGGCCAAGGACGAGATTGGACTGGACGAGGATTTCAAGGCGACCTTGCCGCTGGGCTGCGCCAACAATCTGAATTTGATGCAGATGGTGGAGCAGCGCCAGGATTTGAATCAGGGGCGGGCGACGGGGCCTGCGATGGCCGCACCGGTTGGGCGGGCGGCGCAGGTGTATATCGAGGGGTTTGATCGGGAGCAGTTGCAGCGGCGTCAGGCTCAGCAAGAGGCCAAGGCGGGCGCTCCGGGAGCGGAGCAATGAACCTGCGTTCACATGTCCTCTGTGGGAGCTGGCTTGCCTGCGATAGCGGTATTCCAGACCCAGCAGATCCATCTGTAACACCACCATCCAAATGTGGGAGCGGGCTTGCTCGCGAAAGCGGACTGGTAGGCGACCGGGATCTTGAAGCTTACCGCGTACATATCCATTCCTGCGGTAACGGCCACTTAGGG
>NZ_JACAOX010000022.1:10279-48321 GCF_013386015.1 Pseudomonas sp. B6001
AAAGGTCTTTGCCCCACCACTCGGCACCTCGCTTAGGCTCGGTGTGCCCTCACTCCGGCTTTGGACCGTGGGCCGCCGCGATGGGCCATCCTTGGCCCAGCGCGGCTAACCCGGCGTCCTGCCGGGTTACCCACGCTCCAAAGCCTGCGTTCGGCCAGCGTGGTTTAACGGGGCCTGATAGATCAAAAGCAACGTCAAAAGCAGGGCAACAGCAAGATCAAAAGCAGTTGGATTTAGTGCGTGTCCACCAACCCCAACTCACGCGCTTGCGCAATCGGATCGCTGATGGCTTTGATGCGGTTGGCTTCCGTAATCAGGCGTGCGCGCTCAGCCGCCGGAATATCGTCCAGCGGCAAGCTGGCCACCCGTTGTTCGTAACCCGCCAACACCAGCACCAACAACTCATTACGCTGATGCCGTGGCAACGCGCGGGGCGATTGGGTGACGGGGGCGATGGTGTCCAAGGCCTGCTGCGCCTGGCCGCCAAGGGCGTAGGCCAGGGCCAGGTTGCAGCGGCTGTCGAGGTCGTCGGGTTGCAGGCTCAGGCTTTTGGCGAACGCGGTTTGTGCCGCGACGGCCTGGCCGTTCAACACCTGGGCAATGCCCAGTCGGGTGTAGGCGACCGGCGACTGGCTGGCCTCGGCGGCCTGGCCCAGGGCGGTCACGGCGCGTTGGCTTTTGCCAAGGCGCAGTTGCGCGGTGCCCAGTCCCAGCAGGGCGTCGGCGTTGTGGGCTTGAAGGCCGAGGGCCTGTTGGAAGGCGCGCTCGGCACCGACCGCGTCGTTGCCGTCGAGCCGTGCCTGGCCGAGTTTGAGCCACAAGTCGATGCTTGCGCCCGGTTGCTGGGCCGCACGTTCGTACAGCGCCGCCGCGCTGGCGTAGTCGCCGCGTTTGTTCAGGTCGTCGGCCAGCTTCAGCGAGCGGTCGGAATCGCTCGGCGCAGTATTGGAACAGGCAGCCAGCAACAGGCTGCCGGCAAGCAAAAAGTGTTTGGTCATCGTCACAACTCGTTGGGCGAAGGCGGACGTCATGTAAGCATATTTTCCATGGCGCTCCTATGTCTGTCGGTGCTGTTGGGTGCCTCGATCGCCCACGCCGACGAAGAGCCCGAATGGTTCGCCAAACCCTACGCCTATGTGCTGGTGGACCAGGACGTGCGCGCCGCCCTCGAAGAGTTCGGCCACAACCTCGATATCCCGCTGGTGCTCTCCGACAAGGTCCGCGGCAAGGCCCGCAGCACCGTGCGTGCAGCCACCGCCGGGGAGTTTTTGCAGACGCTGTGCAGCACCAATGGCCTGACCTGGTATTTCGACGGCAACCTGCTGTACCTCAATGCCAGCGATGAAATCACCACCAGGCTGTTCAAGGCCAACGCCCTGAACCTGGATCAGTTGCAGGCCTATCTAAACAACCTCGATGTGTTCGGCCAGCAGTTGTCGATGCGTAACGGCCCCGAGGGCGATGAAGTCTTCGTCTCCGGGCCGCCGCCGTACCTGGCGCTGGTCCAGCAGCATGTGGATCACCTGCAGCCCAAGGCCGCCGCGCCGGTGGTGGCGCGCGAGCACGGCGTGCGGGTGTTTCGCGGCGCCCAAGTGAGCACTGAAACCCCTTGATTCACCCCAACCCCAGTAAAGGAGCATGACCATGTCCGTAACCGCCGTAGACAGCAACCTCGCCCCCGGTGGCGCCAGCCCTGAAGCCAAGTTCAACGCCGCGGTGGACAACGCCAAGAGCGCCGATAAACCGGAGATGACCGACGCCGAATTCACCGATGCCCTGATCACCCAGGCGGTCACCATCGGCGGCCAATTCATCATCATGCCCAAGGCCCAGGAAATGCTGAATGACGCCATGTCCGATGACGACGAAGAGTAGGGCGCACCCATGACCATCAGTCTCGCTGCCAGCGCCACGGCCTTGCCGCCGTCCGCCGGCGCGGGGCCCGCCGGGGCCTCGCAGAATCTGTTCGAGCACATGGCCAATACGGCCAAGGGCATGCCCGAGGGCGCCAGCCCCCATCAGATCGGCTCGGGGCTGATGGAGCGCCTGAACAGTTTTATCGACCGCTCCCGGACCTTTTCCGAGCGCGCCGATTTGCTCACCAATAACCCCTCGGCGCCGCCGCAAGTGGCCGCTGCGGATATCCGCACCTCGGGCGCCTCGCCCAACGCAGAACCGGGCAAGAAAGTTGCCGAGCAGCAGGTCGACCAGATCGTCCATTCACTGGGCAAGATGTTCGACTACTCCATCGAAACCCAGATGGTGGTGCGCGGTGCGACGCAGATTTCCGGTTCCGCCAACACGCTGCTCAAGGGTCAATAACGCCATGCCAAGCCCGAATCGTGCCCTGCGCCTGCTGCTGATCGGCGTGCTCGCCAGCCTCTTGCAGGCCTGCGACATGGACCTCTACACCAACCTCAGCGAGCGCGACGCCAACGCCATGGTCGCGGTGCTGCTGCGCGACGGCATCCCGGCGACGCGCAAGGTGCAGGACAACGGCCAGTTGAAAGTGGTGGTCGACGAACAGCGCTTCGCCGAGGCCATGACCCTGCTGGACAACGCCGGCCTGCCGCAGCAGAGCTTTTCCAACATGGGCGAGGTGTTCAAGGGCAATGGCCTGGTGTCGTCGCCGGTGCAGGAGCGGGCGCAGATGATCTATGCCTTGAGCGAAGAACTGTCCCACTCGGTGTCGCAGATCGACGGCATCGTCTCGGCGCGGGTGCACGTGGTGCTGCCGGACAATGACCTGCTCAAGCGGGTGATTTCGCCGTCGTCGGCCTCGGTGCTGGTGCGCTACGACCCGGGCACCGACATCAACACGCTGATTCCGCAGATCAAGACCCTGGTTGCCAACGGCATTTCCGGCCTGAGCTATGACGGTGTGTCGGTGACCGCGATCAAGGCCGCGGTGTCCATCAGCCAGAACCCGGCGCAACCGCGACTCGCGCGTTTCATGGGCCTGTGGCTGTTGGAAGACAACCTCAACCAGGCGCGGTTGCTGTTCGGTGGCTTGCTGCTGCTCGCCCTCGGCGCGGGTGGTGTGTTGGCCCGCCAGCAATGGGCGCGGCGCCAGGCCCAGGCGTTGTATGTGCTCAAGGAGGGTGAATGAGCCTGGTTGAGCGTTGGCAGGGGCTGATCGCCCAGCCGTTGCAGTTTGTGCGCGAGCAAAGCCTTGGCGAGTGTTTTGGCGAAGGCCTGCCGGTCGAGGTGCTGCAAGCCCTGCATGGGCAGCCGCGTTTTCGCTTGCGGCTGGAGCAACTGCTGGCCAGCCATTATCAGCTGGCGCCGCTGGCGCATCTGGTCACGCCGCCCGCCGCTGATTTGCCGGTGCTACTGCTGAGCCCGGCGCAATTTGCGCGTCTGCCCAGGCTGTGTGGTGCGATCTGGCATGGCTCGACCTTGAGCCGGGAGATCCGCCGCGAAGTGGTCAATGAATTGCGCGAGGGCCTTGGCCAGGAAGCCTTTGCCCTGGCCCTCGCGCACCGGCAGTTGGGCGGCGCGGCCGACCTGCTGCGCGAGCCCGCCGAGTTGATCGACGCCATCGACCGCGATGGCCTCACCTGTGTCGCCGCCTGGCTGCAAGCCCAGCCTGCCGAGTTGCAAGGCTGGCTGCCCCTGCGGTTTGTCGCACCCAAGGGCTACAGCGGGCGCTTGCCCCGCGACCTGGAGATCGTCCAGACCGTCGCCGCCCGGTTACTCGCCGAGGAGCTTGCCCATGAGTGAATTACCCAGCCGTCCGGCCGCGCGGATTTTGCGCGCCGATGAAGCGGCGTTATGGACCGATGGCTTTGCCTTTGTGCAAGCCGCCAGGGCGCACGCCGAGCAGATCAAGGCCGACAGCGACCAATGGCTGCACACCGCCCGCGCCGAAGGTTTTGAAAGTGCGCGCCGCGAAGGCGCCGAACAGGTTGCACAGTTGCTGCTGGAGACCCAGGCCCAGGTCCAGCATTACCTGGCCGGGCTTGAGGCGTCGCTGGCGGACCTGGCCCTGGGCATCGTGCGTGAAGTACTCGGCGAACTGGACGACACCGACCGCGTGGTGCGTTGTACACGCCAGGCCCTGAGCGCGTTTCGCCAGGGCCAGGCCTTGACGTTGTGGGTGCCGCCCGCCGAAGTGAATGCCCTGCGCCCACAGTTGCTCAAGGACGGCATCGCCGTGGAGGCCGATGCGCAACTGGGCGCCGGCCAGGCCCGCCTGAGCAGCCCGGCGGGTTCGGTTGAGCTGGGGCTGGAGGCGCAACTGCAAAGCCTGCGCCGCAGCCTGTTGCCCTTTGCCGAAGAGGGCGTGGCATGAACCTCGATCAACTGCTGCCGCGCCTGACCGAGCGGCTGTCCCAGGCCCGCTTGCGTCCGATGCAGGGCACGGTGCTGAGCATTCGCGGGGTGTTGCTGCGGGCCAGCGTGGCGGGCGCGAGCATCGGTGAACTATGCCACCTGCGCGACCCGGTCAGTGGCCGCAGCCTCAGCGCCGAAGTGATCGGTTTTGATGGCGACGAAGCGATCCTGTCGCCCATCGGTTCCATGGAAGGCCTGTCGACCCGCACGCAAATCACTGCCACCGGCGAAAGCCTGGGTGTGGCCGTGGGCGATGCGCAATTGGGGCGAGTGATCAGCCCCATGGGCGAGTTTCTCGACGGTGACGGTGTACCGCCAACCCTGAACCTGCAGACCTACCCCTTGCATGCCGAGCCACCGGCCCCGTTCTCCCGGCAATTGATCGTGCGCTCCATGGCGTTGGGCATCCGCTCCATCGACGGCTTGCTGACCCTCGCCCAGGGCCAGCGCATGGGCATCTTCGGCGAGCCCGGTGTGGGCAAATCCTCCTTGTTGGCGAGCATCATCCGCAACAGCGAGGCCGATGTGATTGTCATCGGTTTGATCGGCGAGCGGGGCAGGGAAGTGCGCGAACTGCTGGACGTGCAACTGGACGCCACGGCCCGCGCACGCACCGTTGCTGTCGTCGCCACCTCCGACCGCCCGGCCGCCGAGCGGGTGCGCGCGGCATTTGTCGCCACCACCCTGGCCGAGTACCACCGCGACCAGGGCCGCAATGTACTGTTGTTGATGGACAGCCTCACGCGGTTCGCCCGCGCCCAGCGCGAAATCGGCCTGGCCGTGGGTGAACCGCCGACCCGCCGCGGTTATCCGCCGTCGTTTTTTGCCACCTTGCCCAAGTTGCTCGAGCGCGCCGGCCCGGGCCCTGCCGGCAGCATCACCGCGCTGTACACCGTGCTCACCGAAGGCGACGCCGCCAGCGATCCGGTGGCGGAGGAAGCGCGTTCGATCCTCGACGGGCATATCGCCCTCAGCGCCGAACTGGCGCAGCGCAACTATTTCCCGGCGGTGGACGTGCTGCGCAGCCGCAGCCGCTTGATGGAGCAGGTCGCCGGTGACGAACACAAGCGCCTGGCGATGCGCATCCGTGAATTGATGGCGCGCTACGGCGAGATCGAAATGCTGATCCGCGTCGGCGAGTACTCCGCCGGCAGCGACCCGCTGGCCGACGAAGCGATCACCCGCCATGGGGCAATCGAAGCCTTCCTGCGCCAGAACGCCGACGAACCCAGCAGCCCCGAACACACCTTGATCCGCATGCGCCAGGTGCTGGCATGAGCCCGAAAGCGCAGCAAGCTCCAGTGTGGGAGCTGTCGAGCTTCAGCGAGGCTGCGATGGCGTCAGCACAGCCAACATCAATGTTGCCTGACCCACCGCTATCGCAGCCTCGCCGGGGCTCGACAGCTCCCACATTCGATCTTCATGCACTCAGTGAGTGCGCTGTTGGTATGACGATGGAGAAAAGAACCGATGAAGACTGAACAACTGCGCACCCTGCAAACCCTGCGGGTGCTGCGCGAACAGCGGGCGGCGAGCCAGTTGGCGGCGCAACAGCAACGCTGCGCGCAAACCCACGGCGCCTTGACCGACGCCAAGGAACAACTGCGCCTGCACCGTGAGGCCGTTGCTCATGAAGCCGGCGAGATTTACGCCTCGCTGACCGAAGGCCTGTCGGTGGCCAGTTGGCAGGCCGCCCAGGATCGCCTGCGTGGCTTGGCCGACGATGAGCAGGTGCTTGAAGGCGACGTCAGCCACGTGTCCAGTACCCTGCAAACCCAGGAGCGTGAGCGCGACCTGTTCCGTCAGGAGCGCCTGAGCCGCCAGCGCCAGTCCGATGCCTGGCAAAGCCTGCTGGACGGGCGTGAAAGCAGCGAACGGGTGGCCGGCGAGCTGCGTGAAGAACAAGGACTCGGCACATGATCGTGGCCCTTGCCGACCCGTTGGCGCCCTGGCTTGAGCACTACGACCCGGCGCTGCTCACGCTGCATAACCAATTGCACCGCCGGCGGCATGCGTGGCAGGGCCGCTGCGCCGGGCAGGATCTGAGCGTCGCCTGGGCCGCCGATCCCCAGCCGCTGAAAACACCCCGGGATGTGTTGCTGTTGCTCGGCCAGTCACCGGTGCGCTTGCGACTCTCGGCTGCCGCCCTGGAACAAGTACTGGTGCCGCTGGCGTTGCAGTTCGACGCGCAAGTGCTGCCGGCATTACCGCGTTCGCTGCTGCTGGAACTGGCCGTGCTGGACCTGATCGAGCGCCTCGAACCGTTGCTCGGCCACCCCGTGCAACTGCTCGAAACCAGTGACGACCTGCGGCCTTATGCAGTGCATCTGGCACTGACATTGACCTTCGGCAACAACCCGCCAATGGCCGCCCAACTGGACTTGAGTGAAAGCGCTGCAGTGCTGGTGGGCCAGTTGCTGGACCAGCACGGCCAGATCGACGCCGACCCGTTGCCGGCGTTGCGCCACACGCTGTCGGTAGTGGCCGGGCGGCAATGGTTGAGCCTCGGCGAGCTGCGCAGCCTGCAGCCCGGCGATGTGCTGATGCTCGAACCTGGCAGCGGCTGGCTGCTGGACCTTGAGGGCCGCCTGCAAGCCCGCTGCCAGCGCGACGGCTCGTCGCTGCAGGTGCAGGAACCTCTGAACACGCCCCTTTTGGACATGGAGAACACAATGACTGACGTCGATGCCGCCGCGGCCCTGGACGATTTGCCCCTCAAGCTGGTGTGCCAGGTCGGCAGCCTGGAACTGACCCTGGCGCAACTGCGGGAACTGGGGGCGGGCAGCCTGCTGCAACTGAATACGCCGACCGTGGATGGCGTCGACCTGATGGTCAACGGCCGTCGCGTCGGCCAGGGCCAACTGGTGAAAATCGGTGACGGCCTGGGCGTGCGCCTGCTGAGTTTCGCCACCCCATGACCGGTTATCAGCCGAACCTGATCGAGATCATCCTGGTGGTTGCCACCATCGGGTTGATCCCGTTGGCGGTGGTGACCCTCACCGGCTTCATGAAAATCTCGGTGGTGCTGTTCCTGATCCGCAACGCCCTGGGCGTGCAGCAGACGCCGCCGAACCTGGTGCTGTACGGCATCGCGCTGATTCTCTCGGTGTACGTCACCACGCCGTTGATTGGCGACATGTACCGCCAGGTAGAGGGCCGCGACCTGAATATCGAGCACGTCGAGCAACTCAAGGACCTCGGCGACGCCTTGCGCCCGCCGCTACAGGCGCACCTGGCACGGTTTGCCAACGAGTCCGAGCGCGGCTTTTTTGTGCAGGCCACCGAGACCATCTGGTCGCCGGAAGCCCGTGCCGACCTGCGGGATGACGACCTGGTGGTGCTGATCCCGGCGTTTGTCAGTTCGGAGCTGACCCGGGCCTTCGAGATCGGGTTCCTGCTGTACATCCCGTTCCTGGTGGTGGATTTGCTGGTGTCCAACGTGCTGATGGCGATGGGCATGTCGATGGTCTCGCCGAACCTGATCTCGATCCCACTGAAAATCTTCCTGTTCGTGTCATTGAGCGGCTGGTCGCGCCTGATGCACGGTTTGATTCTGAGTTACGGCTGAGGCAAGACCCATGGGCCAGGACGTTTTCCTGTCATTGATGAAACAGGCACTGATGACCGTGCTGATGCTCTCCGCGCCTGCGCTGGGGGTGGCGATCATCGTGGGTTTGAGCGTGGGCCTGTTCCAGGCGCTGACCCAGATCCAGGACCAGACCCTGCCCCAGGTGGTGAAGCTGGTGGCGGTGTTGTTGACTATCGTGTTCCTCGGCCCGGTGCTCGCCGGGCAAGTGGCGGAACTCGGCAGCCAGGTGCTGGACAACTTCCCCTTGTGGACGCGCTGACCGCCCATGGATGCCAGCCTTACCGCACAGTTTCTCGAAGTCGCCTACCCGGTGATCAGCTCGGCCTCGCTGGCGGCCTGCCGGGCCATGGGCGTGGTGGTGATCACCCCGGCGTTCAACCGCCTCGGGCTCACCGGGATGATTCGCGGCTGCGTGGCCGTGGCGATTTCGATCCCGATGTTCATGCCGGTGTTCGACGCCATGACCTCGATGCCCAACCACGGCAGCCTGTTTATCGCCGGGTTGCTGATCAAGGAATTCCTGATCGGCATCTTGATCGGCCTGTTGTTCGGCATTCCGTTCTGGGCGGCGGAAGTGGCGGGGGAGTTGATCGACCTGCAGCGCGGTTCGACCATGGCGCAACTGGTGGACCCGTTGTCCACCGGGGAGTCGAGTGTGATGTCCACCTTGCTGACGGTGATGTTGATCACGCTGTTCTTCATGTCCGGCGGTTTTATCCTGATGGTCGACGGTTATTACCACAGCTACCAGCTGTGGCCGGTGACCGCGTTTACCCCGGTGTTTGCCAGCTCGGCGTTGCTGGCGGTGCTGTCGATTCTCGACCAGATCATGCGCGTCGGAGTGCTGATGGTGTCGCCGCTGATCATCTCGCTGCTGGTCACTGATTTGATGCTGGCGTACCTGTCGCGGATGGCGCCGAACCTGCATATTTTCGACCTGTCGTTACCGGTGAAAAACCTGTTTTTCTCGATCCTGATGGTGATCTATATCGGCTTCCTGATTCCGTTGATGCTGGACCAGTTGGCGGAATTTCGCGGCACGGTGGAGCTGCTGAAAACCCTCGCGGGCATGGAGTAGCGCATGGGCGATACCAGCGAAGAGAAGTCCCAGCCGGCCACGGATAAAAAACTCAAGGACGCGCGAAAGAAAGGCCAGGTCGCCAAGAGCCAGGACTTGGTCTCGGGCATGGTCATCCTGTTCTGCACCCTGTGCATTTCCATCCTCGCGCCCCGGGCCCAGGCCCAGGTCACGGCGCTGATCGACCTGACTGCGCAGATCTACATCGAACCCTTCGCCACGGTTTGGCCACGGGTGCTGGACCATGCCGAGCAACTGGTGATCGGCATTACCCTGCCGGTGATGGCGGTGACCACCGGGGTGGTGATCCTGACCAATATCATCACCATGCGTGGCTTTGTGTTTTCCGTGGAGCCGATCAAGCCGGAGTTCAAGCGTATCAACCCGGCGGAAGGCTTCAAGAAGCTATTTGCCCTGCGCAACTTTGTGGAGTTCATCAAGGGCCTGATCAAGGTGCATGTGTTGGCCGTGGCGTTCTACGTGGTGGGGCGGCATGCGTTGCAGGCGTTGATGGAGTCGTCGCGGTGTGGCGCGGGGTGTATCGAGTCGACGTTTTTCCTGGTGCTCAAGCCGCTGGTGTTTACCGTACTCGCGGCCTTCATCCTGGTGGGCGGGGTGGATGTGTTGATGCAACGCTGGCTGTTCGGCCGCGACATGAAAATGACCCGCAGCGAGACCAAGCGCGAGCGCAAGGACATTGACGGCGACCCGTTGATCAAGAGCGAACGGCGACGCCAGCGCCAGGAGATGCAGGCGCTGGCCACCAAGCTGGGGTTGGGTCGGGCGTCGATGATGATCGGCACCACCGATGGCTGGGTGATAGGCGTGCGTTATGTGCGTGGTGAAACGCCGGTGCCGGTGGTGGTGTGCCGCGCTTCGCCGGAGGAAGCGTTGGGGATGTTGCAGGAGGCGTTTGATTTAGGGATACCGCAAGCGCCGGACAAGGGCTTGGCGGAAGCGATTGCGCGCAAGACGGTGCCGGGGGATCCGGTGCCGGATGCTTCGTTCCAGGCGGTGGCGGACTGGTTGGTGGCGGCGCGGTTGATCTGACGATCTTGAGCCGAACACCGATCAAAATGTGGGAGCGGGCTTGCTCGCGAAGGCGGTGGGTCAGTCAACATTTTCAGTGACTGACACACCGCCTTCGCGAGCAAGCCCGCTCCCACATGGGTTCTGCCGGGTGTCAGGAAGTTCAGTTATGGCTTGTCCACATCATGGTACTCACCCCCATACCCATCCCCCACCCGCCAGACAATGTCGTGGTTCTCATTGGTCCATTCCGACGGTTTCAGCGAGTACTTGTAGTCCTCTGAGTTACGGTTATTCCCGTCCCCGATAAAGTCCGGGTGGTCCCGCCGATGGTCGCCCCCGCGGATACTCGACCGCGCATCCCACTCTTCCTTGCGGAAATCAAAAATGCTCTGGTCCTGCGGTGCATCCCGCTGGCCCCAGTCGGACAGGTAGGTCTGCAACCACACGTACGCTTCATCCCCGTTGGGCTTGAGCAGCCCGTCCTGCTTGAAGTCCTGGATCTGGTCCCAGTTCTGCATCGAGATCTTGTGCAGCTTGTGGGACTGCACCGTGCTCAAGATCGCCCCGACAAACGACAACGCGCCGGAGATCAAGAAACCCACCGGTCCCAGGAACGGAATGATCCGCCCGGTCACCCCCAGCGTGCCCAGCACGCCGCCGGCCGCGCCCACCAGGCTGCTGACACCACCGGCCATCGACAGTGAGCCCGAGGCGATTTTCACCGGGTCTTTCTCGCGCACACCATCACGCAAGGTAAACGCCGCCTGCACCACACTGATCACGCCGCCTGCCACGTCGGTGGCCATGCCGATCACCTTGATCGCGCTGCTGGCGAACTTCGCGCCAAAACCGGCCCCGGCCACGCCGCCGCGGCTGGCAATGCCTTTTTCAATGCCTTCCTGGATCTTCGCCGCACCTTCGTCGCTCCAGCCGCCGCTGTTGAGGGCCTTGCCCACGTCCTTGCCGTCGTCCATGGCCTGGTCGACGATCTCGAAGTACTTTTTCTGCACCGCCTCGGCGTCCTTGGGCAGCGCGTGGTACCCCTCGCCAGGCTTGGCCCACAGGTCGGGCAGGGAACGGTCGAAGCCCATCAGCTTGTAGGCGTTGGTGCCGCGCAACTTGTCGTAGACCTTCAAGCCCAGCGTGGCGAAGTGCGAGCCGGTGCCAAGGAAGCCAAGGAAGTCGTTGGCGATGCCCAGGCGTTTCATCGGCGTATCCGCCAGCTTGCCGCCTTGTCCGGCGAGTTGGTAGACGATACGGCCCATGCCGATCGCGCCGCCCACTGAGCCGAGTACGCCGTTGTCCTTGAGGAAGTTGAGGTTCTTCACGAACGAACTGCGGTTCTCTTCGCTGAGGCCCGGCATGATCTCCTTGCTCACGGCCTTGTCGATGTCGCTGAAGCTGATCACGCCGTTTTTCTGCCAGGTGTCGCCGAGGGAAATCATCGCCTTGCCGAACTCGGCGGCGGCGTTTTTGTCCTTGAGCAGTTGGTCGACGAACTTCGAATACACCCCCAGCGCCTGGCGCGGCAGGCCGTCGGCACTGCCCTTGAGCATCGACAGGATTGCCATGGTGTTGTCGGTGGTGGCCAGGGCGGTGTTGTCGTCGGAGATCTTGGTGGGATCGTCCATCAGCTTTTCAACGGCATCGGTGTAGCCGTCGATCTGCAGGTTTTGCAGGAAGTTGTCGGCCTTGGCCGGGTCGATATCGGCCAGGGCGGTGTAGGCGGTCTGGATTTCCTGGGTGGCCAGTTCGGTCTTGCCGCTGTCCTGCAGGGACTTGATGTACTGGGTGAAGTTCTCCGAGGAGGTGCTGTCGATCAGGCGCTGCCTGGTCTCATCGACCTTCGCCTGGCCGCCGTCGACCTTGCCCAGGGCTGCGTCGTGGTTGGCCTTGATGTCGTGCTGGATGGTCGAGTCGCCGAGCAGGTCGTTGATGGTCTGGTCGATGGCCTTGGGGTCGAAGATGTTGTCGCGTACATCCCGCGAGGTCACGTCGATGGGCGTGGTGGCGATGCCCTGGTTGCCGAAGCCGTGCTCGGGAATGATCGACATGCCGTTGTCGGCCATGCTCCTGGCTTCCACCGCCCGCAGGAACTTGGCGCGCGGGTCGTCCTTGCCGATGCTGCCGTCCTTGACCCCGGCGCGGTAGCTGTCCACCAGGGTCTTCATCGACAGGTCCTGCACCGACAGCGGGTTGCCGCTGTCATCTTTCTCGGTGGTGGTCAGGTTGTCGACGGAGACGTCCTTGAGGGGCGGCAGGCCGTTGTCGGTGCGCAGCTTGTCGACGTCGGTGGTTTGCGCGGCGATGTCGCTGCGGTAGCTGGAAATCTGCTCGAACATCTGTGGATTGCTGTCTTCCGACACCACGATTTTCTCTTCGCTGCCCCCCGGCTTGTGCTGGGTGAAGGCGATCAGGCCCGGGCCATAATCACCGGCGCCGCCGACGCTCATGATGTCTTCGGTGGAGGCCAGGTAAGCGTCCGGGGCGGCGAGGGTGTAGCCGTCGCCCTTGGCCTTTTCGATGCCGGCCAGGGTTTGGCCCTTGCTGGTGTAGGCGGCGAAGGCTTCGGGGGTGATGTCCTTGGACACCACCAGCAGTTTACCGTCGGCCTGGTTGACCACCAGGATGCCGTCCATGGGCGCGTCGACCTTGCTGATGTCGCCCAGCTTCAGGCTGGCCTCGTCCTTGCGCAGCAGTTCCTGGCCGGGCAGGGACTGGGCGTTCTTGATGTAGTCGAAGGCCTGCGAGCCTTCGCTGGCGTGCACGGCGTGGAGGAAGTTGTAGAAGGTGCCGCCCGCGTTGGGGTTGGGGTTGCTGAGGTCGGCGCCGGGCTGCGGCAGGTCGGCTTCGGACTTGCTGATCGCGTACTTGTGGCCCTGGTGTTCGAACAGGATCACTCCGGCGCTGCTGTCTTCGGACACCACTTTCAACTGGCTGAAATCGAGGTCGCCCGGCAGGCTGGTGACTTCTTCATAACCTTTGGATTTGCCGTCATTGAGGGCTTCCTTGGTCACCCCGGCCTGGGTGTAGGTGCTGAACGCCTGGGGCGTGAGCAATTCGGAAATGACCAGAGTCTTGCCGTTTTCAAGGCTGACCTTGAGGATGCCGTCTTCAGCCTTGCCCACGGATTTGATGTTGGCCAGGCGCACGCCGTCGCCGTCTTCGCGCAGCAGTTGCTGGTCGGGGTTCTTCAGGCTTTCGACGATGGCCTTGCCGGCCGGGGTGCCCTGGGTTTCGGCCAGGGTCTGGAGGAAGGTGTACAGCGGGGTACCTTCGTCGGGCCCGCCCTGGTTGACCGGGGCTACGGCATGGCCGAAGCGCAGGTTTTTCAGCACGTCGAAACCGTCCTGGGCGTTGGCCGCGCCCTCGGCGCTGATCTTGTATTTGGCGCCGTCCTGTTCGAAGTAGATCACCCCGGCGTCCTTGTCTTCGGAAATGACCTTGAGCTTGTCGATGTCGAGCTTGGCCGGGAGGGCGGTGACTTCCTTGTAGTCCTCGGGCTTAAGGGTTTTGTCGCCCGGCCCGGTGCTGGCAAGGATTTTGGCTTTGTTCAGGACGGCGTCGAAAACCCGCTCGGGAGCGTTGGGTTGATCGACGCGGGGCGACGCGGATTTTTCGGGGCGGGTGATCATCGGTTCAGTCCATGTGAGGGGCGCACGAGGACTCGATAGTAGGGGCTGCAAGCGAGTGAAAACGGGTTCGTTGGCAACAAGTCACAAGCTTTCACAGGTGTGAAATTCACGTCCCGGGGTAGCGCGTCTCCATCACGACGGACAATGCATCCGGACGCCAGAATTCCTGGTCAAACTCCACCGGCTGGTCATCCTCGCCGAAGTTCAAGCGTTCCAGATACACGCTGGTGGAACCGGTGGACAATTGCAGCAACTCGGCCTGTTCTTCATTCACCGTGCCAATGTGCATCTCCAGCTCACACCGCGACAGCACCCGGGAAAACCGCTCCCGCAGCAGTTGGGTCAGCGAGGTATTCAGGTCAGCCTCCAGCAGCCCAGGGCACCAGCTGGCCAGCAGCGCGTTGAACTCCAGCAACACCGGCCGTCGGTCGATCCAGCGCCGCCGTTGCAGGAAAAACATCGGCTCATCCGCCGACGCGAGGCCCATCCGCCTGGCCAGCCAGTCGCCCGCGGGGCGCAGCTCTGCGTGCAGGCATTCGGTGCGCGGCGTACGGCCTTGGGCACTTACGTAATCCATGAAGCCGCTGATGCGCGTCGGGTCATAGCGGATGCGCCGGGGGCTGACAAACCAGCCGCGACGGTTTTCCCGGTACACCAGGCCTTCGGCTTCCAGCTGCTGCAAGGCCTGGCGCAAGGTGACCCGGGTGCAGCCGAAGCGCTCGATCATCTCCCGTTCGGACGGGAATTTCTCATCCGCCTGCGGCACACCCGCCGCGATATCGTGGGCGATCTGTTCGCGAATGCGCTGGTAGTGCGGTGAAATCGGGTCGAAAGGCATCCTGGGGTTCCGTGTGCAGGCCGGGCGTGGGCGTGACTCTACCGTTCCTGTTGGCGCAGGTCACGCTGCCACGACACTAGCCCATACGCCGCCAACACCACAAACCCGGCATACAACGCGGCGGTAAGCTGCAGGTCCTTGTACACAAACAGCCCCACGTAGACCGTATCCAGCACGATCCACAGCCACCAGCTCACCACATACTTGCGCGCCGCCCACAGGCTGGCCACTAGGCTGAAAGCGGTTAGCAGCGAGTCCAGCCACGGCAGTGCGGCATCGGTGAAGTGGTGCATGGCGGCGCCCAGCAGCAGCGCGCCGATCACCCCGGCGAGCAGGTGCCGCCATGCTTCCTGGACCGGCAGCCGTTCCACCCGCACCTTGCCCGCGTCGATGCGCCCGGTGCTCCAGCGCCACCAGCCGTAGCCCTGCAACACAGCGAAGACCAGTTGCAGGAGCATGTCGGAATACAGCTTCACGTCGAAGAAGATCCAGCCGTACAGCAACACCGCGACCACGCTGACCGGCCAGCACCAGCGCACCCGTCGGGCGGTGAGCCACACCCCGGCAATATTGAAGATCACAGCGACTATTTCCAGCGGCGTCATACGTTCCCCTCAGGGTCAGTTTTGCAGGTGCAGCGCCTGTTGCTTGAGCTGGCGCTTGCGTTCAAAGGGCAGTTTTTCCTGGTCGCCATACGGCGCGCTGTACCAGTTGCCGTAAGTCGGGTTGGGCAGCACGAACCAGCGCTGGCCGAGCCAGCCCAGGTAGGGTTCGGCGGCCTTGCGCTGGGCGTCCAGGGTGTTGTGTTCGGCCTGCACGAAATCCCCCAGGGAATCACCCGCCAGGATCAGCACGCGGGCGTGTTGGGCGACCCATTGGCGTCGGCAGTTCTTGCCGTAGCCGGCGTGTTCGCAGCCGCCAATGGGCGTGCCGGCAGCCAGTACCTGCTGCTCGCTGTCCACCGGAAAGCCCCGCAGGCGCAGGTTGTTGACGGTGGCCTGGACCTGGCTTTGCTCGCGGTTGGTGATGTAGTACACCGTGATGCCTTTGTGTTTGGCGGCCTGCAGGAACGCCACGGCGCCCGGCAGCGCCTGGGCCTTGGCCTGGTCGACCCAGGTGTTCCAGCGGTCGTAGGAGTAGACCTGGTTGTTGACGACGTCCCGGGCATTCAGCGGGATGTTGTCGAGCACGGTCTCGTCGATGTCGACGATCACCGCTGGCGGCAGCCCGGCCAGATTGCGCGGTGGCAAGGGCAGGGCGTCCCAGTCCGGGGTCTTGAGGGCCACGTCCAGTTGGCGAGTGGCGTTGGCGAACACCTGGCGGTAGATCAGCTCGTGCTCGATGGAGGTCTGGGTCCACAGCACCGCATCCAACTGGTCGTTGGCGGGCGGTTGCTGCTGGCAGCCGACGAGGGCGGTGGAGAGCAGGCACACACTGGCAAAAATCAGATTACGCATGAACAGTCAGCCTCAAAAATTGACGGTGGCGGATAACCGCGCGGTGCGTGGCGCGCCGAGGAACAGGTAGCCATCGCCCGCCGATTCACCCACATCGCGCCAGTAGCGTTTGTCGAACAGGTTGTCGACGGTCAGGCGCAGCACAGTATCGTAATCACCGACTTTGGTGCTGTAGCGTCCGCCGACATCGAACACCGCGTAGTCGTCGACCTTCACGCTGGCCTCGCGGTTCGCGTACTTGCTGCCGCTGTATTGCACGCCGCCGAGCAGGGCCAGGCCCTTGATCCCGGGAATGCTGTAGTCGCCGTGCAGGCTGGCGCGCAGCTTGGGCACGTTGATCGCCTGGTGGCCGTCGTAGTCGTCGGTGCCGCTGCCGCTCACCCGGGCGCGAATCGCCGCCACGCTGGCGGACACTTGCAGGTTGTCGGTCACCCGACCATTGGCCGAAAGCTCCAGGCCGACGTTCTTCTGCTGGCCCTGCTGTACGAAGGTGATGCTGCCGTCATCGCTGGGCCGGTTGTATTGCAGGTCCTGGGTGATCTGGAACAGCGCGGCGGTCAGGCTCAGGCGCTGGAAGTCACGCTTGATCCCCACTTCCAGCTGGCGCGAGGTGGTCGGCGGCAATACCTCATCGGCGTTGCTGCTGAACCATGCCGCGGTGCCGCCCAGGGACAGGCCCTTGCTGTAGCTGGCGTACAGGGTGGTGTCCGGGCGCGGCTTGTAGATCAGCGCCACCTGGGGCAGGAATACGCTGCGCTGGGTATGGCGGGTGGTGTCGCCGGCCTGGTCGTAGGTTTCTTCGTCGAGGCGCACCTGGCGCCCGCCGAGAATGGTTTGCCACTGCTCGTTGAAGCTGATGCGGTCGCTGGCGAACAGCCCGTATTGGCGGCTGTCCAGGCGCCGATAGGTATGGCCCAGCGGCCCCTCGTAGGGGTCAAGCACCGGCGGCTTTTCGTAGATATTGCCCTCGCCGATGTATTCGTTGACTGATTCACGCCGGTCCACCAGGCGGCGCAAGGCAGTGGTGCCGAAGGTCAGGTCATGCTTGAGAAAACCGGTGTCGAACTGGCCGTTGAGGGCGGCCTGGGCTTCTTCGTTGCTGCGGGTGTCGTCGGGGCTGCGGTAGTCCGAGATGTCGTAGTCACCCTCGGCGCTGAAGTGGTTGGGCACTGCGGTGTTGGCGCAACTGGCGGCGCCGTAGCAACCCCAGGCGAAGGTGCTGTAGTCGTCGATCACCACGCGGCTGCGGGAGGCGCTGAAGCTGGCTTTCCAGGCCTCGTTGAAGCGGTATTCGAACAGGCCGTCGAGGTTCAGCGACTTGATGCCCACCGGGTTCGACCAGCTCTGGTAGCCCAGCAGATCCCGTGGCGACACGTTGTGGGGCACGGTGGTGCCGCCGAGCAATTGGTATCCGGGCACCGAGCGTTGCTCGCGGTTCTGGTATTCGGCGTTCAGTTGCAGCAGGGCGTTGGGGCTGATGTTCCAGTCGAGGGCCAGGGAGGCAAAATCCCGCTGGCCGTCGGCGTGGTCGACGTAGGAACGGATGTCTTCGTGGGCCAGGTTGACCCGCACCCCCACCTGCTGCTCGGCACCGAGCCAGCCGCCGACGTCGGTGGCCAGGTAGCGCTCGCCGTGTTCGTTGGTGGAGACAGTCACCGAGCGCACGTTCTCCGGGCGCTTGCTTACGTAGTTGATCAAGCCGCCGGGTTCGGACACGCCGCTTTGCAGCCCGGACAAGCCCTTGAGCACTTCCACTTGCTGCTTGTTTTCCAGTGCGACGTTCTGTTCGCCGGTGATGGTGCGACCGTTGATCTTGTAGCTGCTGGCCGGGTTCAACGAGAAACCGCGCACCACGAAATTCTCGTAGTAACCCACCGGCGCATAGCTGTCGCCGACCGAGGCGTCGTTCTTCAATACTTCACTGAGCAGGCGGGCTTGCTGGTCTTTCAGGCGAGCCTCGGTGATCACCGCCACCGAGGCCGGGGTGTCCAGCAGCGGGGCGTTATCGAAGCCGGCGACAGCGGCCTTTTTCGCCTGGTAGTCGGTGGCCTGTTCACCGACTACGGTAATGGTGTCCAGGGTCGCGTCCTGGGCGTGGGCGGCCGTGGCGGCGAGGGTGATGCTCAGGGCGAGCAGGGTGTGACGGTACGGTGTTGCCATAAAAGGAGCGCTCCAAGGGCCTGCCCGCTGGCGCCTCGCGCTTTATTGGGCGCAAAGGGGCCCAGCGCTGCGCAACGGACGGGTTGCCAGTACGAAATTAAAAAGCCGGGGTCGCCGCAAAAGGCGTCAGGCCGGAGCTGCTCCGGTAGTCATTGGTAAGCGTGCGTCGGCGGCCCATTCCTGCAGCGAGCCGTCGTAGAGTGCGAGGTCCTGGCGACCCAGCAGGGTCAGGGCCAGGGCGTTGGCCGCCGCGGAAATTCCGCCGCCGCAGTACAGAATCAATGGACCGTCGCTGTGCAGCAGCGTGGGTCCGATAGCCACGGCCAGGGCGTCCTTGGGCAGGTAGCGACCCTGTGCATCAAACAGCGTGCGTGCCGGCAGGTTGTGGCTGCCGGGAATGTGCCCGCGCCGGGCGTAGCGGGTGGCTGCGGTGCCGTCGAACAAGGCGCTGCCCAACGCGCAGACGAGTACGCCGGGTGCTTGGCCTGCGGCCACCGCCTCAACGCCTGCGCGGTCGATCCACAGTGGTGCGTAGGTGCTGATCGGCCAGGGTTCGACGACGGGTGTGTTTGCAGGCTGCCCGCTGTGCTGCGGTAACCCCGCCCGTTGCCAGGCGTTGAAACCACCGTCCAGCACGCCGGCGTGAATGCCCAGCCCGCGCAGCATCCACCACAGGCGTGCGGCCCAGAAACCGTCGGCGCGATCGTAGATCACCACGTTGCTGTCGGCGCCTGCACCCAGATTCGCCAGTGCCTGAATCAGGGCTTGTGGTGTTGGCAGGGCGAAGCTGTAGCTCGCTTGAACGTCGGCCAGATCGGTCAGCAAGTCGGCATGCCGTGCGCCGGGGATATGTGCGTGCAGCCAACCGGCATGACCGCTGGCGACCCGGTAATCACCGTCAAAACGCGGGGACGGCAGGACGACGGTGGCGTCCAGTATCACCAGCCCGGGCTCCCCGAGGTGGGCATGCAGCCAATCGGTATCGACCAGGATACTCATACGGATTTTCGCCGCAGGTGGTTGAGCAATCGTTGCCCCTGGGCACCGGCAAACCACTGCAGATGGCCCAGCAGGTAGGCGTGATAGGCCACGTCGGCGCTGCGGGTGGAACCCACTACGCCTTGGTAGTACGCGATTTCGGACAGGGCAAAATCCACATGCACCAACGGCAGCAGGGCGCTCAGGGTGAGCAGGTCCTGGGCGCTCAATGGCCGGCCCCGGTGATAGCCGGTGAGCAATGCGTCGACGCTGTCGAGGTCCGCTGCTGCCAGGCCACCGCTGTCCAGGTCCAGCCAGGGCACGGCGTTGCGTTCGATGGCGGTCGCCAGGTCGTAGAGGGCGAAGGTGCGGTCGGCGAGGCCGAAGTCCAGCACGCTGGCGACGTTGCCGTCTGCATGCCACAGCAGGTTCGAGGCGTGCCAGTCGTTATGGGTCCAGAGCGCCGGTTGTTGGTGCAGCAAGGGTTGCAGGGGCGCGTGCCAGGGCAACAGCAACTCGGTCAGCCGTGCGTGCCAATCCTTGTCGGCGAGGTACTCGGTCAGCGCGGGGGTGTTGGCGATCGCGGCCAGTGGCGCGGGTTGTTCGATCACCCGGGCGTTGGCCAGCAGCACTTCTGTTTGACGGCGGGGTGCGCTGTAGTGCTCGGCTGCCAGGTGCAATCGAGCCAGCGCCACACCCGCCGCCTGCGCATGTTGAGTGCTTTGGAAGGGCGACCACGACAGCGCATCGCGGTACAGGTCAAGGCCCTCGGCGACATGGTGAATCTCGTAGGTCCATTCACCTTGCGTCGTGGCCGTTGCACCGTGGCGGTTCGGCACCACTGCGGCAACCGGTGCGCCGTGGCGATGCAGGTGGGCGATCAGGCGGTGTTCTTCTTCCAGCCATGCGGCTTTGCGCACGTGCCGGTGATGCCGTTTGACGAACAGGGTGGCGCTGCCGGTATTGATCAGCCCGGCAGCGGAGAACGGTCGCGGGCTGTGCCAATGCAAACTGCGCAGTTGACCCAGTTGCGGGTACTCGTGCAGCAGCTGTTGGATATCTGCTTCGTGCAGCGCTGGCCAGTCGGCAGCTACCGGATCAAGCCCCAGGCCATGGGCGGTGCGTTGTGGATTCATGCCGTCGCCCCGGGCAGATAGGCGTTGCTGGTTGCCCCTTGCCACACCTGCGGATTGTCGAGCACCGCGTGCTCGTGCAGCCACTCGGCATAAGGTTTCAGCAGCGCCTGGCGTTGCTCGCCCCAACGACCGTCGTGCAGCCAGGTCGGAGCGATTTTGTGCAGGGATGCGCTGAGCAATTCCGCCGGGAAATACGGTGTAGTGTGCTCATAGGCCGCCAGCGCGATGGCTGGCTCTTCGGCCACGGCGAGATAGCCACGGGCAGTGGCCGCGAGGAAATCACGCACCAACCCGGGCTGCTCGGCGAGGGTTTGTTCGTGGGCGCCCAACAGGTAGCTGTGATACGCCGGTGCGCCAATCTGATCCACCGGCAACACCACCCGGCGTTCTGCTTCGATGGGGCTGTGCATCAACGCTTCCCAGGCCCAGTAGCCGCCGAAACTGGCATCGGCGATGCCTTCGGCCAACTGTTCGGGCCGCAACTCACGTACGCCGCTGTCCACCAGGATCACGCCATCAGGGTCGCCACCGTCGTTGCTCACAAGGTGACGCACCATCGCCAAACCCCGTGGCGTGGGGTTGAGCGCCAGGCGCTTGCCCACCAGGTCTCGTGGGCGGCGGATGCCGGAGTCGGTCAGGGTTTGAATCGACTCAAGGCCCGCATGATTGATCGCCGCGATGCCTTGCAGGGCTTGCCCCCGGCCGCGCCGGACCAGCAGGCGGTTGCTGGGGAAAATGCCGAAGTCCGCCGCGCCGGTCAGCAGGTGTTCAAGGGTGTCGCCACGGTAGGGGTCGTGCACCACCAACTCCACATCCAGGCCCAGCTCGGCGTACCAGCCGCGTTCCCGCGCCAGGTACAAACCCGCCGAATTCGGCCAGGGATGAAAGTACTCCAGCATTACCTTTACCGACACCATCGCTTGCTTCTCCAGCCTGCAGTCTTTTGATGGGGGCGATTTATAAGGGAGCAATCTGGTATATACCAATATCGTTTATTGCTATGGATATAACCGGGACCAAAAAAAACCGCGGCCCAAGCCGCGGTTTTTTACTCATCGCCTGGGTCAATCGGCAACGATGGCGTACGTTTCGATTTCGACTTTCTGCCAGGGGCGCAGCATCGAATCCACCTGAATCAGGCTGCTGGCCGGGCGAATGGCGTCGAACACCTCGCTGTGTGCCTTGGCGACGGAGGCGGCATCGTTGATATCCCGCAGGTAGACCACGGTGCGCACTACGTCTTCAGGGCCCATGCCCGCCTCGGCCAACACCTTGTTGACGGTGACGAGAATGGCCTGGGCCTGTTCGTAAGCATTGCTGTGTTCGTAATCGGGTGAGGCGCAGGTGCCGGAGATGTGCAGGTGGTTGCCCACGCGAACGGCGCGGGAATAACCGAACACGTTTTCGTACTGACCGCCCGAGGAAATAGTTTGCCGCGCTGTGGTTTTACTGGTCATGGTGGTTCTCATGTTGGGAGGGGTTTACCGGTGGAGTCCTTGACGAACAGGATCGAAATCAGGCCGACCACGGCACCGCCGATCAGGTACCAGGCGGGAATCATCTGGTTGCCGGTGATCGATATCAGCCAGGTATTGATCAGCGGGGCCGTGCCTCCGAACAGCGAGACCGCGACGTTGTAGCTCAAGGCGAGGGCGCTGTAGCGCACGCGGGCCTTGAACAGCGAAGTCATGGTGGCCGGCATCGCTCCTTCAAAAAACAACTGGGCGAGGGTCAGGATCAGCAGGGCGGCCAGCAGCAACCCGACACTCTGGGTATGCAGCAGCATGAAGCAGGGGAACGCCATGACGATCAGCAGCACGCAGCCGGTAATGATCATCCGGTTCCGGCCCAGTCGGTCGGCCAGCAAGCCTGAAACCGGGATCAACACCAGCATGAACAGCGTCGCGGCCATCCCCAGGTTCCTGGCGAACGTATTGCTGTACCCGAGTACGTTTTCCAGATAACCCGGGATGTACCCGAGGATGATGTAGTAGGTCACGTTGAACACGGTGACCAGGCCCATGCATTGCAGGATTTTCGGCCATTCGTTGACCAGTAAGCTGAACAGGCTGGGTTCGGCGCCCGTCGCCTTTCGCAGTTTTTCGTTGGCCTGGATTTCCTTGAACACTGGTGTTTCTTCCAGGCCAAGGCGCAAGTAGAGGGCGATCAGGCCGAGCAGGCCGCCAATCGCAAAGGGCACGCGCCAGCCCCAGTCCTGCATGGCTTGTTCGCCCAGGCCCAGGGTAAACAGGCTGACCACTGCACCGCCCAGCAGGAACCCGGAGATATTGCCGAATTCCAGCCAACTGGTGAAAAAGCTGCGTCGCTCGTCCGGCGAATGCTCGGCGATGAACGTGCAGGAGCCGCCGTACTCGCCACCCGCCGACAGGCCCTGGAGCAGACGCATGAGAATCAACAGGACGGGCGCAAACAGGCCGATGCTCGCGTAACTCGGGATCAAGGCAATGGCGAAGGTTGCGACGGCCATCAGCGTGATGCTCAGCGACAGCGCCGTGCGCCGGCCAAACTTGTCGCCGATGGGACCGAACACCAGGCTGCCCAGTGGCCGAATCAGGAAGCCCGCCGCGAAGGTGGCGTAGATCGCCATCAACTGGGTGGTCGGGTTGTCGTTGTGGAAGAACGTCTTGCCGATGATGCCGGCGAGAGAGGAGTAGAGCGCAAAGTCGAACCATTCGACCATATTGCCCAGTGTCACGCCGACGACCGCTTTGGTCAGCCGTTTGCGTGAGGGTTCAGCCGATGCACGGTCGGCGGGAAACCCTTGATGAATCGAGGAAGCGTGAACTTCGCCCATGATATTGCCCTCTGGAATAATTGTAGTGAGGCAGCAGTCAATAGGGAGTGGCAGGCCCACGTCTGATGCGCGGGGCCTGCGGAGGCTGGGGTCATCGCATATACACGCCCCCGGCGATGCACAATGATTCGCCTGTTATGTAGGAGGGTTTGGCGCTCAGTTGCCAGACCCAGTCGGCGATTTCTTCGACCCGCGCGGCGCGTTTCAAGGGGATCGATTCGATGGCGGCCTCGATGCGCCCGCCGGCACGGGTGCCTTCGGTGTCCACCCAGCCCGGGGCCAGTGCGTTGACCACAATATTGTCGCCGGCCAGTTCGATGGCCAGGGAGCGGGTCATCGACACCACAGCAGCCTTGGAGGCGCTGTAGAGCAACTGGTTTTTCGACACGGTGAACGCATCCACCGAGGCGAAGAACACGATAGCGCCTCCGCCGGCGGCTTTCAGGTGACGGGTGCCGATACGTGCGATGTTCAGTGAGCCCAGCACGTTGATGTCGAATATCTTGCGGTACAGCGCTTCGCTGAAGCTATCCAGGGATGACGTGGGAAAGATCCCCGCCGCATTCACTACGGCTCGCAGCGGTGCCTTGCCGTCCAGGGCGGCATCGAGGGTACGGGCCAGTGTGGCCTCCTGGGTGATGTCGCCGACCACTGGCGAAAACAAGGGGCTCGCCGGCTGTGTGCTGGGTGTTACGTCCACAGCGACGACGTGCCAGCCTTCAGCCTGAAAGCGCTGTGCGACGGCCTGGCCCATGCCCGAGGAAGTCCCGGTAACGATAACGCTGGAGTGCGGTGCAGTGTTCATAAGGGCTATCCGATCAGGCGTATTGAGGAAGAGGGGTGCCGGGTTGCAGAGCCAGTTCCAGCACATCCAGTTGGCGCTGGGTGTCCTGGTAGTTGCTCAGCCATTCGCGCTTGACGATATCGATGCGTGAGTCGGCCGGCTGCAACTGGGCAAACTTCGCCGCCAGGCTTTGCATGCCACGCTCGCGCAGGGTGAGAAAGCGCATCACTAGCCGGGTCTGCTCGCAATACACCGGCCATTGCGGGCCACGTGGGGCGCCCAGGCCGATGTAGAACAGGCCTTCCAGGTTGGTCGGCAAGGTCATCGCGGCGGTCCGCAGCGGAACACCGTCGCGCCATTGCAGCAGGCGTTCATCGAGGAACGGCAGGCGCGTGTTGAAACCGGTAGCCCAGACGATGGTGTCGTAATCGACCTGGCTGCCATCGGTGAACGTGACAGTCTTGCCCTGGATGTTCTCGATACCCGGTGCGACCTTGATTCGGCCGTGCTGGATCCAGTACAGCAGCAAGGTGTTGACCACCGGCGGTTGCGCATCCAGGTCGTAGGTATCCGGCGCCGGTAGCCCGGGGTAATTCTTGTGGGTGCCGACGCTGGCCATGATCAGTATGTTCATGAGCATGTTCTGCTGTTCTGGCGGCAATTGCCCCAGCAGCGGCAGCTCGCCCCGGGGCAGGCCGAACAGGGTCTTGGGCTGGAACAGCTGGCCGCGTCGGATCGCAATGGTGGTGTCCAGGCGAGCCTGGGCGGCATCTACTGCGAGGTCGCATCCGGAGTTGCCAAACCCCACCACCAGCACCTTGCCTTGCACCTGCTGCACATTGCGGTATTCGCCGGAGTGAATCGACACGCCGGTGAACCCCTTGCTTACTTGCGGGATCTTGCAATCCCACAGGTGACCGTTGGCCACCAGCACGCCGCTGTAGTGTTTGTGGGTGCCGTCTGCCAGGGTCACCTGCCAGCCCGCTTCGCCGTTCTCGTCCAGGGGCTTCAGGCTGCGCACTTCGGTGTTGAAGGTGATCTTTTCGCGCAGGCCGAAGGTGTCGGTGTAGGCGTTCATGTACGCCTTGACCTGATCGCGGCTCGGGTACACCGGATAGTCAGCGGGCATCGGGAACCCGTCAAAGAAGGAACTGCTCTTGGGGGTGATCAGGTGCAAGGCATCGTAGTCGCTGTTCCAGTGACCGCCGATGTTCGCGGACTTTTCGAAGCAGTCCACCTCGAAACCGGCGTCGGTCATGGTCTTCAGCGCCGCCAGCCCTGCGGCCCCGGCACCAATGATGCAGTAGTGATTGGACATGCTGGCTCCCCATTCAAGCGCCTGTTGTGGCGTCGGTGGCTGGAGTATCCCGCTCGGCAAGAGGTGGATGAATGGGCTAAGTCATGTGTTTCCTATAGGTGATCCCTATGGCTAGAGCGTCTCCAGGTGCGCATACAGGTTCTGGATGCGGCTCAAGTGGCTGCGCATCAGGTTGATCAGCACCCGGGTGGGCGGCGAAATAGGCGTGTCGTGGCGATGGATAAAGCCGAATACCTCGAAGATCGCCGGGCTGATCGGCACCCAGCCCAAGCGATCATTGAAGCCCAGCTGATGCAGGATCGGGCGCGTGGCAATCACATCGCCGAGCCCGCGCGCAGCCAGCTCGAAGCCGGTGATCTGGTGCTCCACTTCGATGATCGGGTCCAGCACCTCGCCGCCCTTGGACGCCAATTGCCCCAACAACCGGCGAATCGGGTCGGCGGTGCGCCAGCGCGCCTCGGTGAGAATCAACGGTGCCACCGCCAGGTCGCTGATGGTTTTCGGGCCCTTGAGTCGCTCCGGGTCGGCACTGATATAGCCGACCTGGGCCGACCAGACCGGCTCGCTGACGGTCAGGTTCTGCTGCTTGATCGGCAGCATCACCAGCCCCGCTTCAATTTCGCCCTGGCTCACCAGCTCGGCGATTTCCGAGGAGTTGTAGCCGACGATCTTGATCCGCATATCCGGGTGCTGGGTGCGGAACTGCTCGATCAGGTCCGTGAGGAAATAGTGGTGGGCGGTGCCGAAGGTGCCAAAACTGGCCACGCCACCGGACAGTTCACGCACAGCCTGCACCGCTTCATAGCCCTGGCGTGCTGACGTCACCATGCCTTGTGCAAATGGCTGCAGGCGGCGTCCGGCTTCGGTGAGCATCAGTCGGCGATTGGTGCGGATGAACACGTGGGTACCCAGGTGCTCCTCCAGCCGCAGGATCTGCTCGGACAATGAGGGTTGGGAAATATGCAGGCTTTCCGCCGCCTTGGAGAACGTACCGTGCTCGATGGCGGCGAGAAAGTAGTTGAGCTGTTGTAAGGTCATCGCGCTGAACCGTTACCTGTTTGGCTCAACATGACACAGATCAAAGCTGTCGCGAAGAATCAATCACGCCATACGGGCATGCCATGTTCGTCAATTGTCCAGTGCGGGTGGCGCGGTCGCAGGCAGACGCCACCTACCCAGCGTTCTTCCGTTGCATGATCCGGCCAGTAGGCTGCGCCGTTCAGAACCTGGCGACCCAGCGCAGTCAGCGCCAACACCCGCTGTGGCCATGGCAACTGGGCCCCGGACTCGATCAACAGGGGATTCTCGCCATCGATCAACGGCCGCATCAGCGCATGAAACATCATGTCTCCCAGGTACGGCAGCGGTTCACGCTTGCCCATCAGCTCGGCGAACACCCGGCCAAACGGCACCGGTCCGGCTTCATCCACGTATTGCAGGGACAGGCGCTCGGTCAGGGACAAACCGTCCTGCACACCTGGTAACTCCTGCAACTGTCGGCGCAATGCCGGGGCCAGGAAGGGCAGGGAGGTGGAGCTACTCCGGGCCAGTTCCGCCAGCGTGATCGGCGAGCTGGCGCAATACGCCAGCCAGGCCTGTCGCGCCAGTTGCAGCATGTCCTCGTCGACCTGTCGGCGCTGCGGCCACAACCACGCCAATACTTCAGGCGCCAGTTGGCCGATGCCGATAAAACGCTGCACGCCGGGGATACGATCGACTTCGATCAACTCCAGTTTTTCAGGCAGATGCTCAAGCCCAGCCAGCGCGCGAATCAGGAACAATTGATCGTACGCATCCGCCTCACACCACAACACGCTGTGGCCGGCGCTGCCCAGTTGTTCAAGATGGTGATATTCGTCCGCATGCCGGCGCGCCACTTCGGCCTCATCCATGGCAAACACCTGGCTGATATAGCGGCTGCGAACGGCCTGGTATTGCTCGGCAGGCAGGTCCTGCACCGGGCCCATGCACAATGGGTCAATCAGCATCCGGAAGCAGCCCTTGAACCCCGCCACGCCCAAGCTGTGGGCGATATCGTTGCCGCAGCGCCAGTGAGTGGTGCGGGCTTCATCGCTGGCGTCGAAACCTGGATGGCGGGCGGCAAAATCCACCGCATCGACGTGGGCCTTGAGCTTGGGCCAGCTGGGAAAACCGAGTTCCTTGGCGATCGACCATTGGGCATCGGATAAGGTGGGGGTTGCGGCGGCATCGGCGCTTTTCAGGCGCTGCAAAAGTTCCTTGGCGCGCTTGCGTTGCTGCTCAAGGTTGATACGGCCGTTAGTGGACGAGAATGATTGCGACATACGATCTCCTTGTACAAACCTTGTCCGCTTTAAGGTTGGGAGTCGTAGAAATGTGATATTCAGTCAAGGTCTTGGGCGCAGCCCTTTCCGCGGATGGTGGCGTAGATGGCGCCAGGCGGGAAATATAGGCAGTGCAATGATTGATTGCAAGCCGCCCGGTGGATCGCGCCGGGGTTTTGCACAGGAGACGTTCATGAAAGTTGGTGTGATTTCCGATACCCACGGCTTGCTCCGTGCCGAGGCCCTGGCGGCCCTGGAAGGGTGCGAGCAGATTGTTCACGCCGGGGACATCGGTAGCCCGGAGATCCTTGAGTTGCTGGCCTCGATTGCGCCATTGCATGTGGTGCGCGGCAATAACGACCTCGACGCCGCGTGGGCAGAGCATTTGGCTGATCGGCTGGATTTTGACTTGAACGGCTGGCGGGCGTTGCTGGTGCATGACATTGCCGATGTGCCGAAGGAGCTTGATCCGGGCATCCGGCTGGTGATCACTGGCCACTCTCACAAACCATTGATCGAGTGGCACGGCGAGCGGCTGTTTCTCAACCCTGGCAGTGCAGGGCGGCGACGTTTCAAGTTGCCGGTGACCCTGGCGTTGCTTGAGGTGCGCGAGAAATCCATCAAGCCGCGCCTGGTGTCGCTGGAGCCCAAGCGCTGAAGAACATCTGAGGCGAGGGGGCTTGTTGTGGTGAGGGAGCTGCTGTAGCGAAGGAGCTGCTGTAGCGAGGGAGCTTGCTGTGGTGAGGGAGCTTGCTGTGGCGAGGGAGCTTGCTCCCGCTGGGCTGCGCAGCAGCCCCAAGAAATTAACGGTGTTTTTTCAGGTGTATCGCAGTGGCTTTATTGGGGCCGCTTCGCAGCCCAGCGGGAGCAAGCTCCCTCGCCACGGGGGACGTGCCCTGTCTTACCATTGCGTCTGAATCAGGAACAAGGATCATTAACGCCATGAGCGTATTAGTCGAAACCCGGGCGCTCACGCGGATGGACGAGCGCCGCCAGCTGCAACTGCTGCAGCCCACGAACTTCCAGCTGCACCGCGCCGACCGCCTATCCATCACCGGTTCATCGGGCTCCGGCAAAAGTGTATTCCTTCGGGCACTCGCCTTGCTCGACGCGCCGACCTCAGGGGATATCCTCTGGAACGGGCAGCCCATCGCCAACGCGCAAGTCCCGCAGTATCGCAGTCGCATCAGCTACCTCTCCCAACGCCCGGCGCTGATCGAAGGCACGGTGGAAGACAACTTGCGTTTCCCCTACAGCCTCAAAGCCTTGCATCACCTGAGTTTCGACCCGCAGGCGGTCAAGGCGCTGCTGGCCCACGCGGGCAAGGAATCGGGTTTTCTGGCAAAAAATGCCGGGGATTTATCCGGTGGTGAGTCCCAGGTGGTGTCACTGATCCGTACCCTGCAACTCAATCCCGATGTGTTGTTGCTGGACGAACCTACCGCCGCTCTTGACCCGGCCTCGTCCGGGGAGGTCGAGGCGTTGATCAGTGCCTGGGCCGAAGCGGATAGCGCTCACGCCTATATCTGGGTGTCCCACGACCTTGAGCAGGCGCAACGCATGAGCACCACCCATTTGCATATGGACGCCGGCGTGCTGACAGGGGGCGTGCAGCCATGAATTATCACGACCTCACGGCACTGGACATGGCCATCGCCGCCTCGCTGATCCTGATCAACGGTGCGCTGTCGCTGTTGTTGCGGCTGGGGCTGGAGCGTCAGCTGTTCTGGGCGGCTGTGCGCACGGTGGTGCAGTTGTTGGCGATCGGTTACCTGCTGGGCTGGGTCTTTGAATTTGCCTACTGGTATGTGGTGCTGCCGCTGATGTGCCTGATGACTCTGATCGCCGGGCTCTCGGCTGCCGGGCGTGGGAAGCGGACCTATGCGGGGCAGCGGGCCGACAGCATTGTGTCGGTGTGGGGCAGTTCCTGGTTGGTGACGGCTGTTGGCCTGTTCGCGATTATCCGGATTCACCCGTGGTACGAGCCGCAGTATGCGATTCCGATCCTTGGGATGATTCTGGGTAATACGCTTACCGGGGTGTCTCTGGGGATTGAGCGTATGACTCAGGAGCTGACCTCCGGTCGCAATACCATCGAGATGATTCTGGCCCTCGGTGGTTCACGCTGGGAGGCGGCGCAGGATGCGATTCGCCAGGCTGTGCGGGCCGGGATGATTCCGACGTTGAACCAGATGACGGTGGTGGGGATTGTGAGCTTGCCGGGGATGATGACTGGCCAGGTGCTGGCCGGGGAAAGTCCGGTGGACGCGGTGCGTTATCAGATTGTGATCATGTTTTTGATCGCTGCGTCGTCGGCGTTGGGCACCGTAGGTGCGGTGTTGCTCACCTACCGTCGACTGTTTTCAGCCAGCCATCGTTTCCTGCGGTTCAGGCTCGAAGAGCGGGTGTAGCGCAGGCACCATCGGATCCCCAAAATGCACCGCAACCCTGTGGGAGCTGTCGAGATCCGGTTCAATCACCCACGCCAAAATCCAGCAGTACCTTCATCGCCCGGCTCTTGTCTGCCGCCAGCTCAAAGGCCTGCACCGCCTCGCTGAACGGCACGGTGTGGGAGATCACCGGACGCACATCAATCACCTGGCGATTGAGCAAATCCACCGCTTGGGCAAACTCCGAATGGAAGCGGAAGGTGCCCCGCAAGTCGATCTCCCTGCTCACCAGCATATTCAACGGCAGCGAGACCTCGCCACCCAGACCTACCGTCACCAGCACGCTGCGCGGGGCCATGCACTCCAGGCCGTTGCGCAGGGCCTGGGCACTGCCGGAGACTTCGAACATCACGTCGAAGTAGCCTTTTTCGGCGGTATACCGCTTCAACGCGTCGGCGTCTTCCGCCAGGTTATGAGTACGGCTGGCGCCCATTTTTTCGGCGCAGGCCAAGGGCCCGGCAGCCAGGTCCACCGCAACAATTTCCCTCGCGCCCGCTGCCCGCAGGCTGCCGATCAACAGGTTGCCGATGGGCCCGCACCCGGTGACCAATACCCGTTTGCCGAACACCACCCCGGCACGCTGGATGGCATGCAAACCCACAGACAACGGTTCAGCCATTGCACCCTCGGCAAGGCTCACATGATCGGCCAGCAGATGCGCCTGGTGCGTTTCGATCACCAGGCTTTGTTGAAACGCACCCTGCACGTGAGGGAAGGGCATCGCGCTGCCGTAGAAACGCATGTTCAGGCAATGGTTCGGCAGCCCTTGATGGCAATAATGGCAACCCCCGCAAGGCCGCGACGGCGAGACCGACAAGCGTTGGCCAATCTTGAACGGCCCGTCTTCACGGCCTACCGCCTCGATCACCGCCGATACTTCGTGGCCGAGCACCATCGGCTCGCGCAACCGCACGGTGCCGAAGCCGCCGTGCTGGTAGTAATGCAGGTCCGAGCCGCAGATCCCGCCTCGGGCAATGCGCACCCGCAGTTGGTCGGGCGTCAGTGCCTGGGGTTCGGTTTGCGGTTCTACCCGCAGGTCTTTCGAGGCATGGCAGACAATCGCGTGCATGAAATTCTCCAGGTTACAGCGAGGCGGTGATGCCACCGTCCACGTACAGGATATGACCGTTGACGAAACTTGCCGCGTCGCTGGCAAGGAATACCGCAGCGCCCGCCAGTTCGGCGACGTCACCCCAGCGCCGGCTCGGTGTGCGCTGCACCAGCCAGTCGCTGAATTCGGGGTTGGCCACCAGGTTGGCGTTCAGTTCGGTCTTGAAATAGCCGGGGCCGATGCCATTCACCGTCAGCCCGTGGGGGCCCCAGTCGATGGCCATGCCTTTGGTGAGCATTTTCAGCGCGCCTTTGCTGGCGGCATACGGGGCGATGCCCGGGCGCCCCAGTTCGCTTTGCACCGAGCAGATATTGATGATGCGCCCCCGCTTGCGCGGGATCATCGCCCGGGCCACGGCTTGGCCGACCAGGAAGGCGCTGTCCAGGTTGGTGCTCATCAACTCGCGCCAGTGGGTTTCGCTGTAGTCCTCCAGCGGCCCGCGACGTTGCATGCCCGCGTTGTTGACGAGGATGTCCAGCGGGCCCAGGCGCTCTTCGATCTCCGCCACAGCGGCCAACACCGCCGCGCCGTCGGTGACATCGAACGCCTGGGTGTGCACCTCCAGGCCTTCCGCCGCCAGCAACGCGGCACTGTCACGCAAGGTGCTGCGGTTGCGCCCGTTGAGCACTACCCGTGCGCCAGCCTGGGCCAGGCCACGGGCGATGGCCAGGCCGATGCCGGCGCTGGAGCCGGTGATCAAGGCCAGGCGGCCATCGAGGCGGAAACTGTCTAAAACACGCTGCATGGGGCGATCTCCGAAGACTGAGACAGGTGATCAACACTATCAATCCGAGTGCGGGGCGCCGCTCTCATTGTTATACGTCAAACCCTGTCATATCGTGCATCACGGGCCTTACTTCAGCGCAGCCGGGGCCCGGCGTCCAATTTTCATTTGTGATGGGGTGATCAATAACCGTGATAACCGGAGCCAACCTGATGGAACTCAAGCACCTGCGTGCCTTTGTCGTGCTCGCCCAGGAACTGCATTTCGGCCGGGCGGCCGCGCAGTTGTCGATCGTTCAACCGGCGCTGAGCATGCAGATCAAACTGCTCGAAAGCGGCCTGGGCGTGCGCCTGCTCGACCGCAACCGGCACTCGGTCACACTGACGGAAGCCGGGCGGGTGTTTCTGCCGGAAGCCCTCGCCACCCTGCACCAGGCTGCCCGCGCCGCCGATGCCGCCCGGGCTTCGAACCGCGGGGAGATCGGCCGGGTGCGCCTGGGGTTTGTCTCGTCGGTATTGCCGCAATTGCTGCCCGGGTTGATTCGTGCGGTGCACCAGCGCTACCCGCGAATTGAACTGGAGCTCAAGGACATGCCCGGCCCGGATCAGGCGGCTGCGTTGAAAAACGGCCAGCTGGATTTCGGCCTGATGCGTTTGCCGGCGGCCTATCCCGGCGTGCAGACCCTTGAGGTGCTGCAGGAAAGCTTCGTGGTCGCCTTGCCCGGCGAGCATCCGTTGGCAACCCAGGAAACCATTCAGCCGACGGACTTGCTCAAGGTGCCGGTGTTCATCCTGGCCCGGCGTTATGCACCGGGTTTCTACGATGAATTCGTGCAGGCGATGGGCGTGCCGCTGGAGATCGCCTCCGAACTCGGCGAGTTCACCACCATGCTGGCGCTGGTCTCGGCCGGGCTGGGTGTGGGTGTGTTGCCGCTGCAGGCGGCCCGGGCGCTGCCGGCCAATTGCGTGTCCAGGCACCTGGCGTTGGGGGCGTTCCGGGCCAGAACCGGCCTGGCGTGGACCGAGCTCGACAGCCCGGTGAAAACCACCCTGTTCAACCTGATCGACGAGTTGTTTGGCGATTGATTGTTTCATCCGGTGAAATGCTGGATTGTAAAAACTGGCTATTCTGCTGTGTGCCGTAGCGGTGGAACATAAGCGTTATCGACCCGATCACCGGGTCGAGTCCCTGGCACATCGCGGAGCCCGTCATGATCAAACTGTACCGTTACCCCTTGTCTGGCCATTCCCACCGGGTTGAGTTGATGCTGTCGCTGCTGGGCGTGCCCGCTGAGCGGGTGCACGTCGATCTGAAGCAAGGCGCGCACAAAACCCCTGAGTTCCTGGCCACCCTCAACAGCTTCGGCCAGGTGCCGGTGATCGATGATAACGGTGTGGTGCTGGCGGACTCCAACGCGATCCTGGTGTACCTCGCCGGCCAATATGGCACCGCCCAGTGGCTGCCGACCGAGCCTTTGGCCCAGGCCCGTGTGCAGCGTTGGCTCTCGGCTGCGGCAGGACCACTGCACACCGGGCCGGCTGCGGCGCGATTGATCACTGTGTTCGGTGCCGCGCTGGATGCCGAGGCGACCATCAGCCGCTCCCACGCATTCCTCAAAGTGGTAGAGCACCAGTTGGAGCAGAGCCGTTTTCTCACCGGTGACCTGCCGACGATTGCCGATATCGCGCACTACACCTACATCGCCCATGCGCCGGAGGGGAATGTCGCGCTGGACGACTATCCGCAGGTTCGCGCCTGGCTGGGCAGTATCGAGGCGCTGCAGGGGTTTGTGGGTATGCAACGCACCGCTGTGGGCCTGGCGAAGGTTTGAAGATTTTGTGGCGAGGGAGCTTGCTCCCGCTGGACCGGGCTGGCGCTCCAGTGCGCAGCGCTCCCAGGATTTTGGGGCCGCTACGCTGCCCAGCGGGAGCAAGCTCCCTCGCCACAACCGCTCCCAAGCCACTGGTTTGGTGGACCACATTCGATTAAGGGGACTCATGGACCGTTTCCAGGAAATGCAGATTTTCCTCGCCGTCGCCGAAGAACAGGGCTTTGCCGCGGCGGCCCGGCGCCTGAACATCTCGCCCCCCAGCGTGACCCGCGCGATTGCCGCGATGGAGGCGCGTATTGGCACCCAGTTGCTTTCGCGCACCACCCGCAGCCTGCACCTGAGCGAGGCCGGCCAGCGTTACCTCGACGATTGCCGGCGTATCCTCGCGGAGTTGACTGAGGCCGAAGAAGCGGCAGCAGGCAGCTTCTCGATCCCGTGGGGGCACCTGACGGTCACCGCGCCGGTGTTGTTCGGCGAGTTGTTCGTCGCGCCAATCCTGGGGGAGTACCTGGACCTGTTTGCCCAGGTCAGCATCAACGCCTTGCTGGTGGACCGTGTGGTCAACATGACCGATGAAGGCGTCGATGTGGCCGTGCGCATCGGGCATTTGCAGGAACCCGGCCAGCAGGCGATCAAGGTCGGCGAGGTGCGTCGCGTAGTGTGCGCGGCGCCGGCTTACCTTGAGCGGCACCGGCCACTGCACCCCGGGCAACTGCGTGAGGCGAAGATTGTCACGTCGTCTTCCAGCCAGTTGGTCAGCGAATGGCAGTTCAGGGAAGGCGGCCAGCCGTTGAGCGTGGCCGTTGAGCCGCGCCTGGTAGTCACCGCCAACAACGCGGCGATCAACCTCGCGCGCCTGGGCTGGGGCGTCACACGGGTGTTGTCTTATCAGGTGGCCAGCGATGTGCGTGCAGGCGCACTGGAGATCATCCTGCAAGACTTCGAACCGCCGGCCTTGCCGATCCATGTGGTGTTCCAGAACAACGCCCGGGTACCGGCGAAGGTCAACACGTTCGTGGATTTTCTGGTCAGTCGGCTGGGGCAGGATGCTGCGCTCAACCCATCGATGCAGCGGCCGGCCTGATGGACCGTTATCGCGACATGCAGATCTTCCAGGCGCTGTCCCGGCAGCCGAGCCTGGCCGCGGCTGCCCGCTCCCTGGGCATCTCGGGGCCCACTGTGATCCGCGCGATTGACCGGCTGGAGACACGCTTGCGGGTGCCATTGGTACAGCGCAGCACCCGGGGCATTCGCCTCACCGAAGCCGGGGCGACGTTCATGGCCGACTGTTCGCGGATCCTTGACGGCGTGAGCGCCGCCGAAGCATCTGCCCAGGGTGCGCACGCGCAGGCCGAGGGAAACCTGCGGGTGTTTTTTCCGTTGCTGTTCAGCCGTTATGTGATGGCGCCGCTGTTGGCCGGCTACCTGGAGCGCTATCCCGGAGTTCGCCTGTTTGCCCATTACCACGATCATTATCCGAACCTGAATGAAGACGGCCTGGACGTGGCAGTCCTGGTGGGGGAACTGCCCGGTTCATCCCTGATTGCCCGGCCCGTGGGCCATGTGCGCAACATCGTCTGCGCCAGCCCCGGCTATCTGCAAAGCCATGGCGAACCGGTGCAACCGGAGGCGCTCAAGGAGCATCGGCTGGTCGCCAGCCAGGCGTATTCGAATTGGGTGCAGTGGGATTTCCAGGGCGCCAGCATCAAGGCCCGGGCGCGTCTCGGTTGCACCACGGTGCAGGGCGCGATCAATGCGGCGGTGCAGGGCGCAGGGTTGATCCGGTGCTTGAGCTACCCGGTGCACGAGCACCTGGCGAGCGGGCAACTGTGTCGAGTATTGCAGGCCTATGAACCGCCGCCGCTGCCGGTGCATGTGGTCTACCGCGAAGGGCGCAACGCTTCGATGCGGGTGCGCAGTTTTGTCGATTTCAGCGTGGCGGCATTGCGTGAACATCCGGCGTTTCATTCACCGAGGGCTTGATCATGAATCACCAGGACGCGTCCCCCGTTTCGCCATGGCATGCCGGCGAGCGGCAGTTGCAGCAAAGTGCCGGCGTGGCCGAGCGCATGGAGGTGATCGGCGCGAAGGTGATACGGGATCACTTGCCGGAGCAGCATCGGGCTTTTTATGAGTTGTTGCCCTATCTGGTCGTGGGGGCCGTGGATGAGCAGGGGCTGCCCTGGGCCACGCTGCTGGAGGGCACGCCGGGGTTTGCGTATTCGCCGGACCCCTACAGCTTGCGTATCGACAGCCTGCCTGCGGAGAGTGACCCCGCCGGGAGCGGGCTGAAACAAGGCGCGTCGGTCGGGCTGTTGGGCATTGACCTGAATACGCGGCGGCGTAATCGCATGAACGGGGTTATCGGGGCTGCCGGCGTCGACGGATTTACCGTGGCGGTGGTGCACACGTTTGGAAATTGCCCGAAGTACATCCAGTTGCGTGCGGTGGATCCGGGCGCCCGGGGGCAGCGCGCTGCGGGAGGTATTGTGCGGCGCGCGAACTCGCTCGATGACGCTGAGCGGGCGCTGATTCGCAGCGCTGATACGTTTTTCGTCGCCAGCTATGTGGACCTGGAAGGAGATGCGGCCAAGCGTTCGGTGGACGTTTCACACCGAGGCGGCAACAGTGGGTTTGTGCGCGTGGAGGGAGAGGTGCTGACGATTCCCGATTTTACCGGCAACTCGTTTTTCAACACCTTGGGCAATGTGCAGGTCAACCCGGTTGCGGGCTTGCTGTTTGTGGATTTTGCTACGGGTGATGTGTTGCAGGTGGCCGGGCGGGCCGAGGTGATTCTTGAAGGAGATGAACTGGCCACGTTCGAGGGGGCTGAGCGGTTGTGGAAGGTGACCGTGGAACACGTGGTCCGAAGGGATGCGGTGCTGGCGCTGCGTTGGCAGTTCGAGGGGTTTTCTCCCTACAGCCTGGCGTTGGGGCCGTGGAAAGCCTGAGAGTGCTGCCGAGCCACTCGTGCGACTGAGTTAAAACTCAATTGCGCGGTAGGCGGTGTTTGGTGTCGGGGAATGACGCGATACTCCGTCGGGTTTTTGCCTGCCCAATAAAGGGCTGTCCCGAGGTTTCCCAATGAATGCACCAAGCCGCCTTGCGCTGCTGATCACCGCCACGGCTGCCCTCAGCGCCTGTGGCGATTCCTCCAAACTGCCGTTTCAGGCCGGTGTGGGGCCAAGCCCGCAACTGCCCGAACCCACTGCATCACTGATCCCGACACTCAAGGTTTCCAAGGCTGTCGGCTGGCCCGGTAATGCCCAGCCAACGGCGCCCGATGGGTTCACGGTAACGGCGTTGGCCGCGGACCTTGACCATCCGCGCTGGGTGTACACCTTGCCCAATGGCGACGTGCTGGTAGCCGAGAGTAACCATCCGCCCATGCCTGAAGGTGCCACGGACGGCGGCACGGGTTTGCTCGCCTGGGCGCGTCGTACCGCGATGGGGTTTGTGATGGGGCGGGTCGGTGCCGATACGCCGAGCGCCGACCGGATCACGCTGCTGCGGGACGCCGACGGTGATGGGCGTGCCGAGGTTAAGAGTGAGTTTCTCGGTGGGCTGACGTCGCCGTTTGGCATGGCGTTGGTGGGGGATGAGTTGTATATCGGCAATGCCGATGCGGTGGTCAAGGTGCCTTATGTTCGGGGCCAGACTCACATCGATGCCGTGCCGGTGAAGGTCACTGATCTGCCGGCCGGGATCAATCATCACTGGACCAAAAACGTCCTGGCCAATCCTGAGGGTACCAAGCTTTATGTGACCGTCGGGTCCAACAGCAATGTGGGTGAGAATGGGCTTGACGCCGAGGAAGGGCGTGCTGCGATCTGGGAGTTGGATCTTGCCAGTGGGCAGAAGCGTCTGTTCGCCAGTGGGTTGCGCAATCCCAATGGGCTGGCGTGGAAACCCGGCTCTACGCAGTTGTGGACGGTGGTCAACGAGCGCGACGAGATCGGCAGCGATCTGGTGCCGGATTACCTGACGTCGGTGCGGGACGGCGCGTTCTACGGTTGGCCGTGGAGTTATTACGGGGCTCACGTTGACAGCCGGGTGCAGCCGCCGCATCCGGACAAGGTCGCCCAGGCGATTGCACCGGACTACGCGCTGGGGACTCACGTTGCGCCGTTGGGCCTGACTTTTTCCGATGCGCGGGGGATGCCAGCGGTGTTTGCCGATGGGGTGTTTGTGGGGGAGCATGGATCCTGGAACCGTAATCCGCAGGCGGGGTACAAGGTGGTGTTTATTCCGTTCCGGGACGGAAAGCCGTCGGGTGTGCCTGTTGATTTCCTGACTGGGTTTTTAAATGGTGATGGAGAGGCTCAGGGGCGTCCGGTGGGTGTAGCGTTGGACGGGCAGGGCGCGTTGCTGGTGGCGGATGATGTGGGGAACAAGGTGTGGCGGGTGGCACGGGTAAGGCCTTAGGGTTTTGCTCTTACAGCGGCTCACGGTCCACTGTAGGAGCTGG
>NZ_JACAOX010000022.1:48436-57599 GCF_013386015.1 Pseudomonas sp. B6001
GTAAGAGCGGAACCATAAGCCGCCGTGACCGAAGAAGCGGATATGCCCCCACCCCCACCCCCAGCAGAATCACCCTCCCACCCCCCACCCAACGCCGTATACAAATTCACCTCCGCCACCAACTGCGCCAACCGATCAACAATCAACGCCTGCTGCGAACTGAACAACGACCGCTGCGCATCCAGAAACACCAGATTACTGTCCACCCCACTGCGATACCGGTGCTGAGCCAGGTCGTAATACGTCTGGTTGGCCCGAACAAAATCCCGCTGCGCCGCCAGTTGCTCGTTATACGTTTGACGCGCCGCCAGCCCGTCCGAGACTTCCTGGAACGCGGTCTGAATCGACTTCTCATACTGCGCGACATAAATGTTCTTCTGAATCTTCGCGTAATCCAGGCTGGCCCGCAGGCTGCCCGCATTGAAGATCGGCAGATTGATCTGCGGCTGGAACCCCCAACTCCCCGAGCCCCCCTGGAACAATCCCGACAGATCCTTACTCGAGGTGCCCGCGTTGGCCGTCAGCGTAACCGAAGGAAAAAACGCCGCCCGCGCCGCGCCAATATTCGCGTTGGCCGCCTGAAGCTGATACTCGGCCTGCACAATATCCGGCCGCCGTTGCAGCAGGTCCGACGGCAACCCGGCCGGCACCCGGGCTACCAGGTCGTCGGACAGCGGCTGTGCCGGCAAAGAATCCGGCACCGGCCCACCCACCAGCAACGCCAGGCTGTTGAGGTCCTGGGCCACCTGCCGCTGGTAGCGCGCAATGCTTGCCCGGGTACTTTCGACGCTGGTCCGGGCCTGGATCACATCGATCGACGTCGCCTTGCCCGCCGTTTTACTGCGCGACGTCAGACGCAGGCTGTGCTCGTCCGAGGCCAGCGTCTGCCGGGCCAGGGCCAGCAGTTCCTGGTCGGCGCGCCAGGTCAGGTAAGCGTTGGCGACGTTGGCCACCAGGCTCAGTTGCGCGCTGCGCCGAGCTTCTTCAGTGGCCAGGTATTGCAGCATCGCCTGCTCACTGAGGCTGCGTACACGGCCGAAAAAATCCAGCTCGTAGGCGCTGACGCCCAATGTCGCCGAATAGGTAGAGGTGATCGCAGACTTGCCGGTGGTAGTGGCGCGCCGCGGGACTTTCTGGCGGTTTTCGGCACCCGTGGCAGACACCGCCGGGAACAGGTCGGCACGCTGGATGCGGTACTGCGCCTGGAACGCTTCGACATTCAGCGCCGCCACCCGCAGGTCACGGTTATTCACCAGGGCCTGGCCAATCAACTGCCGCATCACCGGGTCACGGAACAACTGTTGCCAGTCAGGCCCGGCGGCCGATGGCCCCACCCGGTCCGCGTTATACACCGGGTAGTGCGCCGGGGTCGGTGCCTCGGGCCGCCGATAGTCCGGGATCAACGAACACCCGCCAAGCACACACGCCACGCCGAGCATCAGTTTTTTCATCACGCGCCAACCATCCATTTGGCCAGGCCATGCCGGCCACTCACGCCCAGTTTGGCCGCCGCGCGCTTGAGGTAGGTTTCGATGGAGCTGTTTTTCACGCTGAGTTTCTCGGCCATCTGCGGTACGGTTCCGCCGGTCAACAACCCCAGGCAAACCTCCTGTTCCCGCGCCGATAAGGTGATGTCACTGAGTGACAGGCGTTTATAGAATTCGCGCTGCAATTGCGACTGCTCCAACGGAGTTTTAGAGGGCTCGGGCGCTACCGGCGGGGCCTGTCGATTGATCTGCGCGTGGCGCTCGATCAACGGCAGCAAGGTTTCCGAAAGGCTCTTGAGAAACGACAACTGCGCCAGGGAAAAGGCGCGTTGGGTGTGGGGCCGGTAGAACGAAATCACGCAGCGCCGATTGGCCTGGCGCGATACCAGGTTGCACTGATGGGAGGTGCCGCGGGTGTGGGTGCTGTCGGCCTTGGCATTCATCTGGATCAACAGCGGGTCGTTCATGCCGAGCATTTTTTTCAGCAGCGGATGATCGTCGCGGTGATGCAGGGTGCGCGGTGGCGGCAGGTCCTGCTTCAACCCGTCGCTGCCAAGTAACTTGATATCGAGCACGCAGGCCTGGTGCTCGTCGAGGGTCCATTCACTGAGGTCCACCAAGTGAACCGGTACCAGCTTGTTGACCAGTTGCAGCATGTTCGCTGCGAAGTGTTCAGTGCCGGTGCTTGAAATCAACTCTCCCAACTCGAAATAAAAATGCGGATTTTCCATATTCCGAATACTGCTGGTCAGACTCATAGCCATCTCATCCTTGATGTCGAAAACCGTCAACGGTTGCCCGTACGTGTGCAGGCCTCCCGTTCTCCTTGAACCTGGGTCGGTGCTCGAGGCTTCATTTAGCCACGTGGATTTGTCCTACGTATGTAGCGGAAACGAGGGACACAACCTGCCATAAAAAGCGCGCCATTATTTCGTCATTTCCGACAGGGATATAGGCTGAAGCTGCAGGGTAAAAGGATTTTAGAGTTTGTTAACTAGTTGATATAAAACATATTTACTCAATTTTCTCGACATGCCCGGCTGTATGGCATCGGCCAGATGTAGCCAATCTCCTACATCCATTTAATCGTTTCAGCACTGAACCATCAGCCAACCCCGGCGCGGTACCCGGGCTGTCCGGGTTTCGGGTGACATACGGCCCTCCGGGGCGATGCTTAAATCCCGTTGATTTCGCCTCAATGGGGCGTTGTGCGCCTTATCGACACCTCACATGAGAAGGATCTTATGACGTATTTCCCCCTGACCGCCGCCCAGCGGGATATCTGGCTCGACCAACTGCGCCTCGGTGACTCGCCGCTGTACAACATCGGGGGTTATATCGAACTCACGGGCACCGTGAATCCCGCATTGATCCAGCGAGCCATCGAGCACCTGGTGGCCAAGCACGACGCATTGCGTACGGTGTTGCAAGTGGCGGCCGATGGCTTGCCACGGCAGGCGTTTGCCGAGGCCATGGCGGTATCGGTGCCGCAGCATGACGTCTCGCGCCAGCCGGATCCCCGCGCGGCCGCCGAGGCCTTGTTGCAGGCGCAGATGGCGCGAACCTATGCGCTGGTCGACGAGCCGTTGTTCCGCTTCTTCCTGGTCAAGCTCGATGACCAGCATTACCGCCTCGGCACCCAGGCTCACCACCTGATTCTCGATGGCTGGGGCTTTGGCCAGATGCTGCAATCCCTTGCCGGGATCTACAGCGCCCTGGAGCAGGGCCGACAACCGGACCTGTCGGCGCCGTCCTATATCGACTTCATCGACAACGATGAACGCTATCGCGAGTCGGCCCGTTACGCCCGGGACCGCAGCTACTGGCTGGACAAATACCAGGCGCTGCCAGAGCCGCTGCTGACGCGCCGTTACCAGGCCAAGGGCGATGCGCCGAGCAACACCCTGGTAGCACCGTTTCCGGCGGCGCTGCTCAATCGCATGGCGCGGGCGGCGAACCATTACCAGGCGTCGGCGTTCCATGTGTTATTGGCGGCGATGTACCTGTACTTCAGCCGCACCGGCCAGCGCCAGGAGTGGGTGGTGGGGCTGCCGATACTCAACCGTTCCAATGCACGCTTTCGTTCGACCCTGGGGCTTTTCACCCAGGTCAGTGCCGTGCGCTTGCAGTTCAGCGACGACCTGCCTTTCAGCGCCCTGGTGCGTGGCGTGCGCGACCAGCTCCAGCAGGATTTCCGACATCAACGTTTCCCGCTGAGCGAGATGAATCGCGAGCTGGGTTTGCTGCGCGCCGACCGCGGCCAACTGTTCGACCTGTCGGTGTCCTATGAGCAGGACGACCATGAATTTCGCTACGGCCAGGCATCGGCCCGGGCGATCAAGGTGTCCAATCACCATGAGCCGTTGCCGCTGGCGATTCACTTGCGCAGCAATCGCTACCACGACACGGCGTGCCTGCACTGCGTCTACAACGAGGCGTACTTCCAGGCACACGAGGTGCAGGCCCTGGCCGATCGCCTGGTGTATGTGCTGGAGCAGGGGCTGGAAAACACCGCGCTGCCCCTGGCTGACTTCTCGCTGATAACGCCCGAGGAAACCGCGCAGTTGCAACGCTGGAACGCCACCGCCCAGGCCTATCCCGCAGCGCAAACCCTGCATGGGCGCGTCGAGGCCCAGGCCGCGGTGACCCCGCATGCGGTGGCGGCGGTGTATCAGGGGCAGCGATTGACGTATGACCAATTGAATCAACGGGCCAATGCCCTGGCGCGGCAGCTATTGGTGCTCGGGGTAAAGCCCGACGACCGTGTGGCGATCGTCGCCCGGCGCGGCCTGGAGACGCTGGTGGGCTTGCTGGGGATTCTCAAGTCCGGCGCCTGTTACGTTCCGGTGGACCCGGCCCATCCTGCCGAGCGCCTGCACTACCTGCTCGATGACAGCGCGCCGGTGGCGGTGCTGACGCAGACGGATTTGCTCGAGCGTCTACCGGTATTGAGCGTGCCGGTCATCAATCTGGATCACGCCACGGCGCAGTTGGCGCGCAACCCGCAAGTGGCGATGACACCCGCCAACCTCGCTTATGTGATCTACACCTCGGGCTCCACCGGCCTGCCCAAGGGCGTGATGGTGGAGCACCACACCGTGGCCAACCTGGTGGACTGGCATTGTCAGGCCTTCGATTTGCACGCGGGCAGCCATACCGCCAGCGTTGCCGGTTTCGGGTTTGACGCCATGGCCTGGGAGGTCTGGCCAGCGCTGTGCGTGGGCGCGACCTTGCACTTGCCGCCGGCCCACGACGGCGCCGAAGACATCGACGCGCTGCTGGCCTGGTGGCGCGCGCAACCGCTGGACGTATGCTTCCTGCCCACGCCGGTGGCCGAGTATGCGTTCAGCCAGAATATCGAACACCCGACTTTGCGCACGCTGCTGATCGGTGGCGACCGCCTGCGCCAGTTCAACCAGGCGCGCAGTTTCGCGGTGATCAACAACTACGGTCCCACTGAAGCCACCGTGGTTGCCACCTCGGGCCTCGTTGAGGCCGGGCAGGCGCTGCACATCGGCAAACCCATCGCGAATGCCGCGGTCTACCTGCTGGATGAGCAACAGCGGCCGGTGCCCATCGGTACTGCAGGCGAGTTGTACGTCGGCGGGAAAGGCGTGGCGCGGGGCTATTTGAACCGCCCGGACATGACCGCAGAGCGCTTCCTTGATGACCCATTCAACCCAGGCCGCATGTACCGCACCGGCGACCTGGCGCGTTGGCTGCCGGATGGGAATATTGAATATTTGGGCCGCAACGACGACCAGGTAAAAATTCGCGGCGTGCGTATCGAGCCGGGGGAAATCGAGTCCGCCCTGGCGGGTCATGAAGGGGTCACCGAAGCGGTGGTGCTGGTACGCGAGGGGCAGCTGTTGGCCTGGTTCACCGAGCATGCGCCGGTAGCGATTGAAGCGCTTCGCGCCCATCTTAAATCACGCTTGCCGGATTACATGGTGCCGCAGGCCTACGTAAAGCTGGACGCGCTGCCCCTGACGGCCAACGGCAAACTCGACCGCAAGGCCTTGCCGGCACCCGGTGCCGATGCATTTATCAGTCGAGTCTACGAGGCCCCAGAAGGTGCTACGGAAATCGCCCTGGCGCAGATCTGGGCCGACGTGCTGCACGTCGAGCAAGTAGGGCGGCATGACCATTTCTTCGAGTTGGGCGGCCATTCGCTGTTGGCGGTCCAGTTGGTGCAGCACATGCGCCAGGTCGGGTTGCAGGCCGACGTGCAGGTGCTGTTCGGCCAGCCGACCCTGGCCGCACTGGCGGCAGCGGTCGGCCAGGGCACCGAGCTTGAGGTGCCGGCCAACCGTGTTCCGGCAGGTTGCCAATTGATTACTCCGGACCTGCTGGCGCTGGCCGAACTGGACCCGCCGACGATAGAACGCATCGTCGCCGCGATCCCCGGCGGCGCCGCCAATGTGCAGGAGATCTACCCGCTGGCGCCGTTGCAGGAAGGCCTGCTGTATCACCACATCACCGACGAGCGCGATCCGTACCAGCAACACGCGATGTTCAGCTTTGCCCGCCGTGAACAGCTGGAAGCGTTCGCCCAGGCGCTGCAACAGGTGATCGACCGCCATGACATCCTGCGCACCAGCCTGGCGTGGGATGCCCTCGAACAACCGATGCAAGTGGTGTGGCGCAAGGCGATTCTGGACGTGCAACCGGTGGCCCTCCAGGGGGACTCAATTCTCGAACAACTGCGCGAACGCCAGCGGCCACTGGACTTGCGCAAGGCGCCGCTGATGGCCCTGGATTACGCCGAAGACCGGCAGAACCGCCGTTGGGTGGGCATGCTGCGTTTCCATCACCTGGTGAACGACGCCACATCGACGCAAGTACTGATGGCGGAAATCCAGGCTCATCTGCTTGGCCAGCAACAGCAATTGCCGGCGCCGGTGCCCTATCGCAACGTGGTCGCCCAGGCCCGGTCAGCGGAACGCCAGGCCGGGCACGAAGCGTTCTTTCGCGAGCGGCTGGCGGATGTCGACGAGCCGACCCTGGCCTTCGGTTTACAGGAACGCCAGGCGGATCGCCGTGACACCGAGGAAGCCGACGTGCTGCTTCCCGACGCACTCGGCCAGTTGTTGCGCGAGCAGGCCCGCACCTTGGGTGTCAGCGCGGCGAGCCTGTTTCATCTGGCGTGGGCCCAGGTACTGGGTCGCGTCTCGGGCCGTGACGATGTGGTGTTCGGTACGGTTCTGCTGGGACGCCTGCAGGCCGGTGAGGGCGCGGACCGTGCCCTGGGCATGTTCATCAACACCTTGCCACTGCGGGTACGCCTGGCCGGGGTGACGGTGCGCGAGGCGATCAGGCAGACGCAGCAGCAACTCAGCGCCTTGCTCGCCCACGAGCAAGCGTCCCTGGCGTTGGCCCAGCGTTGCAGCGGCGTCACACCGCTGTTCAACAGCCTGCTGAATTACCGGCATGTCTCGGTCGAGGCACTCGAGGTGCTGCAGCCCGGCATCGAATTGCTGAGCAGCGAAGACATCCTCAGCTACCCACTGATGCTGACGGTGGACGACCTGGCCAGCGGTTTCCGGCTCAAGGCCAAGGCGCCCCGCAAGGTCGGTGCCCAGCGCCTGCTGGACTACCTTGGCACGGTGCTGGCGGGATTGGTGGAGACGCCCGAGGCGCCGCTGTTCGATGTGCAGGTGCTGCCCGCGACCGAACTGCAACAGCAACTGGTGGACTTCAACGCCAGCGAAACCGACTACCCCGTGGACCAGACCGTCCACGCCCTGTTCGAAGCCCATGCCCGGCACACACCTCACGCGGTGGCGGTGCAGGCCGGTGAGCAGCAACTGACTTACCGCCAGCTCAACGAGCGCGCCAACCGCCTGGCCTATCACCTGCGCGAGCGCGGCGTGCAGCCGGATTCGCGGGTGGCCTTGTGTGTCGAGCGCGGGTTGGACCTGGTGGTGGGCTTGCTGGCCATCCTCAAGGCGGGGGGCGCTTATGTACCGTTGGACCCGGGCTACCCTCGCGAGCGTCTCGCCTACATGCTGCAAGACAGCGCGCCGGTCGCCTTGCTGGTACACGGCGCGACCCGGGATTTGCCGGGGGAGGTGTCGATACCGGTGATCGACCTCGACCACGGCGCCTGGCAGCAGGCGCCTGAAGGCAACCCGCGAGTGCCGGGGCTGAGCGTGCGCAACCTGGCGTACGTGATGTACACCTCCGGCTCCACCGGCACGCCCAAGGGCGTGATGATCGAGCATCGGGGCCTGGGCAACCTGATGCACTGGGGCTCGCAACTGTGCCCGAATGCCGAGGGTGGCGCGTTGTTGCAGCGGGCGCCGTTCAGTTTTGACGGTTCGGTGTGGGAGCTGTTCTGGCCGCTGACCAATGGCATGCGCCTGGTCCTGGCGCGTCCCGATGGGCACCGTGAACCGGCGTACCTGGCGCAGGTGATTCGTGAGCAACAGGTCAGCGTGATCAAGTTTGTGCCGGCGATGTTGCAGCAGTTTCTGGAGCTGGAGGAGTCTGCGCTTTGTACCAGCCTTACCGACGTTTTATGCGGTGGTGGGGAGCTGACAGAGGCCTTGGCCCGTGGGGTTCAGGCGCGATTGCCCAAGGTGCGCTTGCATAACGTCTACGGACCGACCGAGGCGACGGTGGACAGCAGTGCCTGGACGCTGGAGCCGGGTGCGCCGGTGCCGGGGTTGCAGTTGCCGATTGGGCGGGCCATCAGTAATACCCGTCTTTACGTATTGGATGAGCATGATCGGCCGGTGCCGCTGGGGTGTAGTGGGCAGTTGCATATCGGCGGGGTGGGCGTGGCTCGCGGGTATCTGGGGTTGGAGCAGATGACGGCGGAGCGGTTTATCGATAGCCCGTTTGTGGCGGGGGATCGGTTGTATCGCACGGGGGATCTGGTGCGGTATTTGCCGGACGGGAATCTGGAGTTTCTGGGGCGCAATGACTTTCAGGTGAAGCTGCGTGGGGTGCGGCTGGAGCTGGGGGAGGTTGAGGCACGGTTGGCGGCGCATCCTGCATTGCGCGAGGTGGCGGTGTTGATTCGGGATGAGCGGTTGGTGGCGTATTTCACTGTTCGTGATGCGGTGCCGGGGCTTGAGGCGTTGCGCAGTTACATGGTGGAGGGGTTGCCTGAGTACATGGTGCCTTCGGCGTTTGTGCGGGTGGAGGTGTGGCCGCTTAATCCGGCGGGGAAGCTGGATCGCAAGGGGTTGCCGGAGCCTGGGGTGGAGGCGGTGTTGAGTCGCGCCTATGAACCGCCTCAGGGGGAGGTGGAGACGGTGATTGCTGGGGTTTGGGCGCAGGTGCTGAAGCTGGATCGGGTGGGGCGTCAGGATCATTTCTTTGAGTTGGGGGGGCATTCGTTGTTGGCCGTGGGGGTGGTGGCGCGGCTGCGTAAGGCGGGGTTGGAGGTGGATGCCCGGTCGTTGTTCAGTCAGCCGACGGTGGTGGGGTTGGCGGGGGTGGTTGGGAAGCGGGTGGAGCGGGTGGAGGTGGTGCCTGCTTTGGGGATTCCGCAGTTGGGGCGTAGACGTAGGATTTGAGTGGTGGTGTGGTGTGTATATCCGTTATTTAGGTAACGGCCACCTATGGTTCCGCTCTTACAGCGGCTCACTTTGGAAAAGCCCCAAAGTAAGCAAAGGGCTCTGCCCCGCCTGTCGGCGCCTCGCTGGGGCTCGGCGTTCCCTCACTCC
>NZ_JACAOX010000023.1:0-100982 GCF_013386015.1 Pseudomonas sp. B6001
GATGCGGCGACCCGACAAGCCAGCTCCCACATTTGAACCGTGCCCGCTTTAGCTTTTGATTTTGATCTTAGGCACTCCGAGCCTAAGCGAGGAGCCGAGTGGTGGGGCAAGAGCGTTTTGCTTACTTTTGCGCTCTTCAAAAGTGAGCCGCTGTAAGAGCGGAACCAATACCAGCCATAACCGAAGAAACGGATATGTACTCCCGCCTAAGGATCCAACACCCCCCCGCTGTACCCCTCAGACAACCGCGTCCCGGTAAACTTGGCCACCACCGAACCCTGTGAAACCAGCCGCTCCCGATGCCCCGTCACCATCCGCCCGGTTTGCGCCGCATGCAGCACAACCTCAGAAGCCGGATCCCCAGGCCGCCGAATAATCCGCGCAAACCGCTCACCCTCTTCCACCTGTTCACCCAAACCTTTTTCAAACACCAACACCCCGGCACACGGCGCCAGGATGGTCTCCATACAGCCCATATCCACCACCTGCCCGTGCCATTGCGTAATCACTGGCGCCTCATCAATCACCCCGCTGGCGCAGAGCCAAGCCCAGATCCCATCACCATCCTGCCCGGCCAGGGCATCACTCACATCCGCCTGCCCACGCAATTCAATCGTCGCCGCCAACCGCGGCTGCCCATGATCAATGATGGTCTCCTCAAACGACCCATCACCACCCTCGTCCCAGACAATCACCACATCCACCTGCAACGCCGCCGCAAGCGCCCGGCCCGCGGGCCAAAAGCTGCGGTGGATGTAGAGATATGGCAGGGCTTCATCATCGGTGTGCAGGTCCAGCACCAGGTCAGCATCGGCGGCCAGTTGCACCAGGCTTTTCTGCCATTGCGCCAGGTTGCTGGCCGGCCGCTCCATGGCCAATGAATGATCAAACGCCCGGTTGAAATTCTGCCCGGTGGCTTCGTGAAACCGCCCCAACAACCGCCCCTGGCGAAACTGGCCAATGCCAAACGGGTTGGCCTGGGGCACCACCGTCACCGTGCCCTTGAGCCGCCCCTGATCCTGGCAGGCCTGCAAACGCGGCAGCAGTTGATGCAACACCAGCATCCCGGCGATTTCATCGGCATGCACACCGGCCTGCAGGTGCACCCGAGGGCCGTCGCCGTCACCCTCGAAGCGCCAGGCGCCAATGTGCAGGGTGTTCCCGGAATCCCCGGGGACTTGCCACGAAAGGTCTTTTGCCATGCCGTTGCCCTCCTCTTGTTGGTTCTGCAGGTATATATTGAACACACGTTCAACCATGTATCTTCACCGAGGGTGTGCCTGTGGCCGAAGACCGTCGCGACCTGTTGATTGCCGCCACCCTCACCAGCCTCGCCCGTGACGGGCATGCCGGCATTTCCGTGCGGCGCATCGCCGCTGAAGCCGGGGTTTCGGTGGGGTTGCTCAATCACCATTTCGGCAGCATCGATGCACTGATCGCCGAGACCTACCACAAACTCGCCAGCGAACTGACCACCGCCCTGTGGCAGGAAGTGGACCAGGCCGTGGGCCCTGCCGCGCGGCTCGATGCATTCCTCGCCGGTTCGTTTTCCTCGCGGGTCATGGACCCGAAACTGTTGGGCGTCTGGGTGGTGTTCTGGAGCCTGATCCGCCACTCGAACCACGTGAATGACTCCCATGAAAAAAGCTACCGCGCCTACCTCGACCTGATCCGCCAGTTGCTCGACGACCTGGCCGAGAGCGAAGGCTTCGTGATCCACGACACGCGCCTGGCCGCCATCGGCTTATCGGCGATGCTCGACGGACTCTGGCTCGAGTGGTGCCTCAACCCCGGCACCTTCAGCCCCGCCAACGGGCTGCACATCTGCCGTTGCTGGATACAGGGGCTGCGTCACGGAGCATTCGGCGCCGACCACATCCTGTGACACGGGGTGCCGGGCGCTGAGCATGGCCAGGGTGCCGCTGATGGCGATCAGCACGGCGCCGAAAATCAGCGACACGTCCATCACCGTGCCCCAGACCAGGCTCGAGAGCAGGAACGCCCAGATCAACCCGGTGTACTCGAACGGCGCCAGCAGCGTCGCCGTGGCCCGGCGGAAGCTCGCAAACAGCAGGAACTGGCCAATCCCGCCCACCAGCCCCGCGCCGAGCATCCCCAGCCATGCCGGGGTCGGCGATGGCGTGTGGGTCCAGGGCAGCGTCAGCGCCATGCAGATCACAAACACCACATTGGTGATCAGCATCTGCTCCAGCACCGAGGTGTTGTCGTCCACCTGGCGCAACTGGATATAGGTAAACGCCCAGCACAGTGCTGCCGCCAATGTCAGGGCGATTGGCAACGGATCGAGCATGTTGCTGGGGCGACAAGCGATCACCACGCCGACAAAGCCGATGATCAGCGAAATCCACTGGCCGCGACTGGCGCGCTCCTTGAGGATCAATGCCGCGAGCAACGTGACCATGATCGGTGCGGAAAAATACAGCGTGGTCATTTCCGCCAGGGTCAGGTCTCTGGCGGCGGTGTAGTACAGCAGCCAGGCCAGCAGCGACAGCAGGCCGCGGATGATCAACAGCTTGCGGCTGACCGAGTGCCAGGCACGCTTGAGCAAACCCATTCGCCCGGCGATCACGCACGCGGCGACCACCACCAGGCTGCGCCAGAACAGGATGGTGAACACTGAATAGTCGGCCACCAGCCATTTGATCCCGGCGTCCTGCAGCGCCAGGAACGCATAGGCCAGCGAGCACAGGGCAATCCCTTGCAACGAGCGATCGGTTTTCATCCGGCAGACCTGCGCAACGGTGTGCCGCGTCGCTCGGCAATGGCGTACAGGGCTTCAATCAAAAAGGTCAGGCACAGGTAGACCCCGGCCACCAGCAGCAGCGGCTGGTAGATCTGCAAGGTCTGGGCGCGTACCACGTTGGCGGCGCCAAGCAGGTCGACCACGGCAATGGTCGAGGCCAGCGCCGTGGACTTGAGCAGCATCACCGTCTCCCCCGCCAGGGTCGGCAGCAGCAGGCGCATGGCCCGTGGCAGGCGCACCCGCAACAGTGCCTGGCGTGGCGTCATGCCGAACGCCGAGGCGGCTTCCATTTCACCCTTGGGCACGGCCAGCAGCCCGCCGCGAATCACTTCACCGACGTACGCGCCCACCGACAACACCAGGGCGAACACGATGTACCAGTAACCGTCCCGCAGGAACGGCCAGAGGAAACTCCCGCGAATCATCGGGAACTGGGCAAACAGGCTGCCCAGGCCGTAATAGAAGATGTAGATCTGGATCAGCAACGGCGTGCCCCGCAGCACACTGGTGTAGCCCAGTGCGCAACGGGCCAGCCACTTGCGCCGGGACAGCCGCGCCAGCGCTACCAGCACCGCCAGGGCGAAGCCGAGCACTGCCGAGATCACCAGCAGCGACAGCGTCGTCTGCAAGCCCTTGGCGATCAGTCCTGCGTAATAACTTATCCACTCAGGCATGTGCGGCTCACTCGACAACCGGCATCCAGCGACGAATACGTCGCTCCAGGCGCCCGGACAGGTAGTTGGAGGCCAGTGTCACCAGGTAATACAAGGCGGCGGCCGTGAGGTAGAACAACAGGTAATGCCGGGTCGAGCCCGCCGCCTGTTTGGCGGTGTACAGCAGTTCGTTGGTGCCCACTACGCTGATCAGCGCGCTGTCCTTGATCAGATTGATCCACAGGTTGGACATCCCCGCCAGGGCGTATGGCGCCATGATCGGCAGGGTCACCCGACGGAACAGGCCAAAGCCGCTCAAGCCAAACGCCCGCGCCGCTTCGATCTGGCCATGGGGAATCGCGAGGATCGCCGCGCGGAAAATCTCCGAGGCGTACGCGCCTTGCACCAGCCCCAGTACCAGGACCGCTACCAGCGGGCCGCTGATGTTGAACTGCGCAAACCCCAGCCACAGCATCAATGCGTTGAGGCCCATCGAGCCTGCGTAATACAGCAGCAGGATCAGCAGCAACTCGGGCACCGCGCGAAACACCGTGGTGTAGCCGCGCATCAGCATGGCTATCGGGCGCGGTGCACTGAGCTTGGCGCAGGCCACCACCAGGCCGATCAGCAGCCCCACCGCAAACGAGCCGGCGGAGATCTGCAGGGTCATCCAAAGCCCTTTGAGCAGTGCATTGCCCCAGCCTTGTTCGCTGAAGTTGAGTAGATCGAACATCGCGGCTCCCTATTTCGATGACACGCGGTGACCCTGTGACGAGGGAGCTCCCTCGCCACAAGCACTCCCTTTCTACCGGGTTAGTTTGTGTAGGGGCTGTCACATACCTTGCTGACGTACGCCGGGGTGTCGGCGCGTTTGCACGGGCTGACCGATACCCCAAACACGCTCTGGGACAGGTCGGCGTAGTCCTTGCTCACCAGCAACTCACCGATGGCCTTGTCGAGCCGGGCCTTGAGTTCGGTGTCTTCCTTGCGCAGACCGGCCCCCACGCCGCGGCCGATGATCGGGTCGTAAGGCACTTCGGCGATTTCGGCCAGGCCCTGGGCCTCAGGGGTCTTGACCATCATGGCGATGGCGACGCCGTCGGCCATCATCAGGTCGGTGCGCCCGGCAATCAGGTCGGCGTTGGCCGATTCCTGGGTGTCGTAGTACTTCAGGTCAGCAATATTCTCGTAGTACTTCTTCAGGTAGTTGGCGCTGACCGTAGAGATCTGCACGCCGATGATCTTGCCCTTCAGCCCTGCCGGCGAGACTTCGACCGTGGTGCCCTTGGGGCCGGCAATGCCCAGCAGCGAATCGTAGTAGGCGCGGCTGAAGGCGATCTGTTTTTCGCGCTCTTCGGTGACCGACATCGAGGAGAAAATCACGTCGATTTTCTTCGCCAGCAGCGACGGAATAATCCCGTCCCAGGCCACTTCCTTGATCTGGCACTCAGCCTTCATCAAGCCGCAGAGCTTATGGATCAGGTCGACTTCAAAGCCCGTCCACTCACCATTGCCGCCCTTTACCGTGAACGGTGGGTAGGGTTCTGCCGCCACCGCGAACACAATGGGTTTCTCCGCCGCCAACGCAGTACCTGCCGCCAGCATCAACACAGCACTGCTCAACCACTTTGCCAATCGTTTGGATTTCATGATCTTGCCCCGTCTTTTTTTGGAGTTAGCGAGTTTGATGCGCGTTGACGAACTGCCGGCAACGTTCACTGCGTGGGTCGATAAACACCGAGTCCGGCGAGCCGGTTTCCTCGATCAGGCCTTGATGCAAAAACGCGACTTTGGATGACACATCCCGGGCGAACGCCATTTCATGGGTCACTAGGATCATGGTGCGGCCTTCTTCGGCCAGGGAGCGAATCACCCGCAGGACTTCGCCCACCAGCTCCGGGTCGAGGGCCGAGGTGGGTTCGTCGAACAGCATGACTTTGGGGCGCATGGCCAGGGCTCGGGCGATGGCCACCCGCTGCTGCTGGCCGCCGGAGAGGAACGCCGGGTATTCATTGCGCTTGGCGGCCAGGCCAACCCGGTCGAGCAAGGCTTCGGCGCGCTCGATGGCTTCGGCCCGGCTTTCGCGCAGCACCTGGGTCGGCGCTTCGATCAGGTTCTCCAGCACGGTGCGATGGGGCCACAAGTTGAAGTTCTGGAACACCATGCCGAGTGTCGAGCGAATCCGCACCAGTTGCCTGGCGTCGGCCACCAGCGGTGCGCCGGGCCGGCCGTAGTTGAGCTTGATGCTTTCACCGTCGACGTGGATGCTGCCCTGGTCCGGCACTTCGAGCATGTTGATGCAGCGCAGCAAGGTACTTTTGCCCGAGCCGCTGGCGCCGATCAGCGAGATCACCTCGCCTTCGTGGGCGGTCAGGGAGATGCCCTTGAGCACCTCGATATTGCCAAAGCGTTTATGCAGGTCGAGCACCTCAATCATCTTCTTCGCAGCCACCGGCTGTACGCTGATGATTTTCGCCGCAGGCTCGATTCGCGGTTCTCCGGCGAGCTTGGCGACGAAGCGGCTGATACGTTCACAGGCTTCGGCCAGTCGCGCTTCACCCAGGGTAAACGACAGCCGCACAAACCCCTGGGCCGGCTCGCCGAAGGCCGCGGCATCCAGCACGGAAACCCCTGCTTCGCGGAACAGCCGCCAGGCGAAATCCAGGGAGCCGAGGCCGGTGTCCCGCACATCCACCAACACGAACATGCCTGCCTGCGGGGCCCGCACGTGAATGCCCGGGCAACCGCCGAGGCCTGCTACCACCAGGTCGCGGCGGCGGCGGTAGGTTTCGCGCATGCCCTGGGTGACTTCATCGTGGGCCAGCACGGCGGCGGTCGCGGCCTCCATCACGAACCCCGGCAAGCCGTAGAGCATGCTCAATACCAGGGTTTCCGCGTGGGCCACCATCGCAGGCGCGGCGACGATCCAGCCGATGCGCCAGCCGGTCATGGCATGGGACTTGGACAGGCTGCCGATCACGATGCAGCGATCGGCCATGCCCGGCAACGCGGCCAGGCTATGGTAGTCGCCATCGAACACCAGGCTTTCGTAGACCTCGTCCACCACTACCCACAGTTCATGCTCGATCGCCAGGTCGGCGATCACCTGCAATTCCTGAGGGTTGAGGACAACGCCGGTGGGATTGTTGGGGTTGGAGAAGAAGATCGCCCGGGTGCGAGGCGTAATGGCGGCAGCCAGCAGTGCCGGGTCGAGGCGAAAGCCCGAGTCGGCGGAACACGGCACCCGCACCAGCGTTGCGCCGCTGGCCTTGAGGGTCGCTTCGTAGGTGACGTACATCGGGTCGAGCACGATCACTTCATCACCGGCCTGCAACAGGCACAGCGAGGTGACGAACAAGGCGTTCTGCGCACCGGCCACGGTGATGACGTTTTCAGCGTTGAGCGGGCGAGCCAGGGACTGGCTGTAGCGTGCAGCGATGGCATCGCGCAGTGCCGGGCGGCCGGGGATTTCGGTGTAGTGGGTGTCGCCCTGGCGCAGGGCCTCGACGGCGGCGTCGGTGATGAACGAGGGTGTGGCGAAATCCGGATCGCCCACACTCAGGATGATGATGTCTTCGCCTTTGCTGCTGGCCTGGAAGGCAGCGTGGTGGATGTCCCAGGCGGCTACGCCCTGCCCTGCAATTCGCTCGACAAAAGGTGAAAACCGCATGCCAGTGCCTCTCGTTCAATCAGAAAAAGCGCAAGCCCGCCTGTTACCAGGCAGGGGGTGCAGCCAACATAATTGAAACTGAACACTCGTTCAACGGCAAACTTCACCGGATGTCGTTAACAGCTAAAACAGGTCGTTGTGGTGGTTTGCCCATCAGGTTGCACTGGCGGTCCTGCAGTTCTTCGGCGGAGGCCAGGTTCCATTCCTTGAGCGTCAACCGCGTGGTCAACAGTACGAAGTTGCCGTTCGGCGCCGGTGCCAACAGCAAGCTGTAACTGGCCATGGCGTCGCCCTGGGCCTGCACGTAGTCATTCAGGATGGCCAATGGGTCGCGCAGGTCGAATTCCACCGCCGACAACGTACGGGCACTGTAGGTATGCCCCTGCAGTTTTACCGGCAGGGTTTGCCAGTGCTCGTCGAGGGTTGCCGCGCGTTCGTTGAGGGTGTTGAAAATGTCGGGGCGCAGGCAGGCGATATGAATGTGCAACTGGTTTTGCGTGCGGCCATACCGCGAGTTGATCGCCAGGGATACATAACGGTCGGCAATCGGTGTTTGCAGGCCGGCCGAGAGTACATCGTGGTGTTTCCAGGCCTGGGCAAAGTAATGCGGCAACAAGTCCCGGGCCAGCGCGACGTCTTCGATTCCGGTGACTTTATCGGTGGGGATCAGTAAGTCCTGGTACGGGCCGTTGAGGTCCTTGAGCAGCGCGAACCCCTTGTCCGGATCAACCTCGAGGCAGGGGCGCGGATTCTGGTGCTGGTTCTGGTCGGGCACGCATTGACGGCTGACGATCTGCCACAGCACATCGGGATTGCCGCGCCATTTCCAGGCGGCTGCCACCGCCACCACACACAGCAAACCACCCATGATCTTGAACAAGGGACCGCGCTTCATGCCAAAAACCTCAACGCCAAAGGAATGTCTTTTGTTGTTTTGCAGCTGCAAGACATCCCTGTCGCAAAGGTTAACGCTGGGCCGGGGCCATGAACTCCGGCCCTACCGGGTCTTTTATCGTGCTGGCCAGAATACGGTCGATATGTTGCAGGTCGTCGGCCGTGAGCTGCCAGCCGAACGCATCTTCAACGCCTTTGAGCTGCTCCGGCCGGCGGGCGCCCCACAGTGCAACCGTGGGGCCCTGGTCCAGCACCCAGCGCAACGCCAGGGCCAGCACAGACTTGCCGTGGCATTCGCGAGCGTACACGTCCAATGCCGCGACCGCCGCCAGGTACTGCTCAAAGCGTGGCGCCTTGAATTTCGGGTCGAGCTTGCGCACGTCATCCCCGGTAAAACCCGTGGCCGCGTGCATGCTGCCGCTCAACAAACCCCGGCACAGCGAACCGTAAGCCAAAACCACCAGTGAATTTTGCTTGGCGTACGGCAGGATATCGCTGTCGATCGCCCGCTCAAACAGGTTGTAGGGCGGCTGCACGGTGTCCAGGTGCGTGTACTGGCGGAAATCGTCCATTTGCGCAGGCGAATAATTGCTCACCCCCACGGCAAGGATCTTGCCTTCACGGCGCAGTTTTTCCAGCTCGCCGGCGGTTTCCTCCTGAGCTACCAACGGGTCGGGCCAGTGAATCTGGTAGAGGTCGATGTAGTCGGTTTCGAGGCGCAGCAGTGAGTCTTCGATTTCCTTGCGGATACGTCGGGCCGTGGCATTGCGGCGCACCGTGCCGTCGTCCCATTGCAACCCGGCCTTGGTGGCGATCACCGCCGTGTGGCGTACGCCGCGCAGGGCCCGGCCGATCAGTTCTTCCGACAGCCCAAGGCCGTAGACCGGCGCACTGTCGATAAAGTTGATGCCGCTGGCCAGCGCATGGCGAATGGTCTTGACCGAGACCTCATTATCGGCGCCGCCCCACATCGAGCCACCCATGGACCAGGTGCCCAGGGCAATCCGCGAGACGGCCTTGTCGATGCCCGGGATCTTGATGGTTTCGATACTCATGAAAAAGCCTCCGCCAGAAACAATCAGTAAAAAAACGATTACTCTAGATCATCCGTGGTTGAATCGGGCTCAACGCCGCGTGCAACCCAAACCCCATAAAAGGTGCTTGATATGGCTGCGTTCAATCGCTCCGAGTTGGCCGACCTGAATGTCTTCATGGCGATCATCCGTCGCCGCAGTTTCCGGCATGCCGCCAATGAACTTGGCGTCACCACCTCGGCCCTGAGCCACACCATGCGCAACCTGGAAACGCGCCTGGGGGTCAAGTTGCTGTATCGCACCAGCCGCGCCGTAGAGCCTACCGATGCCGGCGTGGTACTGGCGGAAAAACTCAGTGCCGGCTTTGCGACGATCCAGGACGGCCTCGACACCCTCGAACTGTACCGCGAGGCGCCGATTGGCCGCCTGCGCCTGAACGTACCCCGGGATGCCGCGGTGCTGCTGATTTCGCCGGTGCTCGGCGAGTTCACCCGCACCTACCCGCAACTGCGCCTGGACGTGATGATCGAGGACCGCATGCTCGACATCGTCGCAGAGGGCTACGACGCAGGAATCCGCTATGGCGCCACGGTGCCCCAGGACATGGTGGCCGTGCCGCTGACCGGCGAGCTGCGCTGGATCATGGTCGCCTCCCCGGCCTACCTCGCACAGGCAGGGACACCTGCAGTGCCCAGGGACTTGCTCACGCACTCCTGTGTACGCATGTACCTGGGCGACAAGACCACCTACAAATGGGAACTGGGCAATGGCGCACGCCAACAGCGGCTCGATGTGCCCGGCCACTTCAGCGCGGCCGACACCCAGACCATCGTTGATGCGGCCCTGCAAGGCGTGGGTATCGCCTATTGCCTGGAGAATCGCGTGCTGGCGGAACTGGCCGACGGGCGCCTGGTGGAAGTGCTGCCCGACTGGGCCTGCATCGGCGCGCCGCTGTGCATGTACTACCCCAGCCGGCGTCAGTCGCAGCCGGGATTGCGCCAGTTGATCGACATGATTCGGCTGAGGACCGCGGCGCACCCTTAGCATGGGCGCGTAAAACGCCGTATCAATCTGCATGCCAGTGGGATGGAATCGCTGAGGGGGCATCGGGTACGAAGAGTTACACCCGCTGGAGCGAAGCGCTGCTTGGGTGTACTCGATAAATTACCGGATCCCCCTCCTATGACAATTGCTCCTACTCAGGCTACGGCTTCTTTCATTCCTTTGAACGCACCTGACAAGCCGCTTCCCCCGGCGCGGCTCCAGGCCGCAGCGCCGGAAAATGCCGCGCCAGGCTCCCCCGGGACCAGGATCCCCAGCCCGCGTGCCGATGCCGACGGTGAACTGGCAGGCCAGGTAGCCAGCGCGCTGCGTCAGGTCAAGGGCGACGGCCATGATGACACGATCATGGTCGAGAACATTCCGCCGAACTCAACGTTCGGGCAGTGGTGGTCGCAGTTGGGGCGTGCCATGGAGTCCCCGCAAGTCCGTGACTGGATGAGGGAAAACGGGATAAACCCCAATTCAGTGATGATTGACCCCAATACCGGGAAGATCACCTACCAGCGCAGGCCCTCCGCCGCCGCGCAACCCAACGGCCCCGATGACAAAGGCTGGGCGCAGGTGGGCGCACAGGTCAGGGACGCCGCACGCGTTATCGGCGACGGTAACCCGATCCCCTTCAAACCGCCGCTCTCCCAAAACAGCAACAGTGCCCCCCTGTGGTTGGTGAGCCAATTCTACAAAGAGCAAGAACATATCCTGCCGGATCATGCCCACGAGCGTGCAGATGAGTTGGCGCGCGACAAAGCTTTTACCGGCGTGAGCGGCCCGCGTTTTGCGGACCTGCACGAAACCCGTGGTGAGGATGAGGTTGAGCGCCAGAAAGCCCTGGTGGGCAATACCCAGACGCTGAACACCGTGGGGCGTGAACTCAATTACCTGCTTGAGCGGATTCGATCGGGCAGCATTGGGAGCGGTGACGTTCTCGACTACCTGCAAAAGAATAAAGTCGAGCTTCACCCCGACAGCGCTTACCGCCAGGTCGGGAGCACCGACTCAGGGAGCACCATTAGCCTCAAGGAATTCCTTGAGATCAATGGCTGGGACGTGCCAACCACGCCCGAGGAGGTGGAGAACCTGACGAATTATCTGCTCAGGCCTGAACTCCAGGCGCCGCTCCATGGCAATTATGGCGGTGCGCTGGAATGGCAGCCCCCGCTTGCGCCCGAGGCGGCGAATCAGCTGCGGTCCGACCTGCGCCGCGGCAAGATCGGCGACGTTGATTTGAACGGCGCCAGGAACGTAGTGGAATACCTCATGCAGGGCAAGTCGTTCACGCCTTCCGAGCTGGCTGACCCGCAGCGGGTGCTCGACTCGCTGATCCGCTCCCCCAAGGGCAAGGCGTTGGGCGAGGCCCTCCAGGCAAAATTTGACGCGCAGTCCATCAAAGGCAGTGCCACTGATTGGCTGTTGGCAGCCATGAGTGTGGACAAAGACAACTCGTTCCGCGCGACAGACCCCAGGTCCAGGCATCACATCGCCGGTTTTGCCGTGACCGGGAACAGTACCTGGGGCAAACCCGCCTCCGGTATCGTCAGCCGGTTGGCCGAACATCTTGTCAGCACCGGCAAGGCATCGTCACCCGAGGCAGCGGCGCTACAAGCGCATCTGCTGCTCTCCACCCGCGCTCCGGAGTTCCTGGTTAAAGACATCCCGGACCAGGTCACCCCGGGTTCACATAGTTGGGTCAGTTTTGTCACCGCGGTAGAACGCATCGAAGCGCAGTCTCCGGGTTCAACCGCAGGGATGTCCTATGGGCAGGTCATGCTCCACGCTGAGGTCGCGCCGGTCTCCGCCCAGGAGCGTTATGTCGAATATGCCGCCCAGCAAGAGGCGCTCAAGGATTGGGGAAGCGCGAACGGTATGCCGTATCCGGTGACCGAAGGCCAAATGAATGATGTACGCGATGCATTCGATGCGCAGATCACCGAACTGAGCGCGGCCAGTCAAACACAGAGCATGCCGATGCCATTACGCAAGGAAATGGCCCTGGAGCAATTGCGCAAAGCCCTGCCGGGCATGGATACGGCAACCCTGGAAGACAAGAGCATCACGTTGGAACCCGCCCATAGCGATTTCCCGGGGCCTTATTCGATCCTCGACTTGTATATGAAGGACGCGCTTCACCATCGACCTGGCGTCGAAGAACCACCGGCCGTAGGGGTACTTGGAATTGGGCCCCCGCCCCCCGCTGACAATCATTGGGTGACCTCATCCAGTACGTTGAACCTCAGCGAGGTGCTGGAAAAAACCAAAGACCTGCCAAGTATGCCGAACGTGTTCCAGGACGCGTTCGGGGAATACGCCGACGGCATCGAAAAAAGCGTCGCGGCCCAGGTGAAGTGGATGGTTTCGCGGCTCCCTGAAGAAGACCGTAAAAACCTGGAATACGGCGAAATCACAGTGGTCAGGGAAGTCGACGTCGATAAGGACAACTTTGGCAAGGAAACCCGCAAGCGGGTGCCCGAAGACAATTGCCTGCTGGTGAAAACCAGGCGCAAAAACCAGGTGCACACCTACGAAATCAATCTCAGGACCGCGAAGATTACCGAGCGTACGGACCTGGGTGACTTCACGGCAGGCAAACAACCTTCCAACCACACCCATTACCATAAAGACCTGGAAGAAGTCATACCTTCGGGCGAGTACGCACCCGGGTTGACGGATGAAAAAATCCAGGACGCCAACCCCAAGAGCTTTGGCAGTGCCCGAACGTCTTATATTGCCGATGCCATGGTGACGGATGTTGATATCCGGTCATTCAAAAAAGAGGCCGAGGGGGTCACCACGCTTGATACCGAGGTTCCCTTTTACAAGAAAGTCAATGAATTCCTCCTCAACCTGATCCCCTTGAGGTCGGCAATCGTCAACTTTCAAAACGGCAACATCGGCGAAGGTGTCGGCGACCTGGCCCTGGATATATTTGGGTTTGCCGTGGGCCTCGGTGCGGCAGCCAGGGGGGCCAAGGCCGTGGCCGCCGGCGCATCGGCTTTCAGCAAGTTCGCCCAGGGCGCGAAGATTGTCGGGCGCGCGGCGCTGGGGAGTTTCAATCCGTTGAGCGGGGCTGATGATCTGGCCCGGAGTGCATTGAAGCTGGGGCGCACCACGCTGACCGCTGGACGTAACGGCGTCAATCATCTGCGTGGCGCCTTGCGCAGTGTCGACCTGACGTCACTGGCGAAAAAGCCCGGCATTGCCGAAGGCACTTACAAGGCGGCCAATGCGACCGAAGAAGCCAAGGTGTTTGCGAAGTTTGATGACGCCACCGGTAATTGGCACGCCTTGAATGTGAAAACCAGACAGCCCTTTGGCGAGCCGCTGGAAAATTTCAAAGCTGACGCCGTGCCGGTAGAAGCGCTTCGCGACAAACTGGAGAAGCTCCATGCCAAAACGGGATACACCGGGACAATCTGCTACGAAAAAACCATGTTCGTCGGGATGGCAGACAATGCACTCCCGTTGAAAACTCGCGAGGCCGTGCTGGGCAGTGTGGTCAGGAGCGGGGATTCCAATTACACGCAACGCTACAAGGATCTGATGGGTATTACTGTCGAGAATACCAGCGCCGTATTCAGGCCCGCGGACATTACCGAATCAGGCGTTATCAACTTCATGAGCAATAAAGCAGACGGCAATATCGTACACACCGCCTATATTCAAAAGAGCAGTGATGGAAAGCTCTATATCTACAACACCAACCAAGCCGGCCTGGACAAAGCCATGTTCGATGCCACTGGCACTCTTGATCAATCGGTCGGTGCAACGGTATTCAGTCTTGATAATGACGGGCTGCAAAAGTTTCTCGACTCGGGGTTCACCTTCTCCTTCACCCCAAACAGCACCCTCAATGCCAACGTAACACGCCTGGCGACCTGACAAACCGCGCATTGCCCGAGCAGGCAATGCGCGTTTTTTGAACCTCTCTCTCCCGGCAAACCTCAAACGTTCACACAGACCATGCCCGGGACTATTCAATGACCTTCATCCTATGGATGGCCGTACTGGGCGCGGTGTTGCTCACCCTCGCCCTCACCTCCTCCTACCTGCGCTGGATGCCGGTCACCACCTCGGCGGTGTGCCTGTTGCTCGGCGTGGGTATCGGCCCGCTGGGCATGGACCTGCTGCATCTGGACATCAAGGCCTCGGCCAGTTGGATGGAACACCTGACAGAAGTCGCGGTGCTGTTTTCGCTGTTCGTCAGCGGGCTGAAACTGCGCCTGCCCCTCAAGCACCGAACCTGGCGCATTGCGTTTGGCATGGCCGGGCCGGTGATGCTCTTGACCATCCTCGGGACGTGCCTGGTGCTGCATTGGCTGCTGGGGTTGTCGTGGGGGGGTTCACTGCTGGTGGGGGCGATCCTTGCGCCCACCGACCCGGTGCTCGCGGGCCTGGTGCAGGTCAATAACGCGCAGGATTATGACGCGCTGCGCTTCGGTCTTTCCGGTGAGGCAGGCTTGAACGACGGCACGGCCTTCCCGTTCGTGATCTTTGCGCTGATTTTCATGCAGCACGGCGGGTTCGACGGTGACTGGCTGGGCGGCTGGGTGCTGAAAAACCTGCTCTGGGCCGTACCTGCCGGGTTGCTCGTGGGCTACTGGATGGGGCGTGGCATCGGTCGCGTCACCCTGAAGATGCGTATCACCAATGCCGACAGCACCCTGTCACCGAATGACTACCTGACGCTGGCCCTGATCGCCCTCGCCTATGTGGTGGCCGAAGCCATCGGCGGCTACGGCTTCCTGTCGGTATTTGCCGCCGGCCTGGGCCTGCGCCAGGCCGAGTTCAAGTCCACCGGCAACTCACAAACCCCGGCGGAACATCTGGCACAGCCGGTGGTTGGCCACATGGAAGTTGAGCCGGAGCATGCGTTGCATGGCGATGTCGGGCAACTGCAGGACACGCAAATCGCCGCCGGGGTGATGATGGGCGACATGCTCGCCTTTGGTGGGCTGGTAGAGCGTTCGATGGAAGTGTTCCTGGTGACCTTGCTGGGCGTGGTGCTGATCAGCCATTGGGACTGGCGGGCGCTGGCGGTGGGGGCGGCGCTGTTTTGCGTGATTCGCCCCCTCAGCGTGCTGTCGATACCCTGGGGCGGCTTGCTGAATCGCCATCAGCGCGGGCTGGTGGGCTGGTTCGGGATTCGCGGGATCGGCAGCATCTACTACCTGTTCTATGCCATCAACCACGGGCTGGTGGGCACCAGCAGTGCGGTCGCGGTGAACCTGACGCTGTCAGTCATTGCCCTGAGCATCGTCGTTCATGGTCTCAGCACGCAGCCGATGCTGGCGTGGTATGAACGACGTGCCCAGGCACAACAATGACGTCTACTCCTGGTTTTCAGTGTTGCCGACGTCAGCGGCATCATCCAGGTCGTTAAGCGGTACTTCGGCATCATCCATCAATGAACCTGGGTCTTCATTGCCCGGGTCATTGAGTTCATCGTCTTCGTCTATTTCAACTGACATCACCGTCTCCTCTAACCGCCTTGGGTATCGATATCGGCATCGGTTTCAGGCTTGGGCTCGCGCTCGGGCTTGAAGTCTGGACTGTAGTCGTTTTCCTTGGCCTTGGGGTCGCTGGCAGGCTTGGGGTCTTTCGGCGCGTCGGCCGCGGTGCCGGGGGCCGGTTCGCCGCGGTCGATGGCGGGATCGTTACGGTTGCTGGTTTGCGGGTCGTTGTCTGTGCTCATGGCTCACCTCTGTTGGAAAACGCAGACTGCGTAAAGGTAAGGTCCCGTGCGGGTCGGTGAAGTTCCAATTGCTTATGAGCCGGGGTTGTCCACCTGGATGTAAAACGCGTAGGCCCCCAGCATCACCCAGAACACCATGAACAGCCAGGGCGCGCGCATCGAGAACAACAGCGACTTGCGATAGCCCTTGTGGGACGACTCCATCTCACTGAACAGTGGCGACTCATCGTAGGCCAGGCCCATCACCGGCTCGCTGCGCAGCAGTTCGCTCTGCTTGTAATGCCAGTGGTCGATGATTTCGTAGGCCGCCCGAATCCCCGGCCAGGCGTTGAGGGAACTGAGAATGCCCAGGGTCGCCAGGAACACGGGCACCACCAGGGTGAACAGCTTGCCCCATTCGGGGTTCAGGTTGCCCATGCCGGACACGAAGGCGATCACCAGGAATGACTGGGCCGTGAGGTAGGCGTCGGTGCGGTTGGCCAGGATGCTGGTTTCGTACTGGATTTCACGCCGGTAAAAGTCGAGACGGTCCTTGGGCGAACCGAAAATCTTAGCGTTGTGTTCGCTGTGGTCGGTCAGGCTCGATTCCGGGGTGTCGGGTGAGATGATTCTGGGCACATCCGTGCTCCGTGCTGGCATTTGAAGCAGTTTAGAAGAACCGGGCTGGTGCAAAGTTCAAGTAATCAGTGCACCGTTTTGAGGCGATAGGGCCGCATCGGTGGCGCGGGAGCTTGGGCCCGCTGGACCGGGACAGCGCTCCAGTGCGCAGCGGTCTGATTCCTTTTTGGGGCCCCTGCGCAGCCCAGCGGGAGCAAGCTCCCTCGCCACAAGGTGGATGGCACAGGCATTGCTTTAGTCCTTTATCTGCCCGGATACAGGAGCAATCGTTACCCCCCGACCCAGAGCCCACCCCAAAAGAAAGTAAGGACCAGGCCTGCTGGCACCATCAGCCACGGGCTCATAAAAAAATGCGTTTTCTAAAGCGGCAGTGCCAAAGCGCAGTTAGTCCCGGCACTGACAAGGTAATTGGAATGGCTCGATCTTTCTTTGATGAAATGAATGACGCACAAGGCGTTTGCCGTGCGCATTATCAGGAATTCTCCCGCTGGCTGGCCAACACGCCGCCAGAACTGCTGGCCCAGCGCCGCCGTGAAGCCGACCTGCTGTTTCACCGCGCGGGGATCACCTTCACCCTGTATGGCGACGAGCAAGACACCGAGCGCCTGATCCCCTTCGATATCATCCCCCGCAGCATCCCCGCCAGTGAGTGGAGTGTCATCGAGCGTGGCTGTATCCAGCGGGTGAATGCGCTGAACATGTTCCTTGCCGACATCTACCACGACCAACGCATCATCAAGGCCGGGATCATTCCCGCCGATCAGGTGCTGGGCAACGAGGGATACCAGAAAGCCATGGTCGGCCTGGACCTGCACCGCGATATCTACTCGCACATCTCCGGGGTCGACCTGGTGCGCGATGGCGACGGCACCTACTACGTGCTCGAAGACAACCTGCGTACCCCCAGCGGCGTGAGCTACATGCTCGAAGACCGCAAGATGATGATGCGCCTGTTCCCCGAGGTGTTCGCCAAGCAACGCATCGCCCCGGTGGACCACTATCCCAACCTGCTGCTCAAGACCCTGAAAAGCTCCAGCCGCCTGGACAACCCGAATGTGGTGGTGCTGACGCCGGGCCGGTTTAACAGCGCGTTCTTCGAGCATGCATTCCTGGCCCGGGAAATGGGCGTGGAGCTGGTGGAAGGCGCCGACCTGTTCGTGCACGACCTCAAGGTGTTCATGCGTACCACCGACGGCCCCAAGGCCGTGGATGTGATCTACCGCCGCATCGACGATGCCTTCCTCGATCCGCAGGCTTTCAACCCCGATTCGATGCTCGGCGTGCCCGGCCTGGTCGCGGCGTACTGCGCGGGCAACGTAGTGCTGGCGAATGCGATCGGCACCGGCGTGGCGGACGACAAGTCGATCTACCCGTACGTGCCGGAGATGATCCGGTTCTACCTGGATGAAGAGCCGGTCCTGCAAAACGTGCCGACGTTCCAGTGCCGCAAGCCGGATGAGCTGTCCCACGTACTGGCGCACCTGCCGGAACTGGTGGTCAAGGAAACCCAGGGTTCCGGCGGCTACGGCATGCTGGTGGGCCCGGCGTCCAGCGCGGCCGAGATCGAGGACTTCCGCCAGCGTATCAAGGCCCGCCCTCACGCCTACATCGCCCAACCGACCTTGAGCCTGTCCACTTGCCCGACGTTTGTCGAAAACGGCATCGCGCCGCGGCATATCGACCTGCGACCGTTCGTGCTCTCGGGCAAGGAAACCCGCCTGGTGCCCGGTGGCTTGACCCGCGTGGCGCTGCGCGAAGGCTCATTGATCGTCAACTCGTCGCAAGGCGGCGGAACCAAGGACACCTGGGTGGTGGAGGGCTGAGTATGCTGAGTAGAACCGCCGCAGATCTGTATTGGATGTCCCGTTACCTGGAGCGTGCCGAGAACCTGGCGCGCATGCTGGAAGTCAGTTATTCGCTGTCGTTGATGCCCCAGGCCGGGCGCAGTGACGGGCTGGACGAGTTGGCCATGTCGCTGCTCAGCAGCGGCACCCTGGACAGTTACCTTGAGCGCCATCAGCAACTGGACGCCGAGCGCATGCTGCACTTCTTCGCCCTCGACGAGGAAAACCCCGCCAGTATCTACAACTGCCTGCGGGCTGCACGGGGTAATGCCCATGCGGTGCGGGGACGGATCACGGCTGATATGTGGGAAAACCTCAACGCCACCTGGCTGGAGATGCGCAGTATTGCGGCCGGCGGGTTGGCGCGGCATGGCATCAGCCACTTTTGTGACTGGGTGAAGCAGCGCTCGCACCTGTTTCGTGGGGCGACGTCCGGGACGATCATGCGTAACGATGCGTATCGGTTTATTCGGCTGGGGACGTTTGTCGAGCGGGCGGATAACACGTTGCGCTTGCTGGACGCGCGGTATGAAATGTTTGGGGAAGAGTCCGAGGAAGTCAGCGACCTTTCGGCACGCGGGTATTACCAGTGGAGCGCGTTGTTGCGGGCGCTGTCGTCGTTTGAGGCGTATACCGAGCTGTACCCGAATGCGCTGAATGCGCGGTCGGTGTCGGAGTTGTTGCTGTTGCGCAGTGATGTGCCGCGCTCGTTGCATGCGTGTATCGAGGAGTTGAGCCATATCCTGGCGGACCTGCCGGGGAGTTATGGGCGTACGGCCCAGCGTTTGGCGGCGGAGTTTGAGGCGCGGCTGAGGTATACAGGGATTGATGAGATTCTGGAGGATGGGCTGCATAGCCGGTTGACGGATTTTATCGACACCGTGCGGGAGTTGGCGCGGGCGATTCATAGCTCCTACCTTGAAGTCGTCTGATAATCGTTCCCACGCTGATCGTTCCCACGCTCCGCGTGGGAATGAATCCGGTGACGCTCCGCGTCACGACTTCAAGAGCGGACGCAGAGCGCCCTGGCGGCGTTCCCACGCAGAGCGTGGGAACGATCGTCGATCGTCGAGAGTGGGAACGATCATAGGTCTACTGGTTTTTCACCAGTACCGGTTCTGCGCGGTACTGCTCAGGGAACAATTTTTTCAGCTGGGCCACCTTTGGCAGGTCGTTGATCACGATGTAGGGGTACGACGGGTTTTCGGTCAGGAAGTCCTGGTGATAGGACTCCGCCGGGTAGAAGGCTTTGCCCATCTCGATCTTGGTCACGATCGGCTTGTCGAAGGCTTTCGCGGCGTCGAGTTGGGCGATGTAGGCCTGGGCGACTTTTTGCTGTTCGGCGTTCTGGGCAAAGATCGCCGAGCGGTACTGGGTGCCGCTGTCCGGGCCCTGGCGGTTGAGTTCCGTGGGGTTGTGGGCGACCGAGAAGTAGATCTGCAGCAGCTTGCCGTAGCTGACCTTGCTCGGGTCGTAGGTCACGGCGACGGACTCGGCGTGGCCGGTGTCGCCGCCGCTGACGCTTTCGTACTGCGCGGTGCTCGCCGCGCCGCCGTCATAGCCGGAGACGGCGTTTTTCACCCCTTGCACATGCTGGAACACACCCTGCACGCCCCAGAAGCAGCCGCCGGCGAAGACCGCGGTTTGCAGGTTGTTCGCGTCTGCCGGCAGGTCCATGGCCGGCGGCGCGATGGCCACGGCGTCGTCGGACGGGCCGAAGGAGAACGCCGAGCTGTGGCCGACAAAGGCGGCGAACGCCAGGGCCGGTAAGTACTTAAGCAGTTTCATCTCAGTCACTCCGAAACATCAGGATAAATGCGGTCAACTGTGGGAGCTGGCTTGCCTGCGATTGAGGTGGTGAATTCAACATCGCTATCGCAGCGATGCGGCGACCCGACAAGCCAGCTCCTACATTGATCGGGTTAACCATGCAAAATTTCGCTATGGGTTAGCCGAAGGTGAAGGCATAGGCCGCCACTTGCGGGTCCAGGAACTCGATGGTGAAGGTCCGGTCCTTGACCGCGCCCGGCTGGCGCACCAGTTGATACAAGCGTTGTTCGGTCACGGTGCCGCTGCCATCCGGCGCGACGTCGGTGCCGTGGGAATCCCCCGGCGCCTGGCCGTCGATGCTGACCTTGAAGCGCACCGGCTTGCCATCGGCGCCCGGGCCCAGCACCAGGTGCAGGTCACGGGCGTGGAAGCGGTAGACGATCTTGCCGTTGGCCGCTGCGAGGGTGGCTTGCTGGCCGCCGACGTTCCATTGGCCTTCCAGGGTCCAGTTATTCAAGGCCAGGTTGCCGGCTGCCGGGTAGTTCACCACCTTGTCGGTGCCCAGGGTGCCGGTGGTCACGAAGTTCTCGGCGCGCTGGAAGCCCAGGTAGGTTTCCGGCGACTGCACTTCGTTCATGTCCGGTGCGGCCTGGATGCCCTTGGCATCGGCTTCGATCAAGCCGCCCGCCACCTTGGTAGCGCCCGCCTCACGCAGCAGTTGCTGGATCACTCGCTCGGACTCGGCGTAGTCACCCTCGCCAAAATGGTGATAGCGGATCTGGCCCTTGGCATCGGCAAAGTAATGCGCCGGCCAGTACTGGTTGTTGAAGGCGCGCCAGATCTTGTAGTTGTTGTCGATGGCCACCGGGTAAGTGATGCCCAGGTCCTTCATGGCCTTGGTGACGTTGTTCACGTCGCGTTCGAAGGCGAATTCCGGAGCGTGCACACCGATCACCACCAGGCCCTGGTCGCGGTATTTCTCGGCCCAGGCCTTGACGTACGGCAAGGTGCGCAGGCAGTTGATGCAGGAGTAGGTCCAGAAATCCACCAGCACCACCTTGCCTTTCAACGCCTCGGCAGTCAGTGGCTCGGAGTTGAGCCATTGCACGGCACCGTCCAGCGGCGGCAACTGGCCTTCCACTGGCAGCGTGTCACTGTGGTTGGCGGCCATCATCGCGCCGCCGGCCATCATCGCCCCGCTCTTCTGTTCAGGCTTGGCGCTGAGTTTCTCCACCAGGCTTTGTTCCAGGCCACCGGTTGACGCCGTCGACAGGCGCGCCAGGATCCCGGTGTCCAGGCCCAGGGCGATGGCCGCCACACCGGCCAACATCAGGGCGCCGAGACCACGACGCAGCCATTCACCAGCGCCCAGCGAACGCTTCATGAAACCGAAGACTTTACCGCCGACCAGCAGCGCCAAGGCCAGGGAGGTGGCAGCCCCTGCCGCGTAGGCCAGCAAGAGCAAGGTAGTGCCGATACTGGCGCCCTGCAGCGCGGCGCCCGTCAGCACCAGCCCGAGGATGGGCCCGGCGCACGGCGCCCACAGCAACCCGGTGGCCACGCCGATCAGGAACGATGCGCCCGGACGCGGCCGCGAATCGGCCCCGGCGGCTTCCGACAGGCGACTGCCCGCGGCCACCAGCGGCCGGGTCAGGCGCTCGGACAGGCTTGGCAGCAGCAGCGTCAGCCCGAATAGCGCAACAAACAGCAACGCGAGCCAGCGACCGTACTGATTGACTTGCACCACCCAACCGCCGCCCACCGCCGCGAGCGAGGCGACCAGGGCGAAGGTCATCGCCATCCCCAGCAGCAGCGGCAAGCCACTGCGCAAAAACGGCTGCCCGGTGCGAGCGAAGACAAAAGGCAGAACCGGCAGGATGCAGGGACTGACAATCGTCAGCACGCCGCCCAGATATGCGAGAACCAAAAGCCACATGGGGTAGACCCTTATAGGAAGACATTGAATTAAGTCGCGGTGAACGTCATGGCTGCGCCGTTCATGCAGTAGCGCAGGCCGGTGGGTGCCGGGCCGTCATCGAACACGTGGCCCTGATGACCGCCGCAGCGGCGGCAGTGGATTTCCTTGCGTACCACGCCGAAGGAGGTGTCGACGTGGCTGGCCACGGCGTTTTCCAGGGGTTGCCAGAAGCTGGGCCAGCCGGTGTGGCTTTCGAATTTGGTGGCTGAGGCGTACAGGGGCAACGCGCAACCGGCGCAGGCGAAGGTGCCGTTGCGGTGTTCACTGTTGAGGGCGCTGCTGTAGGGGCGTTCGGTGCCCTCCTCCCGCAGGATCGCGTACTGCTCGGCGGTCAGCAGGGTGCGCCATTCGGCGTCGGTGTGGCTGACTTCGAAATGTTCGGCGGCTTCGGCTTCGGCGATCAGGGCGGGGCCGGCGTTGATTTTTTGCAGCAGGCCACCGGCGATGACTGCGAGGCCGAGGCCGCCGCCGGCGAGCAGGATCTGTCGACGTGAATACATGAGTTGCTCCTCACACAAGTGCGGATGGCTGGCGAAGCCCCTATGGCTGATAAACAAACTGTGGCGAGGGAGCTTGCTCCCGCTGGAGTGCGCAGCGCTCCCGGCTTTTTTGGGGCCGCTGCGCGACCCAGCGGGAGCAAGCTCCCTCGCCACAATGAGGGGGGCGTACTTTTGCCGTTGCGATGAGTAAGGTTAGGCCCGGGGTGGTCGCGGAATCCTCACGCAGAGTTAAACAATTCGTGATAACTACACTGTTGCAAAAGCCGCACAATGCGCGAATCAAGAAGACAGGTTTTTATCAATGGATCAGCCCAAACGTGTCCTGGTGGTCGAGGACGATGCCCATATTGCCGATTTGATCTGCCTGCACCTGCGGGACGAGCAGTTCGAGGTGGTTCACAGTGCCGATGGTGACGAAGGCCTGCGCCTGCTGGAGCAAGGCGGCTGGGATGCGTTGATCCTTGACCTGATGCTGCCCGGCGTCGACGGCCTGGAGATCTGCCGGCGGGCCCGGGCAATGACGCGCTACACGCCGATCATTATCACCAGTGCCCGCTCCAGCGAGCTGCATCGCATCCTCGGCCTGGAACTGGGGGCGGATGACTACCTGGCCAAGCCGTTTTCCATGCCGGAGCTGGTGGCGCGGGTCAAGGCGCTGCTGCGCCGGGTCGACGCCATGGCGCGCAACTTGAAGATGGACGCCGGCAGCCTCGACCTCGGCCAGTTGTTCATCAACCCGCTGACCCGTGACGCCACCCTGCAAGGCCAGCGGCTGGACCTCACGCCCCGGGAATTCGACCTGCTGTACTTTTTCGCCCGCCAACCGGGCAAGGTATTCTCGCGCATGGACCTGCTCAACGCCGTGTGGGGCTACAGCCACGAAGGTTACGAACACACCGTCAATACCCATATCAACCGCCTGCGGGCCAAGGTCGAGGCCGATCCGGCCAACCCGGCGCGCATCCTCACGGTGTGGGGCCGTGGCTACAAGTTTGCCGAGCAATCGGCATGAGGCTGACCCTTACCCAGCGCCTGTCCCTGGTGTTCGCGCTGTTGCTGCTGATTTGCAGCGGCACGTCGGCCTGGCTGCAAGTGCGCTCCAACCACATGCATGAACTGGAAGTGGTGCAAGGCCTGTCCCGCGACCTCGCCGCGCACATCGCCCGGGATACGCAGTTGATGGACGCCGACGGTCTCAAGCCGGACGCGGTGCGCAACCTGTTCAGCCAGTTGATGCTGGTAAACCCGAGTGTCGAGGTGTACCTGCTGGACATTAACGGGCGTGTGGTCGGCAACGCTGCGCCCAGCGGCCACCTGCGCCGCGACCAAGTCAACCTGGAGCCGGTGCGCCGTTTCCTTAGCGGCGCGATGCTGCCGATCCTCGGCGACGACCCACGCAGCGTCGACGGCCTCAAGGTGTTCAGCGCCGCGCCGCTGCGGGTCAACGGCCAGCAGGCCGGCTACCTGTATGTGGTGCTGCTGGGCGAAGCCCATGATGTGTTCGACGCCCGGGATGCCACCGGCATGGCACTGAACATCGCCCTGTGGTCCATCGCCCTGGTGGCATTGTTGTGCTTGCTCGCGGGTTTGACCGCGTTCGCCTGGATCACCCGGCCCTTGCGGCAACTGACCGAGAAGGTCGGCCAGTTCGACATCAACGGCGCACCGAAAGTCCCGCAGGCCGTGGCGCCCGAGGTTGCCAGCCAGGATGAAATCGCCGTGCTCGACCACGCCTTCGTGCAGATGGAGAACCGCCTGGGTGAACAGTGGCGCGCCATCACCCACCAAGAGCAGGAACGCCGGGAGATGGTCGCGAATATTTCCCATGACCTGCGCACACCGCTGGCCTCCTTGCATGGCTACCTGGAAACCCTGTCCCTGAAAGACGCCAGCCTGACCCCGCAGGAACGCCGGCGTTACCTGGGCATCGCCCTCGACCAGAGCCGCAAGGTCGGCGGGTTGGCCCAGTCGCTGCTGGAACTGGTACGCCTGGAACACGGGTTTGTGCAGCCGGTCATCGAAGGCTTTTCGTTACCCGACCTGGTGCAGGACATTTTCCAGAAGTTCGAACTGACCGCGGAAGCCCGGGCGATCACCCTCACCGCCAGCCTGCCGCCGGTGGTGCCAACCGTATTGGCCGACCTGGGCCTGATCGAACGGGTACTCACCAACCTGCTGGATAACGCCCTGTGCCATACCCCGCCCAATGGCGAAGTTGAAGTGACCCTGGCCCCCAAGTCCGGTTTTGTTGAAGTCACGGTGAGCGACAGCGGCCCCGGGATTTCGGCGGATCTGCGCGAAGGTCTGTTCCTGCGCGCCTTCACCATTGGCGGGGCTCGACGCGATGGCGGCCTGGGCTTGCGCATCGTGCACCGGATCCTGCAACTGCACGGTCAGGAAATCCGCCTGATCGATGTGCCAGGACGCGGCGCGACGTTCACGTTCGCCTTAGAAACCCGATCAGCAGTTCGTTGACCTTGGGCCCCTGCTCGTTCTGAATCCAGTGGCCGCAGTTGGCCAGGACGCTTTGTTGCAGGTTCGGCACGACGTCGGGCATGCGCTTGAGGGTGTGGGCTTCGAACACGCCGACCGGGTCGCGGTCGCCGATCAGGAACAGCGTCGGTTGCAGCACCTGCCTGCCGGCGAGGAACTCGGTGCGCTGCCAGTTGCGTTCGAAGTTGCGGTACCAGTTCAACGGGCCGCGAAAGCCGTCATTGGCGAAGGTCTGAACATACACGTCGAGGTCCTGCTGGCTGCACCAGGCCGGGAGCTTACCGGGCAGCGGCACACCTTCCAGCAGCTTCGCGCTGGCGGGTTTCTTCTGCAGGAAAACGTCCTGGTCCTGCATGAACAGCCGTAATGTCCGCTCGATATCGGCATCCAGTTCCTTTTCAGCCACGCCCGGGGCCTGGAAGTACAGGATGTAATTGAAGCGATCGGCGTACAGCTCGCGCATAATCTCGATCACCGGCCTGCGGGAGCGTCCGGCGAACGGTACCGACATCGTCACCAACTGGCTGACGCGCTCTGGCTCGAGCAACGCCAGGTGCCAGGCCACCACGGCGCCCCAGTCATGGCCAATCATGACGACCCGGCGATGCCCGAACAGGTCCATGGCGCCCTGGATATCGGCGCACAGGGTCAGCAGGTCATAGTCGGCCACTTCCGGCGGCGCGCTGGATTGTCCATAGCCGCGCATTTCCGGGACAAACACCCGATAACCCTGGGCCACCAGCGCCGGAATCTGCTCGCGCCAGGAGTGCCAGCACTCGGGAAACCCATGCAGCAACCACACCGGCGGGCCGCTCTCGGGGCCGGCGATGTGCACGTTCAACTCAATGCCGTTGACCTTGACCTTCTGCTGCTGGGTTTCGCTCATCACTGGGTTCCTTGTGTGGGGTTCGCTCGCGGTATTCCCGGGGAGAACAAGCCATCACGCGCTTGAAAGCATTGCTGAAAGCGCTGTCTGACTGATAACCCAGGGACTGGCCGATCGTGGACACGCTGTTGTCGCTGGCTTTCAAGGCCTGTACCGCCAGGTGCATACGCCAGCGGGTCAGGTATTCCTGCGGTGCCAGCCCTACCCGTTGCTTGAAGTGCAAGGCGAAGGTGGAGCGGGATTGACTCGCCACGCCGGCCATTTCACTCAATGTCCAGCGCCGGGCGGGCGCTGCGTGAATTTCCCGCAGCACCGGGGCCAGCCTTGGATCCGTCAAGGCTCCCAGCCAGCCTGTGGTATGGGTGCCCATGGAAGATTGATAGAGCCGCAGGATTTGCACCAGCATCATTTGCGCCAAATGCTCGGTCATCAGCGCCGCTCCCTGCAACGGGCTGGCGTATTCCCGGGCCAGGCGATCCAGGCACCAACGCAACACGGCGGCCTGTTCGGAGTTGGCACTCACCCGCAACACCGGCGGCAGGCTGTCCAGCAACAACCGGGCGTCATCCCCGTAGATAAATCGTCCGCCGATCAAGAACAGATCCACCGTGGCACCCACCGTGGCGATGCCTCCCACCGCATCGGCATACACCTCACGTGCATCGAGTCCTTCAGGGCACAGATTGCTGGACAGCCTCCACGGGCGTGCCTGGGTCAACAGGAAACAATCTCCCTCATACAAGCGTATCGGTACTGCCAGCCCTTCCACTTCCAGCCAGCAACTGCCCTCCACCACCGCGTTGAACTTGATGCCATCCGGCGCCGCAAAGTCAATGACCCAGGTGCCCCCAGCCTTCAGGCCGGCGAAGGTCGAGCGATGGCTTTTTAACAGTGCCAGCACATCGGAAAGGGTATCCATAAAAGCTCCGGACGATCGCGACAGAAACACGGACTCTAGGGCATTCCGCGTCCGGGCTCCAGCGAGAGACTCTAGGCCTCCCATAAGGAGATCTTTCATGGCTGACAAACAAACCCCAATTGGCAGCGGCTTCGATGCCGGCACTACCGCCCAGCAAGCCTTGGCGGGCAGCGATTTGCGAGGCAAGACGGTGATTGTCACCGGTGGCTACTCCGGCATTGGCCTGGAAACGGTTCGCGTGTTGGTCGACGCGGGTGCGCAGGTGATCGTTCCCGCGCGGGATCCTGAAAAGGCCGAACGCAACCTCTCGGGCATCATCGGTGTTGAACACGCCAGCCTGGATTTACTCGACCCGATTTCCATCGACCGTTTTGCCGAAAACTTCCTCGCCAGCGACCGGGAATTGAACCTTCTGATCAATAGCGCCGGAATCATGGCCACACCACTGCAACGGGATACGCGAGGTTTCGAAGCGCAGTTCGCCACCAACCACCTGGGCCACTTCCAGCTAACCGCGCGGTTGTGGCCGGCGCTGCGTGAGGCTAATGGCGCACGAGTGGTTTCGGTATCATCCCTCGGCCATCGTCTCAGCCCTGTGCATTTCGATGACCCGCAATTTGAACACCGCCCCTATGACAAGTGGCTCGCCTACGGCCAATCAAAAACCGCCAACGCACTGTTCGCGGTAGCACTGGACCGACGAGGTAAAGCGGAGGGTGTGCGCGCATTTTCCGTGCACCCGGGGGAAATCCTCACCGACTTGATCCGTTATCTGGACAAGGACGACCTGGCATTCGTCGGCGCACTGGATGAGCACGGCAATATCCGCCGCGCCAGTCACTACAAGAGCCCCGAGCAAGGCGCCGCGACCTCGGTGTGGTGCGCTGTCAGCCCGCAACTGGAGGGCATGGGCGGACTCTACTGCGAAGATTGCGATGTGGCCACGCCGTCGCAGGATGACACCCGGCGCAACGGAGTAAGACCCTGGGCTGTCGACCCGGAGCACGCCGAACGTTTGTGGCTCTTGAGCCAGCAACTGTGCAGTGTCTCGTTGTAGTTTGGGGCTCTTGTGTTCATAGAGTGATCGACCACCAGCGCGGCAATAACTGCCGCACCCGCGCTTCGCCAAACCGGTCATCAATCAGCATTACCACCCCTCGGTCCTGCTGGCTGCGGATCACCCGGCCCGCGGCTTGCACCACCTTCTGGATGCCCGGATAAAGGTAGGTGTAGTCATAACCGGCGCCGAAAATCGCGCCCATCCGCAGCTTGAGCTGCTCGTTCACCGGGTTGAGTTGCGCCAGGCCCAGGGTGGCGATAAACGCGCCAATCAGGCGGGTGCCCGGCAGGTCGATGCCTTCGCCGAATGCACCGCCGAGCACGGCGAAACCGATGCCCTGGCTGTGCTGGGTGAACTGGTCGAGAAACCCCTGGCGCTGCGCCTCGGCCATGCCCCGTGATTGCTGCCACAGCGGGATGTGCGGGTGCCGCTCGGCAAGCAAATGCGCCACTTGCTGCAGATAATCAAAACTGCTGAAAAACGCCAGGTAGTTGCCCGGCGCCTGGGCAAACTGCGCTGCAATCAGCTCGACGATGGGCTCCAGGGACGCCTGGCGATGCACAAACCGGGTGGAGATCCGGTCGACGATATGCACCCGCAGCTGCTCGGCCTTGAACGGTGATTCCACATCCACCCAGGCCGTGTCGGGCGGCATTCCCAGCAAGTCCGCGTAGTAGTGCCGTGGGCTCAGGGTTGCGGAAAACAGCACGCTGCTGCGGGCCGCCGTCAGCCGGGGCCGAATGAATTCGGCGGGCACCACGTTGCGCAGGCACAGGTTCGATGAACTGCGCTTGCCGCTGAGTTCGCGTTTGCTGATGTCGAAAATGAAGTGTTCGTTGAACAGCTCGGCGACCTTGGCAAACTGCAAGGCCTCGAAGTAGAAGGCTTGCAGTTCGCCATTGAGTGCTTCGGGATGGTCGTTGAAATATTCACCCATGGCGCTGGTGCACAGGCTCAGCGCCTGCAGCAGTTTGTCGGGTTTCTGGGCGTAGGCCTGATAAGGCGCCACTTGCTCCTTGTGCAGGGCATTCCACTCACGGTTCAGGCGCTGGAGCGGCTTTTTCAGCCGCTCGGGTGCGATCTCGCGCAGGGTCTTGAGCGTGTACTGGTCGAGGGCCGCGCTGTACATCGAGCGGCCACGCTCCACCAGGTTGTGGGCTTCGTCCACCAGCACCGCGACGCGCCACTGGTTGAGCTGGGCCAGGCCGAACAGCATGGCGCCGAAGTCGAAGTAATAGTTGTAGTCGGCGACCACCACGTCGGCCCAGCGTGCCATTTCCTGGCTCAGGTAATAGGGGCAGACGTCATGGGCCAAGGCGACTTCCCGCAGGTTACGCTGGTCCAGCAGGCGCACGCGGGAAGCAGCTTCGCGGGCCGTCGGCAAGCGGTCATAGAACCCCTTCGCCAGTGGGCAGGAGTCGCCATGGCAGGCTTTGTCCAGGTGTTCGCAGGCCTTGTCCCGCGCCACCAGCTCCAGCACCCGCAATGGCAGATCGGGGCTGCTGTCATACAGCACCTGCGCCGCATCCAGCGCGAGTTTGCGGCCCGGGGTCTTGGCGGTCAGGAAGAACACCTTGTCCAGCTGTTGTGGCGCCATGGCCTTGAGCATCGGGAAAATCGTGCCGACGGTCTTGCCAATTCCGGTAGGCGCCTGGGCCATCAGGCAGCGGCCGGTGCTGACCGCCTTGTAGACCGTTTCCGCCAGGGCGCGCTGGCCCGGGCGAAACGCCGCATGGGGAAAGCCCAGGGCAACCGCTGCGGCATTGCGGGCTTCGCGCTGGTGCATTTCCTGTTCGGCCCAGCCGAGGAACAGGGCGCATTGCTGCACGAAGAATGCCTGCAGGTCATCAGCCTGAAACCGTTGGCTGAGCAGCGTCTCGTGCTCGCCGACAATGTCGAAGTACACCAGCGCCAGGACAATCTCCGACAACCCGAGCTTCTGGCACATCAACCAGCCGTAGACCTTGACCTGGGCCCAGTGCAGTTGCCGGTGGTTGGCCGGTTGTTTGTCCAGGTCGCCGCGATAGGTTTTCACCTCTTCCAGCTGGTTGCGGTCCGGGTCGTAGCCATCCGCCCTGCCCCGGACTTTCAACTGCTGGTATTCGCCCTCCAGCGCGACTTCATTCTGGTAATGGGCGCTGCGCCGCGAGGCCACGGTGCGGTGGCCGACAATCCCTTCCTGGGCACTGGGAGACGGGGTAAAACGCAGGTCGAGGTCGCCGACCTTGGCGGTGAATTCACATAATGCACGCACCGCGACGCTGTAGCTCAAGCGGCCTGCCCCGCCCAGCGCACATAACACACAGTGACGGGCATCTGGTGTTCGCCGCAGAACTCCAGCCAGCGCAGCTGGTTGTCCTGCAGGCGATCACCGGGGCCTTTGACTTCGATCATGCGGTAGGTTTTTTCTTCGGGCCAGAACTGGATCAGGTCGGGCATGCCGGCGCGGTTGGCGCGGATATCCAGCAGCAGGCGTTCGAACCAGTGGCGCAGGTGCGCCGCTGGCAGGCAGTCGAGGGCCTGATCGAGCAGTTCTTCGCTGAGCACGTTCCAGAACACGAAGGATGACTGGATGCCCCATTTGTCTACATAACGCTGGCGAATGGTGTGCTTGTAGCGCTCACCGTCCAGTTGGCCCAGGCACTCGGCGAACAGCTCGGCACGCCGCTGATGAAAATCCTCGCTGTGCAGGTCTACCGGCCCGCGCTGGAACGGGTGGAAAAACGACCCCGGCAACGGCGCGAAAATCGCCGGCCAGCACAGCAGGCCAAACAGCGAATTGATCAGGCTGTTCTCGACGTAATGCACGGGTGCACCATGGTCGCTGAGGTGCGCCTGTACGCAATACTCCACCGACATCATCGGTTCCGGAGCCGGCAGTTCGAGGTCCAGGCGCACGATCTCGCGGGGTTTTGCCTTGGGCAGCGCCGGCTCGCCGAGCTTGCGTCGCAGCCTGGGTATCACGCGCAGCAAGTGCTGCTGTTCGGCAGCGCTTTCCGGGGCCTGTTGCGCCTCCCGGGCCAGCCCCATCGCCTGGGCAAAATCCTCCTGGCGCTCCAGCACCCGGATCAGCCGCGCCCGTGCGCCGGGATAGGTGCAGCCCCGGTAGATAGCTTCCGCCAGGGCCAACTCGGCGCTGCGCTCACAATACTGGCCCACCTGGAACAACAGCTTGGCCCGACGTTTCTCCAGCCAGGGGTTGTCGGTGTGCAAGGTAGCGATTTGTTCCAGCACGCCATCGAGTGCCTCGCCCGCTTCAAAGGCCTGCTGGCACTGATGCAGGAACAGGAAGCCGTGCACATCGTCACGGCTGCGCAAACCGCGGGATTCGGCGCAGAATTCGACTTTCTCGTAGGTAAAGATCCCCAGGTCCGCCAGCACAAATTCCGACCAGTCCTGATAGAGATTACCGAAGAACATCAGGCGCAGGCGGTCGCACAGTTCCATCACGGTGAGGCTGTAAAGCCGATCGGCCAGGTCCGGGCACCAGTGCTGGAAGTGACGCAGTTCACAAAACTGCGTTGACAGCGTTTCCAGCCAGTCCGCCTTCCTGGCCTTGGGTTGCTCGATCCAGGGTTTGAACGCCGCCAGGATTTCCGCTTTCTGCAACAGGCCGAACAGCTCGCCAAACGACAACAGGCATTGGTCCGTCACCCAACCCTGTTCCAGCAAAGGCACGACCGCCTCGTGCACCGCGCCGATCTCGACATAGTTGAGCTTGCCCGCCCGGAAATGCGCGCCCTTGCGCATCACCATGCGTACCAGTAACGCCTGGGAAGCCTGCGGCAAGCTGTCAAATTGCTGAATGAAATGCTCTTCGTCCGGGGCCAGCAAATCGGCATAACGCTGCCCCAGCCAGGCGAGTACTTGGCGGAAGTTATGCAGGTAATAGAGCGGATCTTCTAGGGGATTGGACATTTCAGGCACTGGATCAACCACTGTTTATGCATACAGAGTGCCGTCCCTGACCGACTGTTGCAATCAGTAATAGATCAAAGGCACACGCAACTTTTTGCGTAATAATGATCAGATGGCTGTCAGCCACATTAAATGAGTCTCCCCCGACCGCTCAGGTGCGGGGTTTTCGAAGGATCAGGGTAAGGGTTATGAGCATGAAGAATTTGGGTCTGGCGGTGGGTATGTTCACGTTGCTGGTATTGGCCGGTTGCTCCACGCAGACGGTGGTGACGTTGCAGAACGGCACGCAATACCTGACCAAGGACGTGCCCAACGCGAAAACGGCCGATGGCTTCTACGAATTCACCGACATCGCCGGCAAGCATATTCGCGTCAAGGCCGATGACGTCGCGACCGTGATGAAGGAGAAATAAAAAGTGGGAGCCCGTCGGCTCCCACTTTTCTTTGCCATGATCGTTTCTTTGCAATGATCGTTCCCACGTTCTACGTGGGAATGCATCCCGTGACGCTCCGCGTCACCACTGCGCAAGACATGAACCGTGGGTTGGCCGTTGGACGCAGAGCGTCCGGGGCGGCGTTCCCACGCAGAGCGTGGGAACGATCAATCCGTGGCGCTACTTAGCCGATGGAAACCCCATCGCCCCAAACCCCGGCGAGCCCAACGCCAACCAGCGTCACCGAGTCCGCGCCAAAACTCAGCACGGTATCGCCCCCCACCACCTTGGCGTGGTCACGCCAGTCCGCACTGCCCTCCACGTCCCGGAACACCAGCTTGTCGGTCGGCTGATAACCAATCACCCGGTCCTGCCCAAACTGCCCGCCGAACAGAAAGGTGTTATGCCCGCTGTTGTCGCGAATAGTGTCATTGCCCTTGCCGCCCTCGATGAAATCCACACCCTTGCCACCCTGGATCAGGTCATCGCCATCACTGCCGATGATGAACGTGTTGCCCTTGTGCGGCTCGGCATTGCGGTTGAGGTCCTGCACCCAGGTATTGGCCCGGGCCGGGTCCGACAGGTTGGCCACGATAATCGTCGAGTCCCGGCTGGTCAGGTCGTAGAACTGCGAGTCCAGGACCCGCGTCATGCCATCCCCATACCCGGTGGGCAAATGAGAAAGCCAGGTGGGAACATTGACGATGGAAAACGGCAGGACATTCCACAGCGTCGACGCGTAGTGATCGTTGAAGCTGACGATATTGTCCGTGGTCGACTCATGGGGCTTGTCGTGCACGCCCAGTGACGAGAAGTTGAACGACGAGCCGTCCAGCGCGCGAAACACCGGGTCGTTTTCATAACCGATGTTCAGCACCTTGTCGCCGGCACTCTGGGTTGGCGAGGCATAAGCCACATAGTTGGAGTCCTTGTAGAACCCCGCCCATTTATTGCCGCTCAGATCGGCCATGCTGTTGACCGCCAGGCCACCCAGGCTATGACCGCTGACCACCACGTCCTTGCCCGTCAGGCCATGACTGCCGGCATACGCCGCGACATCCTTGAGCAAGGTGCCAAAGGCTTCGCCGGCGTAGTTTTTCGCGTAGTCCTTGGGCCCCAGCGCCGCCAGCAGGTCACTGACCAGATCGCCGATGGAGTCGCTGATCAAGGTTTCCCGAGGCCCCGAAGTCCCGCGAAAACCAATGCCGATTTCCAGCAGCTTGCCGTCGCCATCGTACTTGCCCAGCACTTCCACCTGCGCTGTGGTGTAGCCGGGCTTTTCACCGAAGAACGTGCCCCGGGCGTCCACCTTGCCGCCGTAGCCCAGGGTACTGGCGCTGATGGGCGTCCAGCCGGCCTTGTTGACCGCCTCGAGGGCGGCTTTTTCCGAATCCGGGTTCCAGGGAATGCCCGGAATCACCCCCTGTGAATCGGTGCTGCCCAGCAGCGCCCCCACCAGAGTGGCGGGTAGCCCCAGGCCAAAACCGTTGTGCTGGTAACCCACGGCAAAGCCGTTGTCCAGATTGTGATAGGAGTACAGCGTGATCGCCATGGCATCGGCGAACAACGCTTTGGAGCCCTCGGTGCCGAGGTTCTTATAGTCGAAAACACCCATGGTATTGCCTCTCTTTTGTTGGAATTGTCGAGAAAGCCGAATCTGCACAAATGGACGATTGGAACCGGATCAATGTGGGAGCGGGCTTGCTCGCGAAAGCGGTGGATCAGTCAACCCATCCACCGACTGATCCACCGCTTTCGCGAGCAAGCCCGCTCCCACATTTCGAACCGCAGTGTTTAGAAAGCCCAGTCCAGGCTCAAACCCACCCCATGGACTTTCTCCTTGCTGGCCAGCAGGCCGTTGTAATCCAGATTCACCTTCGCATCCTTGCTCAGCGCCAGGCTGACCCGCGCCCCCACCAATGCCGCATCACGCACCATCGACGAACTCTCCACAGTGAACGAAGGGCCGCCCGAGGCAAACGCCAGGTGCCGCTCGGAATCGACGCTGCTCAGGTTGTGCTGCCAACCCAGGGTGCCGGAAAGCTCCAGTTGCTGATGGTCATTGATATTCAAGGTTTTCAGCGCTCGAGCACCCAGGGTACTCAACACCACATCGCGGCTGTCATCCCGGCCCTTCAAGGCCGCCGCATCACCCTTCTCGGTAAACCCATCGGCATCCAGATGCACGTACGCCAGGTTGGCGAACGGTTCCAGGGCCAGGGGTTGCAGGTTCAGGCGATACGCCGCCTCGGTAAACACCTGGGTACTGCGGGCATCCACCTTGGCTTTCTGCTTGCCGGCGACTTCACCGTATTGCAGCTCGCGCTTCACATCGGCGCGGTGCCAGCTGTAGGTCGCACCACCGCTCAAGCGCAAGGCACCGATTTCATGCCCGGCATACGCACCCAGGTGATAGCTGTCCACCGATGCCCGGGAATGGGTGTCGCTGCCCATGTTCAGCGACGTGTCGCTGTACCCTGCCACCAGGCCTACACGGGTGTCTTCATCCAACGCGCCGTCCACACCCGCCAGCATGCCGCCGATGGACGTGGTGTAGCCCGCCGTATCGCTGCCGCTGTTGGTCTTGCCCCAGGCGCCCAACGCCTTGACCCAGACGTTGCCACGGCTGTCGACGGTCTGGCTCGATGCGCCCATTTGCCCTTGCTGCAAACGCTCGCCCACGGCTTCACGCAGGTAGCGGTTGTCATTGACCAACGCGGTTTCCAGCGCCGGGTAGATTTCCCCGGACAGCTGCTGGAATGCACCCTGGGCCGAAGCCGCATTCGGCGCCAGCAACAGGCTTTCGTACACGGCGTTGCCCGCGCCCAACTGCTCGGCAGCAGCGGCCACCGAACGTTGGTTCGGGGTGGCGGCCACACTGGCAAAGGTGTTGGCATTGCGCCCCACATCCAGCTGCACGCCGTTGGCGGCGTAGTTCAGGGTACCGCCGATAAACAGATAGTTGGGCAGCACCGAACCGAAGCTGCCGGTAATCCCGCCCGCAGCCTGCAGGATGTTGTATTGGCGACCGATCAGGCTTTCGGCCTGGGTCTGGGTCAGCAGCGTCGGGCTGTTTTCCAGGGCCAGGGTCACCGTGCCGCCGCTGAGGGTGGCCTTGCCACCGGCGACGATGCGATCACTGTTGGTGGCCGACAACTCCACCGCATAGGTAGAGCCCGCCGCGAAGTTCACATCCCCGGCCACGTTCAGGGTGCCGATGGAGTTGCCCGGCGCCACGGTACCGCCGCTGTTCGCTGTCAGCGAACCAATGCGCCCGGAACCGCCCACTACGCCGCTGCTGCTGACGGTAACGTCGGAGGTGATCGAGCCATTGATCGCCAGCAACCCTTGGTTGACCAGGGTCGGGCCGCTGTAGGTGTTGGTGCCGGTCAGTACCAGCGCGCCAATGCCCTGCTTGGTCAGGCCGCCATGCCCGGAGATATCGTTGCTCCACACATCCAGCCCGCAATGCACATCGGTGCACGTGCGCTGGGTCGGTTTGCCGGCATCCACCACGGCGCCAATCCCTGGCAGGTCCGCGACAAACTGGCCGGAGCCGTAGGCGCCGTCGATACGAAACTCCGCCGGGATATCCTCAGCCGTCACAAACATCCCCGGGCCGTTGATGGCCTTGCCCAGGTTGATCATGCCCCAACCGTACAGCGAGTCGATGCCCGGTGCGCCGAGGTCGGTCGCGGTGGTTTTCAGCAGCGTGGAGATCTGGTCGCCGCTCATGTACGGGAAGCGCTCCATCAACACCGCTGCACTGCCGGCCACATGCGGCGCGGCCATGGAGGTGCCGTTGAAATTGGCGTAGTCGGTGGTCAGGTTTTCCAGGGAGGTGCCGTTGATCACCGAACTGTAGATCTTGGTGCCGGGGGCCGCGACGCAGAAGCTGGCGGCATACCCGCAGCGCGAGGAAAACGTACTGATCACGTAAGGATCGGAACTGGCGGTGTCGGGATTCTGTTGCAAGGCCGCCACCGACAGCCAGTTGGGTGCAATCTCCGGCACGAAGTACGCCAGGCCCGAGATCGCATCCGGGTTGTTGCGGTTGTAGTCGTTGCCGGCGGCAAAGATCGTCAGCACGCCGCTGCGGGCCGCATCAATGGCGCCCTGATAAGCGCCACCTGCGATCGTCCCAAGGATCGGCCGAATGTTATTGAACTGCGCCTGGGCTTCATTGACCGTGAAGTTGGGGAATGCCGGATCTCGGCCGCCCTTGGCGTACTGGTCACCAATGCCGATGCCCCAGCTGTTGTTGATAATGCGTGCGCCGCTGGCCACCAGCGCGTCCCAACCGGCTTTGTAGACCGCACCGTCGTTGCCCAGGATGATCCCGTCTTCGGGGCCCGGGTCACCGTTTTCGGCGCTGATGATCTGCGCATCGAACGCCACGCCGTGCATTGGCCCGCCGTCGCGGTTACCCGCGGCGATCCCGCCTACGTGGGTGCCGTGATTGCCGAGCTTGCCGTTGGAACCCAGGGAAGGCGTGCCGTCGTAGCGAAACGCGTCCCCGGCTTTCACCGGGATATACGGGTCGGTGTATTGGCGAATGCCTTCGGTCACGAGCGTGACCACTTTGCCGGGGCTGGCGAATTCCGGATGCTGGGCATACACCGGCTGGTCGAAGATCCCCAGCTTCACACCCTTGCCGGTGTAGCCGGCGGCGTAGGCGGCGTCTGCATGCACGGCGCCCAGGCCCCAATCGGCCTTGAATTCATTGCTGCGCCAACTGGCAGCATCTCCCAGTTTTCCGGTTTCCACGTAGGGTGCGGCCTGGGCGGTACCCAGGCTGGCCAGGCAACACAGCAACGCGCCGTATGGCACGCAGCTCAGGGCCTTGAGCGGGTAGCCCGGGCCTGTTGGGATGGCGGATTGAAACCCTCGTTTTGTTTTTTTCACGGTGACCTTCCTTAGTTTTTATTGCACTTGTATAAATCACGTTTCTCCCAAGCGTCGCCGACCCAATGTGGGAGCGGGCTTGCTCGCGAATGCGGTGGCTCAGCTACAGGTGCGTCGATTGACACACCGCATTCGCGAGCAAGCCCGCTCCCACAGTTGACCTCTTTCGACCTCAGGATCTTGCTCAGAACTGCCAGTTCAGGCTCAAACCCACACCCTGGATTTTTTCCCGGCCAGCCAATTGGCCGGTGTAGTCGAAGTTGACCCGTGTGCTTTTGCTCAACGCCAAGCTCGCCTGCACGCCCACCAATGCCGCGTCGCGCATCAACGGCGAGCTTTGCACCGCAAACGACGGCCCTCCGGCGACAAACGCCAGGTGCTCTTCGGATTCAACGGCACTCAGGCTGTGCTGCCAGCCCAGCGAGCCGGAAACGTCCAGTTGCTGGCGGTCATTGAGGGGGAAGGTTTTTGCCGCCCGCAGGCCCAGGGTGCTCAGCACTGCATCGCGGCTATCGCTGCCACGCTCCAGCGCGGCGGCGTCGCCTTTCTCGTGAAAGCGCTCGTTGTCCAGATGCACGTAAGCCAGGTTGGCGAACGGCTCCAGCGCCACCGAGGACACGTTCAAACGGTAGGCCGCTTCGGTAAATACCTGGGCACTGCGCGCATCCAGCTTGGTCTTCTGCTTGCCGCTGACTTCGCCGTACTGCAAGTCGCGTTTCACGTCGCCGCGATGCCAGCTGTAGGCACCGCCGACGCTCAAGCGCCAATTGCCCAGCTCATGCCCGGCGTAGGCGCCGAGGTGGTAGCTGTCGATGGACGCCGATGAATGCGTGCCGCTGCCCATGTTCAGCGAGCTGTCGCTGTAACCGGCCACGAGACCGGCACGGGTCTGCTCGTCCAGCGCGCCGTCGACACCGGCCAGCATGCCGCCCAGTGAGCTGGTGTAGCCTGCCGTGTCGCTGCGGCTGTCGGTCTTGCCCCAACTGCCGAGCGCCTTGACCCACACGTTGCTCTCACCGGTAACCGGCGTATGGCGCAGGCGCTCGCCCACGGCATCGCGTACCTGGCGGCTGTCATTGATCAGCATTGTGCCGATGGCCGGGTAGATTTCTCCCGACAGCTGCTGGAAACCCGACTGCGCCGTGGCTGCCGAGTCTGACCGCAGGATGCTTTCGTACACCGGATTACCGGCGCCCAACTGCTCGGCGGCCGCCGCCACCGAACGCTGGTTACGAGTGGCACCGACACTGGCGAAACTCGCATCACTGCGGGCAATGCCCAGTTGCACACCGTTGGCGGCATAGTCGAGGGTGCCGCCGAGGAACAGGTAGTTGGGCAACACGGCACCGAACTGGCCCTGGATCCCGCCAGCCGCCTGGAGGATGTTGTACTGGCGCCCCACCAGGCTTTCCGCCTGTTGCAGGCTGAGCAGGGTCGGGCTGTTTTCCAGGGCCAGGGTCACGGTGCCGCCGCCGAGGATTGCCTTGCCCGTGGCGACAATCCGGTCGCTGGTGGTGGGGGTGAGTTCGACCGCATAGGTGGAGCCGGCGGCGAGGTTCACATCCCCGGCCACTTGCAGGGTGCCCACGGAGTTGCCCGGCGCCACGGTGCCGCCGCTATTGACCTGTAACGCCACGATGCGACCGGAGCCGCCCAACGTGCCGCTGTCATTGACCGTCACCGCGGACGTCAGCGAGCCATTCACCGCCAACCGGCCGCCATTCACGGTGGTCGGGCCACGGTAGGTGTTTTCGCCCGCCAGGATCAGGCTGCCCGCACCGGATTTGGTCAGGCTGCCTTCGTAGATACGCTGGGCCGCGGCTGCCGCACGGGCAGTGCCAACGGCATAGTCCGTCTGGTCCTGCTGACTCGCGCCGGCGCCCACGCCGTTCTCCCAGCCCTTGTCGCGCAGGGTTTGCTGCCAGGCCAGGGTTTCGGCGCTGTCTTCGGCCTGACGCTGGATCAGCGCCTTGTCGGAGATCGCATTGCTCCACACATCGCCCTGCCCGGCCGCCAACGTGACATTCATCGGCCCGAGCAATTGCCCGGGCCCGTGCATTGCTCGGCCAAGGTCCGGCACGCCCCAGCCGACCTGAGTGGTCGGTGCATCGGTGACCGCGCCATTGAGCTGGGTGGCCGTGGTCAACAGCACCTGCAAGGCCTGTTCGTTGTTCAGGTATGGATAGCGTTCCATCACCAGCGCCAGTGCGCCGGTGGCATGGGGCGCCGACATCGAGGTGCCGGATTTCACCCCATAACCGCCATCGGGAATGGTGCTGTTGATCAACGCCCCGGGGGTGGAAATGCACCAGTACTTGGCGATGCCGCACTGGTTGTATTTCTGGTTGTTCGCCTTGTCCAGGCCCGATACCGCCAGCCAGTGGCCTTCCAGCTCCGGCTGGAAATAAGGCAAGGCCGAACGCACGCTGGCGTTGGCGTAGCCGCTGTTGCCAGCACTGAACACGTTGATCACCCCGGCCTTGGCCACCTCCGCAGCGGCATCCAGCCAGGTGTTCTGGTTGTAGTGCTGGGCATAGGCAGCGTGCAGGTCGCCAATGGTCTGGTAGCTGACATCCTTGGGTTGGCTACCCCAACTGTTATTGATCGCGCGCACGCCGGAATCCACCAGCGCGCTGTACACCGCCTTGAAGTACTTGGGGTCTGGCGTGGGGCCGAACAGGAAACTGTCATTGGCGTTGGTGTTGCCGACGTAGATCTGCGCGTTGTACGCCACGCCGTGCATGCCCACGCCATCGCGGGCCGCGCCCATGGTGCCGGTCACGTGGGTGCCGTGGGAGTCATTGTTTGGGTTGAGCGCGCCGGTGGTCGTGAAGGGGCTGCCATCGACGTAGGTGCCGCTGGCGGTGACCGCGTGATAGCGGTCTTTTGAGGCTTCGGGATGGTTGGGGTCGAAACCCGAGTCCAGGGCGCCGATCTTCACGCCACTGCCGGTGATGCCGCTCGCATAGGCCTCGTTGGCTTTCATCCGGTCCAGGCCCCAGTCGCTCTGGAACTCGGCGGTGCGCCAACTGCCGGGGTCGCCGACTTTGCCGGCTTCGATGTACTGCCCGTGGGCCGCCACTGACAGCAGCAGCAAGGAGCCTGCGGTGAGAGGTTTGAAGCGAGGTGAACCAGTAATCATGAAGAGTCCTTTTTCTTATTGTTGAAATACCTGTGACGAGGGAGCTTGCTCCCGCTGGAGTGCGCAGCGCTCCCAAGATCTTGGGGCCGCTACGCAGCCCAGCGGGAGCAAGCTCCCTCGCCACAACAAGCTCCCTTGCCAAAACAAGCGCCCATGCCACCAAAGCTCCCTTGCACCAAGTACCACTCGTCCAGGCATCAGCGGCTCTCAGGACCAAACGCCTCGTCCACCTTGGCCAGGTCGGTGTCACGCAAGTTGCCCGCGTAGTAATGCAATTTGGTCCAGGCCATCAGGTAGTCGTACCGTGCCTGGGCCAGGTCGCGACGGGTGCTGTACAACTGCTGCTCGGCGTTCAGCGCATCGAGGTTGACCCGCTCGCCCCCGAGGATGCTTTGCTTGGTCGAGACCACCAGCGCTTCAGCCGAAGTCAGCGCCTTTTGATACGCCCGCAACTTGCTGACGCCCGACAGGCAAGCACTGAACTGGCGTCGCAGTTCGATCAGGGTTTCGCGGGTCTTGCCTTCCAGTTCGTACTCGGCCTGCTCCATGGCGCGGCTGGCCTGGCGGGTGGAAGCCGAGACGCCGCCACCGGCATACAACGGCATGCTGACTTCGATGCCGATGGTGTTGGTGTCGTAGCGCTGGTTGTAGGTGTTGCCGCTGTCGGATTCCTGCTGGCGCGAGCTGGCATACGCCGTGATGCGTGGCAGGTGCCCCGAACGGTTGCGCTCCACTTCATAACGCGCCACTTCCACGGACTGGCGTTGCGAGGCCAGGTTGGGGTTGTTGGTCAGCGCCAGTTCGTGCCAGGTGTCGTAATTGGCCGGGGTCAGGGTGAAGGCGGCAAACCCCGGGTTCAGCGGCGCCAGGTCGTTGATGTTGACGCTCTGCACGCCAATCAGCGCCCCGAGTTCGCGCAGCGAGGCGTCCTGTTCATCCAGCGCCTGGATTTCCTCGGCAGTCGCCAGCTCATAACGCGACTCGGCTTCCAGGATGTCGGTGCGGGTGCCCTCACCCTGCTGGAACAGATGCTGGTTCTGCTGGAACTGCTGCTCGTAGGCCTTTTTCTTGGCGCGGGCAATGTCGATCTGGTCCTGGGCAAACAACGCCTGGGTGTAATAGGTCAGCACCCGCACCAGCAGCGCCTGGCTCTTGTCGCGGAAGCTCTCGTCGGCAAACAGTGCCTGGGCCACGCCCTTGCGGTAGTTGGCATAGGCTTCGTAGTCGAACAGCGGCTGTTGCAGGGTGAACGTGGAGCCATAGCTGTTGTAGTTGCGGTCATCGTGATAATTGCCGCCGCGCCCGTCGGGCAAGGTGGCCTGGGAGTTGTTGCGGCCCTTGTTGTAGTTGTACGAGAGCTTGGGCAGCAGGCCGGCGCGGCCGATGGTGCGGTTTTCCAGGCCGGCGTCGCGTTCCTTGATGGCGCCGAGGAATACCGGGTCGTTGCGCAGGGCCTGTTCGTAGACATCGAACGGGCCCATGGCGGCCTGGGCGCTGCCGCAGGCGAGCAGCAAGGCGATGAACATCGGCTTCATGCTCATTCCTCGGTCAATGCCGAGCCGGCGCGGTCCAGCAGCGGCTTGAACAGGTAATTGAGCAAGGAGCGCTCGCCGGTGCGGATGAACATCTCGGCGGGCATCCCCGGCTTGATCACCAGGCCATGGAGTTTCTCCAGGGCGCTGCTGCTGACGGTGGTGCGCAGCACGTAGTAAGGCATGCCGGTTTTTTCGTCGAGCATCTGGTCGGCGGAGATCAGGCTCACCTCCCCCGGCACCCGCGGCGTGCGGCTCTGATTGAAGGCGGTGAAGAGAATGTCCACCGGCAAGTGCGCACCGACCTTGTCCACCAGGTGCACCGGCAGGCGCCCTTCGACTTCCAGGCGGGTGTCCTGGGGCACGATTTCCAGCAGGGTTTCACCGGCACGCACCACGGCGCCTTCGGTGTGCACGCCCAGGTTGACCGCGATGCCATCGGCGGGCGCGTTGATCTCGCTGTGCTGCAGGTCGAAACCGGCGGAGGTCAGTTGTTGTTCCAGGGTCAGGCTGCGCAGCTGCGCGTCGGCCAGTTGGCTGCGGACTTCCTTCTGGTACTCCTCGCTGTGCTGCTGCAACTTGAGGCGCGATTCGAGGATGCCCTGCTCCACCCGCCCGCTTTCGCCGGTGTTCTGCGCCAGGTCCTGTTGCACCTGGGACAGTTGCCGCTGGTACTCCATCAGCCGGTTGCGCGGGATGTAGCCGTTGTCGGCCAGGGGTTGCAGGTTGTTCAACTGGTCTCGCAGGGATTGCGCTTGGGCGGTCAGGTCACTGCGGGCGCGGCGCATGCCGTTCAGTTGCGCCGTAGCGCCTTCGATACTGGCGCGAATCCCGGCCTGTTCCCGGGCAAAGGCTTCGCGGCGGCTGCTGAACAGTTGACGCTGGCCTTCGAGGACCAGTGCCAGGGCTTGGTCCGGGTTGCCGCTCAATTGCGCCGGAAAGGTGATCGTCGACTGGTTATCCCGCTCGCTCTGCCACCGTGCCACGCTGGCCCAGGCCATGCGGTACTGGGCTTGCAGGGAGTGCACGTCGGCCTGGTTCTGCGTCTGGTCGAGACGGAACAGCGGCTGGCCCTGCTTCACCGCCTCGCCCTCACGCACCAGGATCCGGCTGACCACGCCGGGGCTCAGGGTTTGCACCGCCTTGCGCTTGCCCGAGACCACCACCGTGCCTTGTACCGGGATCCCCTGGTCCAGCGGCGCCAGACTGGCCCAGAGGAAAAACCCGCCGGCGCCGACCACCGTCAGCAGCCAGCCCATGCGGGCGAAGAAACGCGCGTCGTGCTCGGGATGGGTCTGTTCGTAATCGCGGTTGATTTGAATGCTGCTGTCGCTGCTCATGCGCCTGGATTCCTTCCGGCTTGATACTGACGGCTGAGGCTGACCCCGGCCTTTTCTCGTGGTGCTTCCTGCTGGCCGGACAGTGCGCGCAGCACGTCCTGGCTCGGACCAAATGCCTGCAAACGACCTTCGTTCAGCACCAGCAGCTTGTCGGCCTGGGCCAACGCCGAGGAACGGTGAGTCACCAGTACCACCGTGCTGCCCTGGGCTTTCATCTGCATGATCGCGCTGGCCAGGGCGGCTTCACCCACGGTGTCGAGGTTGGAGTTGGGCTCGTCGAGCACGATCAGGCGTGGCCCGCCGTACAGCGCGCGGGCCAGGGCGACCCGTTGTTTCTGCCCACCGGACAGGCCGCTGCCCTCGTCGCCGAGCACGGTGTCGTAGCCGTGGGGCAAGCGCAGGATCAATTCGTGCACGCCTGCCTGTTGGGCGGCCTGCACCACCAAATCCGGGTCGGCTTCGCGAAAGCGCGCGATGTTGTCGGCGATGCTGCCGCTGAACAGTTCGATGTCCTGGGGCAGATAACCGATATGCGGCCCGAGGTCGTCGCGGTCCCAGCGATGAATGTCGGCTCCGTCCAGGCGCACGGTGCCCGCCAGGGTTGGCCATACGCCCACCAGCACGCGGGCCAGCGTCGACTTGCCGGAGCCGGAAGCACCCAGCACGCCGAGCACTTCGCCCGCAGTCAGGTTGAAGCTGACTTGATGCAAGGTTGGCACGCGTCGCCCCGGCGGGCCTGCGCTGACTTGCTCGAAGCTCACATTGCCCTTGGGCGCCGGCAAGGCCATCTGCTCGCCCTGAGGCGGAAACTCGCGCATCAGGTTGTCCAGGCGCTGGTAGGCCAGCTTGGCCGAACTCCATTGCTTCCACACGGCGATCAACTGGTCGATGGGGCTCAACACCCGACCCATCAAAATGGAGCCTGCGATCATCATCCCGGCGGTCATGTCGCCCTTGATCACCAGGAGCGCACCCAGGCCCAGCACCAACGATTGCAGGCACAGGCGCAGGGATTTACTCAGGGAACTGATGATCGAGCCGGTGTCGCTGGCCTTGTTCTGCAGGCCCAGGAACTGCGAATGCACCTTGAACCAGCGCTTGCGCAATGCACCGAGCATGCCCATGGCCTGGATGGTTTCGGCGTTGTGCAGGTGGCTGGTGGCCAATTGGGTGGATTGCTGGGAATAACCGCTGGCTTCACCCAGAGGCTTTTTGGTCAGGTATTCGTTAAGGCACGCCAGGGCAATCAGCAGCACGGCACCGGCACTGGCCAAGACACCCAGCCACACGTTGAACAGGAAAATCACGAACAGATAGATCGTAAACCACGGCGCGTCGAAAAACGCGAACAGCGCAGGCCCGGTGATGAATTGGCGGATGTGGGTCAGGTCCCCCAGGGATTGCCCGCCATGGCCTTCGCCCCGTTGCAGGTTGCGCTCGAAAGCGGCCTTGTAGACCCGCAGGTTGAAACGCCGCTCCAGCTGGCTGCCGATGCGAATCACGATAAAGCTGCGAATCACCTCCAGCACACCGATAAAGGCGAAGAACCCCACCACCATCAGCGTCAACATCACCAGGGTGGTTTCGTTCTGTGAAGACAGCACGCGGTCGTAGACTTGCAACATATAAATCGACGGCACCAACATCAATACGTTAATCAATGCCGTGAAACAGCCAATACTGATCAGAATACTTTTGTAGTCGCCGAGTGCCTTGAACAATGGTGCAACGGGAGTGGTCTTCGCCATGTTGCCTGATCTTCCCTGAGCCGAATGACGCGCAATAGTTTACCGAGCGCCCCAATAAGGGGCGGGCAAACATTAAAATCGGGTTATATCGTTATAACGAACTATTACGATGCACGTTGCAATATCAATACCGCGCCGTTTTTTGCGCGACCTTCATATTCGCCTTCTTTCTGGCGATTCAAATGGGTTATGCCGGTGCCTTCGGCATTCATCAGCCAAATACCATCGGGAGTAGGCGTCCAACTAACGGGGGCTTCCCCCAGCCATTGTCCGGCGCACTCCACATCGCCCCCTAACGCGTTAGCCTGCTCAATCAAGTCCAGTGCGCACACCTGCTCTTGCTGATGCAGCGCCCAATGCCCGGCCAACTGCGCGGAAGTAGGTAAAACCAGACTGCTTGCCATTGCTGTGGCTCCTGCCGACATAAGCAACACCTGGAAACTCCAGGCCACGGTACTGCGAAATAGCGTCATCACCTTCGCCCGTTCATGGGGTGGATGCAAGGGCAGAGGGCGGCGCGTGTGCGCCACCCTCCTTTACGCGTGTATCAGGCCACGATGTCGGTGACGGCTGCCTGGCCAACGGTGGTGACGAGGAAATCCGCCACGCCGTGCCCGGAGAAGTCCACGGCCAATGTGCCCAGGTTGGTACCCGAAGCGTAGGACAGCACCGCGTCGCCGGCATGACCGGTAAACGCGTTGACGAAGGTCAGGCCTGCACCTTTGGTGATGCCGGTGAGGTCGATCTTGTCCGAACCCGAGGTGAAGTCGAAGATCTTGTCGGCCGCACCCGGCTTGGAGTCGGAGTTGGCGCCGAACACGAAGGTGTCGTTGCCTGAGCCGCCCCACAGCTGGTCTGCACCGCCGCCGCCGAAGATGATGTCGTTGCCGGCACCGCCCTTGAGGACGTTGGCGGCTGCGTTACCGATCAGCAGGTCGTTGCCCGAACCGCCGATGGCGTTCTCCACGGTCACACCCTTGGCGATGGAAACGTTGCCCACCAGGCCGCCAACGTCGGAGAACGAGGTTTCATTGAGGTTGATCTTCTGGTTCTGGGTAAAACCGGAGAAGTCCAGGGTGTCGTTGCCGCCACCGTCCCATACCGAGAACACCAGCTTGTCGGCCGATGAAGTGGCGCTGAGGAAATCACGCCCGGTGTTGGAGTTGAAGCCGTAGGTGGTGTCACCGGCACGGGTGTTGTAGTTGGCGCCGTAGAGCTTCTGGATCGCGGCGATGTCGTCGATCAGCGGGCCGGACGAGTAGGCTTCTACCCCGCCTTTGCTGAAGTTCTGGTTGGTGTTGCTCTCGCTCCAGTAACTCATGACGCTGTAGCCACGCGTGTCCTGTCCATAGTCCGCGTCTTTGTACGAAGGGTTGCCGGTCCCGGCGTTGTAGTCGCCAGGGTGGTCCAGGCCCAGGGTGTGGCCGATTTCGTGGGTCAGGGTCTGCCGGCCATAGTTGTTCAGGTCCGGGGTCTTGTTCGGCGTGTAGCTGTTGTTCGTCAGGTACCAGGAAGTGCCGTCAAGGCCGCTTTCGTTGTACTTGGCGTTGGTGCCTGGCAGGTAGGCAAAGGCCGCTGCGCCGTCCTGGCCGCCGCTGTAGTTGCCGAAGGTCATGTGGAAGTCACCGCCCGAGGCTTTCTCGGTGAAGGTGACATTGGCCACATCGGCCCAGGATTGCATGGCCAGTACGGCCTGTGCTTTCTGCTGGGTGTTGAACTGGCTGAACCCGGTGATCCCATGCTTGTTCATGGTCGCGTTCGAAGCCGAAGTCAGGAAGGTGTAGGTGAGATCGATCTTGCCGTTGCCATCCACGTCCCGGTACGCGGCGTTCTCACGCAGCAGGTGGTCGGCGGCCTGGTCAACGGTGAACGACGGTTTGCCATTGACCGTGAGGTTGCCACCGCGGTCGTATTGATGGCTAAAGCTATCGATCTGGGTGTAAGCGGTACTTGCTTGAGCCGCCGACACAATAGCTTTGTCTTTTACTTTTGACATAAACGTACTTCCTTGTTTGCAAGTGGAACAGTTTTTGTCCGACCGGACCCACTCTGGCGAGTAAGTCCGATCACTCGCCCCTTTTGAAGGCGAAAGAAAACTGACACAACCTGAAATCATTCGTCCAGCGGTTTTTATCCAAGGATAAAGTTGGGCCGGTGAACAAAACCTGCAAACACTGGTAAATAGCGCGTTATTAAAATTCAGCTATTTAAATATTAAATACTCCTAAAGACATTTAGCCACGAATGGATCCAAAGTATTGACTGAGGTGCACTAAGAAAGTGTCACCGTGTCATTGTTAGTATTGATTGGCCACTATTTAAGTGTTTGTCCCGTATTACCGGGACAAGACTTAGTTTACTTACTGGCCGCGCCAGCCGGTTTGGCGCAATGCCTGCAGGAGCGTGTGGGCATCCAGCGCGGGCACCCGCACACCCTGGTCGGTGGTCATGTCTTCGCCGGCCACTATGGCATTAATGATCGCCTCTTCCACGGCCTCCGCCGCCGCGCTGAACAGCGGTGAAATGTGGTCGTTATTGACCATTTGCAGGGCTGTGCTGAGGGGCGAGCCCTTGCGCCCGTAGTCGGCCACCGGCAAATCCTGATTGCCGGTGGCGAACGCCAGGAACAGGTCCCCGCTGGAGTCCTCGGTACCGCCACCCGTGCGCGCAATCCCGATGGACGCGCGTTGTGCCAGGCGCTGGCATTGATGGGGCAGCAACGGCGCATCGGTGGCGATGATCACCACGATGGAGCCCATGCCGGGTGTGCCGCGATCGGCAAAGGGTGACGGGATGTCCATCAATTGCCGGCCTACCGGGTAACCATCCACGCGCAGTTCCTGGCGCTTGCCATGGTTGGCCTGCACCAGCACACCGACGGTCCAGCCACCCTGCTCCGCCGGCAAGCGCCGTGACGCGGTACCGATGCCCCCCTTGAACTCATGGCAGATCATCCCGGTGCCGCCGCCCACGGCGCCCTCCGCCACCGGCCCGGATTCGGCGTTGGCCAGCGCCTTGCGCACATGCTCCGGGCCGACGTGCTGGCCCCAGATATCGTTGAGCAAGCCGTCGTAGGTTTCCATCACCACCGGCATGCACCAGTACACGGCGGGGTCTTCGAGGCTTTCGCGCTCCAGGGCGATCAGCGTGTCGCGCACAATCCCGATGCTGTGGGTGTTGGTGATCGCCAGCGGCGTGGTCAGCAACCCTGATTCGCTGATCCATTCAAGGCCCGTGGCGTCGCCATTGCCGTTGAGCACGTGGTAGCCGGCAAAACATGGCTGATACCGCGCGGCACCGGCCCGGGGCTGGATCGCCGTCACGCCGGTACGTACCTGTTTGCCGTCGATGCGGGTCTTGATCGTACTGTGGCCGACCCGAACCCCTGGAACGTCGGTGATGGCATTCAACTCGCCGGGCGTACCCAGTCCCAAGGTGATGCCCAATTGACGTGCACGCATAACCACTCCTTACAATTTCTGAAACGCCGGACTCAACCGGCCACTGATGCAATACAGGATCACCGACAGTGCCAACAGGCCGATGATAATCATGATGTCGCGAACCGAGGCGGCAATCGCCAGGGTCACCAACAGGTAGCCGGCACCCAGCACCGCCAGCAAGGCCGGCACCGGCCACAACGGCATGCGATACGGGTGCTCGCGGTCACGCAGCAACACCCGGCTCATCAACGCGCTCAACGCCACGATCAGGTACACCAGCATGATCAGCAGCACGCTGAAAGACGTCAGGTCCGCCAGGTTGGAGCTGAAGCTGAGCAATGCCGAAGGGACCGCCAGGAACAGCGTAGCCAACCACGGGGAATCCCAGCGTGGATGAATCCGGGTGAAGAGTTTGTTGATGGTGGGTGTCCACAGCGCATCGCGGCCGCTGCTGAACACCACCCGGCCAATCTGGATGACGATGGCGACGATGGCGTTGAATACCGACAGGAAGATCCCGGCGCTGACCAGCCGCGACAGGGTTTCGTTGCCGTGGCTGGTCAGCAGGTAGCCGATCGGGTCGGGGCTGCTGATCATCGCGCTGAGGGATGGCGCACCGATCAGCAAGGCGGTGATCGGCACCAGCTCGATGACCACCACCAGGCCCAGGGACCACAACACCGCCTTGTGCACGCCCTTGCCGCCGCATTTCATGTCTTCGGCCAGCAATACGGCGGGACCGTAGCCATTGAACGAGAACAGGCCGATGCCCACCGCGCCGATGACCAGCGCCCAGGGCGCCAGGTGCAGCACGCCGTTCTCGACGATTTGCGGTTGCAACAGCACGCTGACCGGCTGCACCGGGTTGCCGAAGCCGATAAACACGATCACCAGCAACGCCGCCACTTCCAGCAGCAGGCAGGTGCCGGTGATCCAGGCATTCAGCTTGATATTGAGGATACCCAGGGCGTAGCTGCACACCACAATCACCAGGGCCACGGTTTGCGAATCGAATTGGGTGCCGAGGGCGTTATTCAGGTAAGTCGCCGCCCCGGTGGCCAGTACCGGCGGGATAAACAGCAGCATCACCAGTACCGTGAGGAACGTCGCGTAGCCGGCCATGCCGCCGAACACCCGCTTGGCATACACGTATTCGCCGCCGGCGCTGTTGTGGGCACGCCCGAGTTCGGCGTAGCAAAAGGCGAACATCAGCGCGAGCAAGGCGGCCATCACAAAGGCCAGGAACACCCCGCTGCCGGCCTGCTGGATGGCAAACGGCGCAATCACGAACACTGAACTGGCCGGGGTGACCGCCGAGACGGTGATGGCCACTACATCGAATACGCTCAGGGTGGGTTTCAGCACGCCGTCGGGCGTGGAAGGAGCACTCATATCGTTATCCTCTTGATTGTTCTTGGTTTGAGGCAGAAACGAAAAGGTGAAGCGGCGCAGGGTATGTTCCCCACTGACTGACGGCCAACTTAAACACTCTGTGTAGATCGGCCAATTCCCCTATTGGAGTACTCCCCTTGACGCCGCCGGGCAAAAGTCGAACCCTTGCGGCCTGAATCCTTAGCGTGGAGCTGCACATGAGCCTGTTCAGGGAAGTCGGCATGCACGCGGGCCTGGGGCGTACCGTCGCACAGATCGGCACCGGGCGTTTCTGGAAGCAACTGGTGCTGTTGCTGCACCAATGCCTGCCCTTCGACAATGCCCTGGCGATCTTCTACCCCGCCGATGGCCCGCCCGAAGCGCTGGAAGAATACGACGCACAACCGAGCAGCAAACCGGCGTCGATGCTGGTTTATCTGAATGGCTTGTACCTGTTGGACCCGTTTTTCCAGGCGTGTCGCGAGGGGTATGCCAGTGGCGTGTACCGCCTTGAGGAAGTGGCGCCGGATCATTTTCGCCAGAGTGAATACTTCCTCAATTACTTCCACGACAACGTGCTGGAAGACGAGGTGCAATTCATCCTGCAATTGCCGGGTGCGGGGACGTTATCGCTGTCGTTGGGGATGCAGCGGTTGTTTACCGGCGAGGAAACGGGGTTGATGACCATGCTCGCGGCCTGGGTGTTGCCGTTGATGCAGCAGCATTGGCAGCAAAGCACCCAGCGAGTGGCCGCGCCGGCGGAAATGGCCAGCCAGATACGGGACGCGTTGAGTCATTTCGGCTGTGGCGTGTTGTCGGAACGGGAGCTGGAAATAGCGCGATTGGTGTTGCGCGGGTTTTCGTCAAAAGCCATGGCCGAACGGCTGAATATCTCGCCGGATACGGTCAAGGTTCACCGCCGGCACCTGTATGCCAAGCTGGATATCTCATCGCAGCCGGAGCTGTTTTCGTTGTTTATCCAGTCGTTGGGGCATGACTTGGAGAATCCTTGATTCCGCGGCGTGGGAACGCCGCCCTGGACGCTCCGCATGCGCTTTTGAAGTCGTGACGCGGAGCGTCACAGGATGCATTCCCACGCGGAGCGTGGGAACGATCATCAACGCCCGGTACGAATGGTGTTCCACACCCGCGTACGAATCCGGTCGATGTTCAGTGGCATTGCTTCCAGTGCGAACAACTTGCCCATCATTTCCGGACTTGGGTACACCTTGGTGTCGCTCTTGATTGCCGGGTCCACCAGGCTGTCCGCCGCGGCATTGCCGTTGGCGTAGTGCACGTAGTTGGTGATGCTGGCCATCACTTCCGGGCGCAGCAGGTAGTTCATGAAGGCATAGCCGGCTTTTTCATCCGGGGCATCGGCGGGCATGGCGACCATGTCGAACCAGATGGCGGCGCCTTCCTTGGGAATGTTGTAGCCGATATTCACGCCATTCTTGGCTTCCTTGGCGCGGCTTTCGGCCTGGAGGATGTCGCCGGAGAAGCCCACGGCCACGCAGATGTCGCCGTTGGCCAGGTCGGCGGTATATTTCGAGGAGTGGAAATACGCCACGTACGGCCGCACTTTCATCAGCAGGTCCTCGGCCTTTTTGTAGTCTTCCGCCTTCTTGCTGTGGTGCGGCAGGCCCAGATAGTTGAGCGCCGCCGGCAGCAGCTCCGGGCCGTTGTCGAGGATGGCGACGCCACACTTCTGCAGTTTTTGCATGTTCTCGGGCTTGAAGATCAGGTCCCAGGAATCCACTGGGGCGTTGTCGCCGAGTACCGCCTTGACCTTGTCGATGTTGTAGCCGATACCGGTGCTGCCCCACAGGTACGGGAAGCCGTGGGCGTTGCCCGGGTCGTTGTTTTCCAGGGCCTTGAGCAGCACCGGGTTGAGGTTCTTCCAGTTGGGCAACTGGCTCTTGTCGAGTTTCTTCAGCGCCCCGCCCTGGATCTGCCGGGCCATGAAGTGGTTGGAGGGGAACACCACGTCATAGCCGGATTTGCCGGTCATCAACTTGCCGTCGAGGGTTTCGTTGCTGTCGTACACGTCGTAGGTGAAACCGATGCCGGTTTCTTTCTGGAAGTTCTTGGTGGTGTCGGGGGCGATATAGTCCGACCAGTTGTAGATCTTCACCGTCTCGGCGGCTTGGCTGAGGGTGGCGACGAATACCAGCGGCAACAGGGCAATGGGTCTCATGGTTCGATTTCCTGGCGGTTTTAGGGCTGTTTTTATGGCAGGCGATCAAAGATCAAAGAATCAGAGGATCAGTACATAGGTCTTGCGCACGGTTTCCTGGATGTCCCAGATACCGGTGCTGTTGGCCGGCAACATCAGTGCGTCGCCGGCTTCTATGTGGAGCATTTCCCCGTTGTCGGGGGTGAAGGTGCAGCGTCCCTGGATAAAGTGGCAAAACTCCTGGGCTTTGATCTGCCGGCGCCAGCGCCCGGGCGTGCATTCCCAGATGCCGGTTTCGACGCCGTCGCTACGTTCCACGCTCAAGGTCGAGGCCACCGCGACCGGTGTGCCTAGCGGCACGGCGACGGGCGAGGAATCCGGCAAATGGGCGCTGAGTGTGTCTTTGAACTGGGTAATGCTCATGTTCATACCTGTGGTGATTGAAACGAATTAGTGCATGAAACCTTCCATGAACCCGGCAACCCCGCTGGCCAGTTTGCGGCGCCACGGGGCGGTATTGGGGTTGGCCAACACTTGGTCCTCATGCACAAAACTGCGGATGATTGCGTTGTAGCCCAGCCAGCGGCAGGGTTCCGGTTCCCAGGCCTTGAGCCCGTCCAGCCGGCCCGGATGAATCACCCATGGCTGGCGAACCAACGGCGTATCGAGCCCCAGGATCAAGTCCGCCAGGGTGCGGCCACCGAGGTTGCTGGCGCCTACGCCCTCGCCGCCGTAACCACCGGCCAGGGCGATGCCTGCCGCGTGATCGCAGAGCATGTGCGGCTTGAAGCGCCGGGACATGCCCAGGTTGCCGCCCCAGGCGTGGGTGATCCGGACTTTCTTGAGCTGCGGGAACAGTTCGCCGAACAGATAGCGACGCAGCTCGACTTCGCTGTCGGTTAGATCGAAGTTGTGCCGCAACTTGCCGGCAAACTGATAACCCCCGCGAGCGCCGAACACCAGGCGGTTGTCCGCCGAACGCTGGCCGTAAGTCACTTGCCGGCTGCTCTCGCCGAACGCCTGGCCACGATTCAGGCCGATCTCGTCCCAGGTGCTGGCCGGCAACGGCTCGGTGGCAACGATCAGGCTTTGCACCGGCAACTGATAGCGCCCCAGCGGAGCCAGCGTGGTGGCATACCCTTCCACTGCCGGCACCACCCAGGAGGCGCGCACCGAGGCTTTGTCCGTGCGCAGGCTGCCGGACTGCCAATGAGTGACGGGACTGTTTTCGTAGATCTTGACGCCCATCCGCTCCACCAACCGCGCCAGGCCGCGCACCAGCTTGGCCGGGTGAATCGTGGCAACGTGGGGTGCATAGATGCCGCCATAAGGCTTGGCGATACGGATCTGCTCGGCCAGTTGTTGCGGGCCAAGCCAACGGTAATCGTCGTCGGTCAGGCCCTGGCTGTGAAGTTTGGCCAGGTACGCACGCAGGGTGGCTTCCTGTTCGGGGTAGCGCGCGGCGCAATACAGCACACCACCCTTGCGGTAGTCGCAGTCAATGCCTTCGCGCTCGATCACTTGCGCGACTTCGTCGGGGATGGCGTGCAGCAGGTCGAACGAGGCCCGGCGCTGTTCCGGGGTCAGGCCGGCCAACAGGCGGTCCTCTCCCAGCAGATTGCCCATCAGCCAGCCGCCGTTACGGCCCGAGGCACCGAACCCGGCGGTTTGCGCCTCGATGATTGCGATTTTCAGCTCGGGCGCCTGGCGCTTCAGGTAATACGCGGTCCAGAGCCCGGTGTAGCCGGCGCCGATGATGGCCACGTTGACGTCCAGGTCCTGCTCCAGGGACGCGCGTGCCAGCAGCGGCTCGTCCAGCTGGTCCATCCATAAACTGATATTGCGCCATGCAGGCATGCCAAGCTCCACCACCACACTTCGATGGCAGTGATCCTAGAGCCTGGCCTCAGGGGCTGTCTTGCGCGCGTGCACGCAGGGAAATTTGTTTGACGTAGGCCTTTGGCGACTGGCCGGTGTGCTGGCGGAAGCTGCTGTAGAACGCCGACGTCGAATTGAAGCCGGCGGCAAACGCCAGTTCGTCGATGCGGATCGGCGGCGCGGCCATTTCCAGTGCAGCCAGCAAATGCTGGAGGCGTGCCTGGTTGACGTAGCGATAAAAACTTTGCCCCAGCACCTGGTTCAACAGGTAGGAAATCTGATTGCGGCTGTACCCGCACTCCTTCGCCACCCGTTGCAGGTCCAGCTCGGGGTCCAGATAGGGTTGCTGGCGCTCGAAGTACTGTTGCAGGTCGTTGGCCATGTAGCTCAGTTGCTGCGGCGACAGGCCCAGGCGGCTGACGGTCGGGCGTGTGGTCTCGCGGCGGCTGGCAGACTGCTCGTGGACCAGGGAGGCGTACTCGTTGACCCGCCAGATCAAGCCATCGCGCACGGTAATCGCTTCGCTGGTGCGAAACGACACCAGGCCCTGGCCGCCACGCAAGGTGATGCGGTATTGGATGAACGCGGTGTCGCCGTCGGCGCGGATGCGGTCGGTGTGTTCGATCGCTTCGTCGGCGCCACGGGGCATGCTGGCTTGCAGGTATTCGCGCAGCTCGCCGGCACCCACCACGCGGTTCTGGAAGAAATCGTGGTACTGGATGTCCGGATGGTAGTACGACATCACTCCATCCAGGTCCCGATCCCGCCAGCACAGATGGTGACGCAGTACCAGCTTGGCCGTAGCTTGGGTTTTCTGGGAGTCATCCGGAATGATGTCTTGCATTGAGCGCTCTACGCCGGTGAAAAAAGAGGCAGCTTGCCCAACTGCCCGTACCCGCTCAACGGCCATTTGATATTTCCGACTAATGGCCTTTCGCTTAATACCACGCAGCACGTGACCCATATCAACGTTATTGAAAACAACTGCCGGACGGGACGAAAAAACTCCCATGCCCGATGCGAACGAATGCTATTTTTAATGCTCACGACGGCCAGGACCAGTGACGGTCATGGCGCCCCTGCAGCGAGCTAAAGGAAGCGCTCAATGAACAAGGTGGGCAACATGAACAAAGTGACATTCCCCAATGCCTGCCAGTTGATGCGCTGGCACTTTCATCCCATGGGCTTTGAGGCGAGCATGGATGCTCCCGGCAGTATGATCGCCCGCCTGTTCGACCGCGCCAGCGGGGAAACCCTGATTGCAATTGCCGGTATCCCTTGCGCCACGGTGATGAACGCTGCTGACGTGGAGCGGATCATCGAGGCGGTTGAGGATGAACTGGAGTCGTTTGTGCCGCCGCTGTCGCTGCGGGCTTGATCTGGAGAAGCAGGTATCCTGTGGCGAGGGAGCTTGCTCCCGCTGGGTTGCGTAGCAGCCCCAAAATCCTGGGAGCGCTGCGCACTCCAGCGGGAGCAAGCTCCCTCGCCACAGCAAGCTCCCTCGCCACAGGATTCAACGTCACCCCTTATGATTTGCTGATGCGCTGGTCGTCAAAAAACGGTTTGTCCCCGGCAACCCGGTCCGAAGCCTTTGGCACATTCACCCCTTGGCCATCCTGGCCGTCGACATACCAATAGCAATGGCTCACCGCCCGGGTAATGCCCACGTAGGCCAGGCGCAGCACTTCGTCTTTCTGCGCGCTGTCGTAAGCTTCGGTATCGCCGTCCTTGCCCAGTCCTGCCATGCGGTAGACCTGGTTCTTGTACGGCGAACTGGTCAAGTGCTGGCAGTCGCCCAGCAGGAATACCGCATCCGCTTGTAGGCCCTTGGCGCTGTGATAAGTCAGTTGCTTGAGCCGGCGGCTGCCGTACGGCAAACTAGAATCCACATTAACTACCGACTGAATATACTCTTGAATCAATGACTTATCGCTGCTTTTTCGATACAGCATTAACACCGAGTCACCTTTTTGATAGTGCGCCAGCAGTTGTTGGCCCAGCGCCGCATCGTCACGGTCACGCACCGTGACCGGCACCAACTCCTTCGCGGCTCCACTGGCCTTGGCTTTCTTGCCGCTGATGGCCGGGGCCGCCCGCACAATGTGCTCGGCAGCATCGATCACGTGCTGATGGCTGCGGTAGTTCTCGCCCAGCATCACCCGGGTGGTCGTGGGTGACGGGAACTCCTTGTTGAACTCCATGAAATACTTGGGCGAACTGCCACGCCAGCCATAGATCGACTGCCAGTCATCCCCCACGCACAACAGCGAAGAGCGCTGGGCCCCGCGCCCCATGTGCATGGCCGGCCCACGGCTGCGGATCTCCCGTAGGCTGGCCCGGATCCACGAGACGATCTGCGGCGATACGTCCTGGAATTCGTCGATCATCAGGTGCGACATCGGCCGTAGCAGCGGGTCGCTGAGCAACTTCAGGTTCTCCGGGGTGTTTTCGCCAAACAGCGAGAACATCCGGTTGTAGGTCATGACCGGTGGCGACTGGTCCAGCAAGTGATCTTCGAGGGCCTTCCAGAAAATGCTCAGTGCCTCGAAGTAAAAACGGTCTGGATCATCCTTGGCAAAACTCATCTTGCCCACGGCGGTGGGCACATCCAGCCCGAGGTTCTCGATGAACCCGGCGGCGGCAACAAAGCTGTCCAGCAACGGTGCCGAACCCAGCTCGCCCTTGACCTTGTAATCGAAGCCCGGGCCCGCTGTTGCGTCACCTGCCAGGCTGCTTAAAAGCCGCCTGGAAGACTCGTAGCTTTCTAGCCATATCAATGGTTTACGGCAGAAAGCTTGAAACAGGGTTCGCTTTACCGCCCATTCGGCACGTACTGACAGCTTGGACCCGGGTCGACTGACCTGGGCATTTTCCCGCGGGTCGAAGCCCAGTACGACCCAGGCATCCAGTTCGGCAATGTAGCCATGGCAGTGAAACTTCGCGCCGTTGATATCGAACGTCTGGCGATTGGGCTCGATGCCCTTGATCGGCCAGGCGCCGGCACGAAACCACAGGTCTTCGATCACATCGCAGAGTTCTTCATCGCGCTTGGCCGCCAGTTCGGTCACCGCCACGCGTTTTTGCACGTCCGGGTGATCGCGCTCCAGCTCCTTGAGTTGCAGGGCATGGCGCGCCAGCGGGGCGATCAGTTCGCGGAAGCGTTCATGGCGGCCATGCAGCCGGTGATAGCAGGCATTCAGTTGCTGGCGCTGGGCGTCGTTGATCCGCAATTCGAAGGGGTTGCTGTCGGCCTCATCAAAGCCCGCTTCGGTCCGCGCATTGAGGTTCTCGAACGCCTGCAGCCGCTCAAGGCCCGGCAGGCTGCGCACCATTGGCAGGATGCGTGAGTGAAAGGTCCGCACCACCGCTTGCGCGTCTTTCATACCAAGGGGTTGGCCCCACAAGGCGAGAATTTCCATGAGCTTGTTGATGAAGTCCTTGCGCGACTCACGGGTGAAGGTCACCACCGTCATCGAGCTCAGCTCGAAGCCCAGGTAATGGGTCAGCAGCAGGATACGCAGCACCAGCGAGGTGGATTTACCCGCGCCGGCGCCGGCGATCACCGAGGTGGACGGCGTATCGCTGAAAATCATCTTCCATTGCGCCGCACTCGGCTGGGCATGGGCCGGCAGCAGGCGCGCCACATCAGCCTTGATGCGTTTTTTCAACTCGGCGGTCAGCGGCAGGCGCCAATCATCGAACAGATTGTCGTCAACACCCGGCGCAGTGTGCTCATCCGGCCGGAAGTCACGAATCAGCAGGACCTGGCGGCCTTCTTCGATACCATCCGCCTTGCCTTCCTTATAGCCATACTCCACGCCGGCCGTGTGGCCACTGCGAAAGCCGTCGGCCTGGCCATGCAGCCATGAGAAACGGTGCTGTGCCCGCAGGCGCGTCAGGCCGTGACCAAATAATCGGGCGGCGAGCCGTTTCAACAGGGGCATTTCGGCCAGTGGCCGCAGTTCGGGAGGCAGATCGGGGGTGTGTTGCGGCACGCGGACTCCTGCGATGCTTTAACTCGGACAAGAGCCCTATGGTCGCCGCAAATGCCCCACAGTTCCAGCCAATTGCTTTGCGCTCATGCAGTTAGGCGATGAAGTGAAGACAAGTCCTGAGCATCGGCATCGAAGCATTCGATAGGAATCCAGCATTTTTTACGCTTTTTATCGATCTGGCGCTGCTGGATGATGGCTCCCATCCACAGGAGACGATCATGCTTGAACTTCGACCTTTCAACACCCTGGGCGGCGCCAATCACGGTTGGCTGGACGCTCACCACCACTTCTCGTTTGCCGAATACCATGACCCCAAGCGCATGCACTGGGGCAACCTGCGGGTGTGGAACGATGACCTCATCGCACCGGGCACCGGCTTCCCGCAGCACCCCCACCGGGACATGGAAATCATCACCTATGTGCGTGAAGGCGCCATCAGCCATGCCGACAACCTGGGCAACCAGGGCCGCACCGAGGCCGGCGACGTCCAGGTAATGAGCGCCGGCACCGGGATCGCCCACAGCGAGTACAACCTGGAAGCTACGCCGACCAAGATTTTCCAGATCTGGATCATTCCCAATGAGGCCGGTTTGCCGCCGTCATGGGGCGCGAAGCCGTTTCCGAAGGGTGACCGCGAAGGGTTTGTGACCCTGGCCAGTGGCAAGGCCGGAGACAGCGAAAGCCTGCGGATTCGGGCCGATGCACGCTTGGTAGCGGCGAATCTGAAAGCCGGTGAAAGTGCCGAGTATCGGCTGGACAACGGACGCCGGGCGTACCTGGTACCGGCCACCGGGGTGATTGAAGTCAATGGCTTGCGTGCACAAGCTCGAGACGGTGTGGCGGTTGAGGATGAGCAGGTACTGCGGGTGACAGCGGTTGAGGACAGCGAGATCGTGTTGGTCGACCTCGCCTGACCGAGCTTGAATGTGGCGAGGGAGCTTGCTCCCGCTGGGGTGCGAAGCGCCCCCAAAAATGGGACTGCTGCGCAGTCCGGCGGGAGCAAGCTCCCTCGCCACAGGTTAATCAGTCATAGGTTGGGTATCAGTTAGCCGAGATCGCCCCGTCTACCAACACCTGGGCCTCTTCCACCAGTTGCTTGAGGTGATCTTCGCCGATAAAGCTCTCGGCGTAGATCTTGTAGATGTCCTCGGTGCCCGATGGCCGTGCGGCGAACCAGCCGTTTTCAGTCATGACTTTCAGCCCGCCGATCGCCTGGTCATTGCCCGGCGCGTGGCTGAGGATCTGCTGGATGCTTTCCCCGGCCAACTGCGTGGACGTCACCTGGTCTGGCGACAGCTTGCCCAGCAAGGCCTTCTGCGCCGGAGTCGCCTTGGCATCCACCCGAATGGCGAACGGCTCACCCAGTGCATCGGTCAGCCCGCGATAAATCTGGCTTGGGTCCTGGCCTTTGCGCGAGGTCATTTCCGCCGCCAGCAGCGCCGGGATCAAACCGTCCTTGTCAGTGCTCCACACGCTGCCGTCCTTGCGCAGGAACGAGGCGCCGGCACTTTCTTCGCCACCAAAACCCAGCGAACCGTCGAACAGGCCATCGGCAAACCACTTGAAGCCCACCGGCACTTCGTACAGGCGACGGCCAATGCGCTTGGCCACGCGATCAATCAAGCCACTGCTGACCACGGTCTTGCCCACCGCAGCATCAGCGCGCCACTCGGGGCGGTTCTGGAACAGGTAGTCGATGGACACGGCCAGGTAGTTGTTCGGCGCCAGCAAGCCACCGGACGGCGTCACGATGCCATGGCGGTCGTGGTCCGGGTCGCAGGCGAAGGCCACGTCATAACGGTCCTTGAGGCCGATCAACCCCTGCATGGCGTAGCTGGAGGACGGGTCCATGCGGATCTGGCCGTCCCAGTCGACGCTCATGAAGCGGAAGGTCGAATCCACTTCGGTGTTCACCACGTCAAGGTTCAGGCGGTGATGCTCGGCGATGGCCGACCAGTAGCGCACCCCTGCTCCGCCCAGCGGATCGACGCCCAGGCGCAAGCCAGCGTTGCGGATGGCATCGAAGTCGATGACGTTGACCAGGTCGGCCACGTAGGTGTTGAGGTAGTCGTGGCGATGAGTGGTGTCGGCCTTCAGCGCCTGGGCATGGGTGATGCGCTTGACCCCGGCCAGCTTATTGGCCAGCAGTTCGTTAGCCTTGGCTTCGATCCACTTGGTGATGTGGGTGTCGGCCGGGCCGCCGTTGGGCGGGTTGTACTTGTAGCCGCCGCTTTGTGGCGGGTTGTGGGACGGCGTGATCACGATGCCGTCGGCCAACCCACTGGTGCGGCCGCGGTTGTAGCAAATGATGGCGTGGGAAATCGCCGGTGTCGGGGTGTACTCATCGCCTTCGGCGAGCATCACGTGCACGCCATTGGCGGCCAGCACTTCCAGCGCACTGGCGCCGGCCGGGGTGGACAACGCGTGGGTGTCGAGGCCGACAAACAGCGGGCCGTTGATGCCCTGGGCTTCACGGTAAAGGCAAATGGCCTGGCTGATGGCAAGCACGTGCCATTCGTTGAAGCTGAGGTCGAACGAGCTGCCGCGGTGCCCGGAGGTACCAAAGGCGACGCGCTGGGTGGAGATCGCTGCATCAGGCTGGCCGGTGTAATAGGCCGTTACCAGTCGCGGGATGTCTACCAGCAATTGAGCTGGTGCCGGCTTGCCCGCAAAAGGACTGAGAGTCATGCATAAACCTCTGAAAGAGAAGGATTCGGAAAAAAGTGCAGTTTACTGGGACTTGGACTGCTCCGCGACGTTATAAATCCTACAGCAATCAGCGAAATTTCATTCAGTGCCGGTCTGTGCCTGCCTGAGCGCCAGAGCCAGCTCATCCAGGGCATTCTCCAGGTTATGGGCGCCGTCAACGGCATGGCTCAGCCGCAGATGCTGGCAGTGCAGGCCACTGAGGCTGAACAACTCCCCCGGCGCAATCACCACCTGCCGGGTGAGCAGGCGCTGGAACACCTGGCGCATATCCACCGGGGCCTCTGAGCGCAACCAGAAGGTCGCGCCAGCGACGGGCATTCGGTAGCTCACCTGGTTGCCCAGATGCGTGTCCAGCCGCAGGCCCATGAGCCGGGCCTGCTCTTTGAGTTGCGGTCGCAACTCCCGCAGATGCTGGTCGATGCGCCCGCTTTGATAGAGCCGCGCAATCGCGCGCTGGCGGATAGAGGACAACCGGAATGCGCGCAACAGGAACTGGCGCTGCAGCTCGCCGCTGAGGTGGCGCGATAGCAAATAGCCAAACGGCGCTTCCGGCCCGAGCATCTTCTCGAACGTGGAAAACACCATCAGCCGCTCGGGATTGGCCAGGTCCCGTAACGCGGTGATTGGCTGCCCGAAGCCGAGGTCACCATGGCTGTCATTTTCTAACAACCAACAGCCATGCTGGTCCAGCAATCGCACTAGCTGCAGGCGGTCATGGGTGGACAGGACTACGCCGGACGGCAGGCTGACACCGGATGACAGCAACGCCAGCTGCACCGGCTCGGTGCTGAGCAAGTGCTCGAACAACGCCAGGTCCAGGCCGTCGTCCGCCGTGAATGGCAATTCGAGAACCCTCACGCCTGCCCCCTGCAACAACCGCAGGATCAGCCAGTCACACGGGGATTCGACGATGATCGCAGCGCCCTTGAGACCCAGCACCTCGATCAGGATTTCCAGCACCCCGCGCAAGTCGGCGCCGATGTATACCTCGTCCGCCTGCCAGCAACGGGTCGGCGACGAGGTATAGCGCGCCGCGAGCGTCGCCCGCAGTTCCCACACGCCACAGGGCTGCGACCATGGCTGCAGATGATGCGGGTAATGCCGCAACAGTTCGCGCTCGAGCAGCAACAGCGCTGCGTCCAGTGACGCCGCAAGTGCCGGCTCATCGGCGCTGAGCACGCGCATTCCCGGGCGTCGCGCACTGGCATAGAGGCGCTCCAGCAGGTCGCCACCGCTGCTGCCTGGCGGTTTATTCAATACCGGCCAGGCGTAGTAGCCCGACTTGGGCACCGAGTACACCCGGCCCTCCTTCTCGAGCAACGAGTAAGCGTATTGAATGGTCGAGATCGACACATTCAGGCGCTCCGCCAATTGGCGCAATGATGGCAGTTTTACCCGGGCATCCGTGCCCACCTCGCCGATGAGGTTGATCATGTAGCGATACACCGCCTGGTAGGCGAAGTCGGTTTGCCGGTCGTCCCTGAGGTTCATCGCTGGTCACCCGCCGCCACCCGCTTAACGCCCCGCCAGTTGGTAGGCTGCCAGGGCGGGCGCACCTTGCTGTGGCGTCTCGGCCATGCCCGGCACGCCGGTGGCTGGCCGCTTGCGATAGAGATGTTGCAGCAGGTCGATCGGCAACCCGCTGGTGTCGATGGCCCATTGCACCAGCATCTCGGCCACCGGCTTGCCTTGCAGCGCCTTGTGCAGCTCGGGTAGCGCCACCAGCATGCCGGGGTGGCATTGGCGCAAAAAGCTTTCGAGACGCTCGCCGTGACGGATAAACGGCGAAAACATCAGGCAGTTCAGTTGGCTTTCATCCAATCGGAACATCGCCTGGGCGTAGTCGGCCGCCAGCGCTCGGCCATCCTGGGTCGCTGCCTGGGCAATCAGGTGTTCGGGAATCTGCTTGCGCCGCATGAACAGCGCGGCCTGCTGCATGAAGCCATGTGCGCCCTCCTCGTAATCCAGTTCCCGCAGGCACTCGGCCTGCAAGCCCCGCAGATGGGCCATCAGCAACGGGTTCGCATAGCTCGCGTGGCTGAAATGAAAGCCAAACTCGTCCGGTTCATAGCCCATGAACTGACGCAACAGCGGCCCGGAGGAGTATTCGGCCGCGTCCTTAAGGTCGGCAGCGCCGATATAGGCCAAGTGGCGATGGTTGTCCGTGTCGGACTTATCGGCGACGGCGTAACGCTCGCCGTAAAGGTCGCAGTAATAGGCGTTGCTCCACTCATCCATGCGCGCGAACAGTCCGCTGAGCACCAGAGGCTGGCGCGGCGGGACCTCTGCACCGCTCGCCAGCGCAGCCTTCTTCAGCCACGCCAGGTACTCCCGCTGCTTGCGCGCGGAGTCACCGCTGACCAGCGCGTGCACGCCCCCATTGCAGGTGGTGACGCGCTGGTAAAAGTCACCGAGGGCCAGGTAGGCGTCGTTGCACAGGGTTTGGCGAAGATCTCCCGAGGTCAGGTGCCCCACCATCAGCATATTGCGCCGGCTGGTATCGCGCGCCGCACTGGAGGCCGGCCGCAGGTGGTTGAACGGCAAGACTTCCTGATTCTCGACCATCAGCAATTCGACACGCGCATCGTCATGCAGGAACAGCGCGCTGTAGCCGCGATGCAGCGTGTCCAGGGCATTTTGCGACATGCCGGCATGGCGCAAGGTCGCGACCCGCAGTTGAAACGTCCGCGGCGCCCGGCCTGCAAGCGTCAGCTGGGCTGCCCGCAACAACGCCAGGACATAGCTGCTGCCGGCGCCTGCGCCGTGAGCGACCAGCACCTTGTATTCACCGATCCGCTCCATGCCGCCTGCCGCTACCACGATTCGTTGAATCAATAACTGGAGCGAGGTACGTTCTGTTCGAGAGAAATGCCCTATCAAGCGTTGCAATACTTGTTGATAGACATAGTTCATGGCTTGTTCGTGAATAGCGCTCATAGTTCTACTACCTGAGTTGAAATATCAGTTTCGGGCAATCGTTGACGGCATTTGCCTGACCTGTTGTTTCTGTAGGGGCGTTACAACATGTGACATTCAATGGAGATTAGCACCGGGCCCTACCTGCCAAGCCTGCCTTTGGGGGCTTCCAGTCCCGAAAAGGCGCCAAGCCAAGGGGCACGCAGCCCAAACCGAAAGTCTTAGGAACGCTCTGACAACTTCCTACGCTGCTTTAACTTACAAACTAGAGAAGCATCCGACATAGCCCACTTCAATATTGATGTTCCGGCAAAACAGCCATGGGAAACATTATTGGGCTTGACGGATGTACGGGGTGATTTCATATATTCAATCATTGCTCAATCCTTGAGATAAAAGTGACGGGGCAATTATCGGCACTTGAATAATGATTAACAGATACAGAACGCCGGCTAAAACCGGTTCAGATGGGGGCTTGCATGGGGTATCGAGTGTGCAGACACGACAACGCCGCGCTGGGATTCAGGGCGGCGTCAGGGGCATACATCTGGTTTATCGGGCTGAAGTGCTGAAATCCCGATTCAAGCGGTGGGCAGGTTAAGTCCTGTCAAATGGCGCATTTGCCCCATGCGCCCGGGGGCAGGAATACTCGCTTGAGAATATTCCCACAGATCAAACAGTTTCTACCTGCAAGGCAACCCGTTCACGGCACGGACATTCGTCCATATAGCGGTGCGCTTCAACGAACTGGCTGAACGGAAATACCGTGGTTTTCAGCGGTACCAGCACCTTGTCGGCGGTCAGTTGGTTGATGTCACGCAGGGCTCGCTGCAAGGCCACCTGGTCCTGGATGATGCCCAGTTCCGGTTTGCCGGTGAAGTTGCCGATGCAGTGCACAAAGAACTGAATGTTCTTCTGGAACGCCGCACAGGCCGGGAATGGCGTCTGGTTGCCACCTTGCAGGCCGTACAGCACCAGGCTGCCACGCGGCGCCAGCACATCACCCAGCAACGACATCTGCGGGCCACCCAAGCCATCGAACACCACGTCTACGCCACGGTTGTCGGTGAACTTGTTGACTTGCATCAGCAGGTCCTGCTCTTCGGTGACGATCACCTTTTCCGCCCCGAGGGACAGCAGGTATTCGCGCTCATCACTGGTCTTGGTGGCGGCAATCACCCGCACACCCAGGGCTTTGCCCAGCTGCACAAACGATGGGCCGGCACAGTGGCTGGCGTCCGTTACCAGGGCGAATTGCCCGGGTTTGACCCGCGCCAGGTCCATGTACGCAAAGTAGGCAATCAGCAACGGCGTGTAGTGCACGCTGGCTTCGATCGGGCTCAGGACATCCGGGTAGCGGGTCAGCGCCGAGCGCGGCAGGACGATCTGTTCGCCGTACACCGGGTAGTCATTCGGGCTCTCGGCCGGGAAGCTGGCGACCTTGTCACCCACCGCCAGGTCGTCGACACCCTCGCCAACGGCCACAACCACGCCGGCCATTTCATGGCCAAGGCCGGAAGGCAAGCGGGCATGGGACGACGCCAGGTTCTGGCGCCACAGAATGTCGTACCAGCTGATGCCAATCGCCTCGACGCGCACCTGCACTTCGCCCGGTGCGGGCTTAGCGGCTGCATGCTCTTCGCATTTGAGCACCTCGGCCGGACCAAACTTGTGAAAACGGATCGTGCGGGACATCGCAAACCTCGTCAAAGTAACCTCTATTGCCATGAACTCTATCTGGGCTTTCGGGGCAAGACCACCGGTCGCCGTTAATAGTCGACATGCCTGTCATTGATTCCGCACATACGGAAAAGGTGCCAAGCCATGTAGGAAAACTGAATTAGCCGGTGCAGAGTACCAGCCTTTCCCCGTAAGATTCATGCCGGTCATTGTTCTTATATGACCGCTCCCGTCAAGTTTACTGACGCCGCCTGGGACACAAGATGAACCGTAACGACCTGCGTCGTGTCGACCTCAACCTGTTGATCGTATTCGAAACCTTGATGCATGAGCGCAGTGTGACCCGCGCTGCCGAGAAACTGTTCCTTGGCCAGCCGGCCATCAGCGCAGCCCTGTCACGCCTGCGCGGCCTGTTCGACGACCCGTTGTTCGTGCGTACCGGACGCAGCATGGAGCCCTCGGCCCGTGCGGTAGAAATCTTCGCCCTGCTCTCACCGGCCCTGGACTCGATTTCCACGGCCGTCAGCCGCGCCTCCGAATTCGACCCGGCCACCAGCACCGCGGTATTCCGCATCGGCCTGTCGGACGACGTCGAATTCGCCCTGCTGCCGCTGCTGCTCAAGCGCCTGCGGGCCGAAGCCCCCGGCATCGTGCTGGTAGTGCGCCGCGTCAACTACATCCTGATGCCCGGCCTGCTGGCCTCCGGCGAAATCTCCATCGGCGTGAGCTACACCACCGATTTGCCGGCCAACGCCAAGCGCAAGGTATTGCGCCGCAGCAAGCCGATGCTGCTGCGAGCCGACAGCATGCCGGGTTCCATGAGCCTGGATGACTTCTGCGCCCGGCCCCATGCTCTGGTGTCGTTTGCCGGGGATTTGAGCGGGTTTCTGGATGAAGAACTGGAAAAACTGGGCCGCAAGCGCCACGTAGTCCTGGCTGTGCCGCAGTTCAATGGGCTCGGGACGTTGCTGGCGGGCACCGATATTGTCGCGACCGTGCCGGACTATGCCGCTGAAGCGTTGACTTCAGCGGGTGGCTTGCGGGCTGAGGAGCCGCCACTGCCGGTGCGCACATTTGAATTGCACATGGCGTGGCGTGGGTCACAGGACAATGATCCGGGGGAACGGTGGTTAAGGTCGCGGATTCAGATGTTCTTCGGCGACCCGGACAGCCTATAAAGCAACAGCACCGCCGGGCATCACACCGAACTCGTCACTTCGCTCCGAATAGATTGCAATTCCCCGGGAACCGGCTCATCGCTGGCGATCGGCCTTGGGCCTTGAATCGCGGCCAGCCGCCCGGTGCTCAGCGAGCTTTTTTTGCTCTTGTTTGAATTGCTGTTGCCAGCGTGCCAGCGCCTCAGCCCCGTCCGATGCCTGTACCGCCATTGGCCCAGACACGATCATCCCGAAAAGCGTCCAGATAAGGAGTTGCTTCATTTCATCTCACCTTCGTTGTTTTAGCTGAAACTGGTTCGGATATCGGCACGCTGGTATTGGTCGAGCAACCCCGCCAAATCCCGGTAACAAGCAGCCAGGTCGCGGGCACCAAGGCGGATCAGTGATCTCGACGTACGCCGGGCCTGGGCCGCGCTGATCGCTGAATCGAAGGCATATCTGGCAATACGCCGATCGCCCGCTTGCACACACCTGGCGATTGACGAATGAGGCTCCAGGTCGCGTGTCTTGCGGTGCAGCAACCTTAACTGTCGACCCAGTTGAAGCGAGACGGCACCGGCCTCATCGGCGCCCGACAGCGCTTGCAGGGCAACCATCCGGTGCTGTTGCGTGGCCTGCCACTTCAGAAGATCCATGCGGTGCCCGTGACGCAGTAACCGGCGTGTGTCCTTGTGCAGCGCGGTCCTCAGGACGTCGGCGTGGCTGGCGGGTTTCCCCGGCAGCAACTGGAAGGCCAGCAGGCAGATAGCAAGCGTCACCATCCAGGCCAGGGCTTGATTCGCGAAGTCAGCGAAGTCGTATTGGGCGGTCCCGGCGGTGCCGACCAGGGTATTGAACGTAATCAGGTAGGCGACGCCTTGCAGGGCATGGCGCGGCCGGGTCGTGGCATGAATCCCGACCGCCCAGAACGCAACCAGCACCACCGTGAGCAACCCGAACCCGCTGATGTGCGGCAACAGCAGGAACTTGCACCCCGCCGCTGCCAGGATTGCGTAGAAGGTTCCCCTGGCAAGGCTCGCAATGCCTTGCTCGGGCGCCGCGCTGGTGGCCAGCAAGGTGCAGAACGGACCCAGTACGGCCAGCAAGGTTGGCCCCTGGTCCCAGCCGGTGAGGTACCAGACAGCACCGGTCGCCAGCGTGGCCAGCAACGCTCGCACACCGTTACGCAGTGCAGCGCCGTAGTGTCGGTGAAACCCCACGGCGCGGGCCGGCGGCAGGGGCGCGCGCTCAAGGCAGGCAAAACTCGACAAGGCGCTGGCCAGTTCGGCCAATGGTTCATTCAGACGCCGCTGGCTCGCGCCTGGTTCAAGGCTGGCTTGCAGCTCCCGGACACGATCGGCCGCCACGCAAAACCCGGGCATGGCTTCAGCCAGCTGGCGCAACTGTGCGCCGATTCCAGCGTGCGAAGGTATCGCACATTCGTCGAGCACCACGGCATGCAGATACGCAAGTCCTGCCTGCAGGGTCGCCAGCCTGGCGCGGATCAGCACCGACTCGCCCCGACCAATCCCGAGAAGGTCGTCCACTTTGCTGATATCGACGGCCAGCGGGTCCTGCGCACGCGCCGGCCCGCCGTCAAACCGCACGGCCAATAACCGCAGGGTGCGCGACGAGACGTCGCGAAGTGCCATGGTCAGTGTGCGCTCGACGGTCTTGCGGCTGAATAACGTGGCCACCAGGCTCAGGCTCAACACCCCCAGAACAACGGCCGTGCCCCGTCCGACGATATGTTCGAAACCTTGCTGCGGCGCGACGATGGCGGGCCCCAGGGCCAGGCAAACGGTGTAGCCGGCGACCACCGCCGCCGTGGCCTGGTAGTGCCGAAGCACGGTCATGGCGCCGACACAAAGGCCCAGCCATACCCCGATCCCGAGGATAAACAGCAGCATTTGCTGGGCGAACAGGCTGGTCAGGACCAATGCCACAGCCAACCCCACGAGGGTGCCCAGTGCCCGGTGGAAGCCCTTGCCAACCACTGCCCCCTGCAGCGGATGGATCAGCAACAACACGGTTGAGGCGGCCGAGAACGGCGAATCCAGGTGTAATTGGAACCCCAGCCACAGGGCCAATGAGGCCGCCAAAAGACTACGCAGCACATAGCCCGAGGTAGCAGCTTCCCATGCCCCCAGCATGCGCAGTGCACGGAGCATCACATGAACGCCTGAAGCCATTGCACCAGCCTCCAGCGCGGCGCCGTGCCCTCCTCGGCAACCTCGATGCTGGCGGTCATCCCCGCCGCCAGCTCCACACCGGGCGGCACCTTGTCCAGTTCAATCCGCACGGGCACGCGCTGGGCCAGGCGTATCCAGCTGAACGTAGGCGCCACCTGGGGCAAACCACTGTTACTGCGCAGCTCGTTGCCGTCGGCAATGCCCCGACCAATGCTCGCCACATGCCCTTCGAGCAGCGGTGAAAAACCCATCAGCTTGATGGACGTCGCAGCCCCCACCCGAACACCAGCCAGCTTGGTCTCCTCGAAGTAACCGGTGACCCAGAAGCTATGGCTATCGACTACAAAGATATTGGTCTCGCCCGCTGCCGCGTAGTCACCCGGCTGCAGCCGCAACTGGGTCACATAGCCGTCGACCGGCGAACGAATCGTCGTGCGGTCCAGATCCAGCCGCGCATGGGCCAGTTGGCTGCGGGCCGCATCCAGGCGCGCCCTGGCCACCGCCAGGTCCCGGGCTGCGTTGTCGGCTTCCTCCCGCGCAATCGCATCGCCGAGCTGGTTGCGGCGTTTGAGCTGTGCACTGCGCTGCTCGAAGACACTGCGCGCCTCGGCAAGCTCGGCCGTGCGCTGTTGCTGGGCAAGCAAGTAGCTGCTGCGATCGATCTGGTAGAGCAACGCGCCCTTGGCGACCCATTGGTTGTCGCCCACCAGCAGGTGTTCGACCTGGCCGGACACCTCGGGGGCAATACGGATGACTTGCGCGCTGACACGCCCGTCCCGCGTCCAGGGGGCCAACTCATAGGCGCGCCACAGTTGCGTGCAGAACAGCAATGCGGCCAGCCCGAGCACCAGGGTGACGAGGGTCTTGAGGATGTGTTTGATGATCATCGCGCTGCCCTCAAAAGCTCAGAACCAAGGTCGAGAGCACGATCAGCGACACAAAGAAACGCGCCAGGCTGGGGTGCCAGGCCCAATCCAGCCAGCGCCGCAGGGCCCGCTCCATTAGCCCGTACACCAGGGCTGCAACGCCGACGTAGAGCAAGAACGGAGGAATGTAGAGGTGGGCAATCGTGATTTCGCTGAGCATCGGTTGAATCTCGCAGTCGGCAATCACCTTGATCGCCTTGATGAAGATGGTAGGGACTGCAAGGTCGTGCCGATATTGAGTATGCTGCCAGGATATAATCAATTTCAGACAATCGAGGCGGTGCAACATGGGCGAGATGAAGCTCCAGGGCGTTGATCAATTCGAACTGGACAGTTTTGATCAGCCCGCCGTCGCGTTGATGCTCGGCAGTCAGCGCAACGACACCGAATTCCCCGTGCACAGCCACCGCAAAGGCCAACTGGTGGTGGCGTATCACGGCGGTATCGTGTGTACCGTAGAGGATGGCGTGTGGATGGTGCCGTCGGGCTTCGGCGTGTGGATTCCGGGCGGTATCGCCCACAGCAACCGGGTGACCGCCAACGGCAGGATCGGCTATCTGTTTGTCGAGCCCGGCGCCGCCGCGCTACCGGAGAAATGCTGCACGCTGGTGCTTTCGCCGCTGGTCCTGGCGTTGATCCTGCACCTGAGCGCCCAGCCCCAGGATTATCCGCCTGCCTCTGCCAATTCGCGCGTGGCGAGCGTGCTCCTTGAACAACTGGAACTGGCTCCTTCGGAGCAGTTGTACCTGCCGCTCCCCGCTGCTACGCAGTTGCGCTTCATCGCCCGCGGCCTGGCCCAGGACCCGTCAAACCGTTGCACCATGGCCCAGTGGGCACGCCAGGTCGCCATGAGCGAGCGGTCCCTGGCGCGGCTGGTCAAGAGTGAGACCGGCCTGACATTTGGCCAATGGCGCAAGCAATGGCAAATCATCGTGGCCTTGCAGAGCCTGGCCGAGGGCGAATCGGTGCAACGGACCGCCGAGGCGCTGGGGTATGAGTCGGTCAGTTCGTTCATCAGCATGTTTCGCAAGACACTGGGCTCGTCGCCGGCGCGCTACATTCGCCGTACGGCAACGCGCTAGCCTCAAGGTGCCTCAATCACTGCCAACTGCTCCGCCAGCAACACCGGCAATTGCACCTGCAAAAACGCGACCCACGTGCGCACCTTGGCATCCAAAAAACGCCTCGACGGATACACCGCGAAAATGCTGCGCTCCCTTAGCCGATAGTCGGGCAACAGCCGTACCAGCGAACCTTCCCGCAGTGCCGCGCTTGCACTGAAAAACGGCAACAGACTGATGCCCATGCCTTCCTGCGTCGCCTTGACCATCGCATCCGCGACATTGGTCCTGAAGGTGTCACCCGGCGAAATCGCAATCTCGCCCTCTTGCCCCTTGAACAACCACGCATCCTCCTGGAAATCCTGCAGATGCAACCGTCGATGCTGCATCAACTGCTGCGGATGCTCGGGCACGCCGTACCGGGCCAGATACCCCGGTGCCGCACAGGGCACACTGAACAACTGCCCGATCGTCTGGCTGACCAGCGCCGAATCCGGCAACGAATGGGCGATGGAGATCACCACGTCGTGACCCTCTTCAAGCGGGTCCGGGTTGTGCTGGGACAGGGTCAACTCGATGGACACGTCCGGGTATTGCTCGCTGTAGCGGGCAATCAGCGGCGTGATCAGCACCCCCAACCCGCTCATGCAATGCACCCGCAATCGCCCGCGCGGGTTGAGGTGCGCGCCGCTGGCTTCTGCCGTGGCTTCCCTGACGTCTTCAAGAATGTCGCGACAGCGCAACAGAAAGCGCTCGCCCGAATCGGTAAGGCCCAGGCGTCGGGTGGTGCGTTGCAACAGGCGGGTCTGCAGGTGTTTTTCCAGCTCGCAGATCAACCGTGATACGTGTGCCCCGGACAGGTCCAGCGCCTCGGCCGCTGCGGCAAAGCTGCCAGTGTCGACAACCCGGGCAAACACCTGCATGCCATTGAGCAAATCCATCAACATTGCCCCTCGATTGCTACGTGATACGTACGAGTCATTCACCTGTTCCTGTCTTTATCCCGCTGCGGCAATCACTAAAATGAACCCTACTCACAGAGGAACTCATCATGAATATCAAATGGCTCAGCCTGCTCCTGTTTTTCACCGCCGCCGGCGCCATGGCGGCCGGCAGCAATGAAGCGCTGGATATCCAACACGTTGTTTCAATCACGCCCGTGCCGGGCAGTTGCCAGGTAGAACCGGCGACCATGGTGTATCTCGACAGCCAGGGCGCCAGCCACACTGTCAACTACCAGGTCATGGGCACGTGCCAGGGCGGGGTTTAAAGCAGCTTCCAGGTGTAACTGAGGATCAGCCGGTTCTCGTCGATGTCGCTGCGGTAGTTTGAACGGGCCATGACATTGCGCACCCGAATGCCCAGGCCGCTCAATGTGCCGCTTTGCACCACATAGCCGATATCCAGGTCGCGCTCGCGATCCTTGCCTTCATAACCCGCGCCGGTGGTCACGTTGTTACCGGTGATATAACGCACGGTGGTGGTCAGCCCCGGAATGCCCAGCGCCACGAAGTCATAGTCGTACCGCACTTGCCAGGAGCGCTCGTCGGTGTAGGCAAACTCGTAGGTGGGTACTTCGTTGCCCAGCGGCGTGATGTTGGCGAAGACCCGCGGGAAGGCACTGTCGCCATACATGGCTTGATAACCGACGTAGAAGATATGGCCGCCATGCTTGGCCGACAGCAGCGAGAAAAACGCCTGGTTGTCGATCTTGCCAAGCAGTTTGTCGCCGTCTTCCCGGGCATCGTAGTAGCCGAGGTTGGCGCCGAGCGTCCACTCGCCCATTGGCTGGCTGTGCTTGAGGCCGACAAAGTCCTGGCGGTAGATGTCCTTGAGTTGGCCATGCCAGTAGCTGACGCTGGTGCGGTTGGTGTTGAAGGCGTAGTCGCCGCCGACGTAGTTGAACCCATCACCTTCAGCGCCGCGTTGCGGCACATGGCCGAGCATGGCGATCATTTTCTCGTCGCCGGCTTCGTTGCGCAGGCTGGTGGTGGTCAAGTGCCCGGCCTGCAGCGCAAGGCCGGCGATTTCGCCGGAGCTGACACTCACGCCCTGATAGCTCGGCGGCAGCAAGCGGATATCGCTGAAGGCCAGCACCGGCAGGTTCGGTTGCAGTTCGCCGACCTTCAATTCGGTCCTGGAAAACCTGGCCTTGAAGGTCAGGCCCAAACGGCTGTAATCATTCGGGGCGCTGCCGTCGCCCTTGACCGGGAGCAGGCCGGTATTGGTGCGGTCCGGGCTGCTGTCGAGCTTGAGGCCGAGGGTGCCCAGGGCATCCAGGCCAAAGCCCACGGGCCCCGGGGTGTAGCCGGATTTATAGGTCAGGATAAAACCCTGGCCCCACTCCTCTGCCTTTGATTGCTTGTTGGCGCCGACGATGTCCGAGAAATCGCGGCTGAAGTAATAGTTGCGCGCCTGCAAGGTGGCGGTGGAGTCCTCGAAAAACCCGCCCTCGGCCGCCGTCGCCGCAAGGGGCACGCCCAACAGGGATAGCCAGATACGTTGTGTGTTCATGTCGTTGCTCTTAGTTATTGTTATCGACAGTTACTGCGCCGGGGCGGCGATCACCTCCTGCCGGCCCCGACGTTCATTCAGCGCATACGCCGTCATTGCCAGCACGGCGATGGCCCCGGGGATGGCAAAGGCCATGAAGTTCAGGTGCAGCGGCAGTTCAATCCCCATCAGCGCGCCGCCCAGCAGCGGGCCGACGATGGCGCCGGTACGACCGATACCGGAAGCCCAGCCCAGGCCGGTGGCTCGAATGTTCAAGCCATAGAGTTGTGCGGCGCCGGCGTACAGCAGGATTTGCGTGCCGATGGTGGTGGCGCCGGCAAAAAAGATCAGCAGGTACAGGACCGGCATCGGGCTCTTGATACCCAGCAGGCTGATGGAGAGCAGCGCGGCGATAAAGAAACCGATCACCACCTTCACCAGGTTAAGCCGGTCACACAGCCAGCCACCGACAAGCGCCCCGGCGATGCCGCCAAAATTCAGCGCCAGCAGGAACGACAGGCTCGATCCCAGGCTGTAACCGGCACCCGCCATCAGTTTGGGCAGCCAGGAACTCAGGGCGTAGACCATCAACAGGCAGCAGAAAAACGCGACCCAGATCGCCGCCGTCCTCAAGGCCAGGCCGTGTCGGAACAACTCCAGCACCGAAGCGCCCTTGCCTTTACCGGCGCTGACGAGCAGTTGGTCTTGCGGGTCGATCCGGGTCTGCGGCGACAGGCGCTTGAGCAGCTCACGCGCCTGTTCCTTGCGGCCCTGGCGAATCAGGAACCCGATGGACTCAGGCAGCCAGTACACAATCAACGGCATCAGCAGCAGCGGGATCGCCGCGGCGAAGAACATGGACGACCAGCCAAAACGCGGCAGCATGAAAATCCCCACGCCGGCCGACAGCATGCCGCCCAGCGAGTACCCGCCAAACATCACCGCCATCAGGATGCTGCGCATTTTCTTCGGTGCGTATTCGGTAATCAGTGCGGCCGCATTGGGCATCAGGCCGCCACAGCCGAGCCCGGCAATAAACCGGCAGATTCCGAACTCAGTCGGGTTGCTGGCAAAACCGTTAATCACCGTGGCGACGCTGAACAAGGCAAAGCAGATGGCGATGCCTTTGCGGCGACCGAACTTGTCGGCCAGGCTGCCGAAGACCAGCGCGCCGAACATCATCCCGAACAGCGCATAACTGCCCAGAGCGCCGGCCTGCAGGGGCGATAGTCCCCATTCCTTCATGATCGACGGCAAGACCACGCCGTAGATGAACAAGTCATAACCGTCAAAGATCAACAGCACAGCACACAGGCTGACCACCAGCCAGTGGAAACGATTGAAATGGGCATTATCGATAATCGAATTGACGTCATGGGTACGCATGGCAGTGCTCTCATTATTGTTGTTGTGAGTCAGTGTCTGCAGGTACGGCGCTGGGTCAGCCGAGGTCGCCGCCTCCTACCGGCAAGGTGACGCCCGTGATGTAGGAGGCCTCATCAGAGGCCAGAAACAGAATCGCGCCGGCTTGTTCGTCGATGCTGCCGTAGCGCTTCATCGGGCTGCTGTCGAGGGTCTGGTCGACGATCTGCTGGTACCAGACGCGCTCCTGGTCGCTCTGGGGCTGGCTGTTGCGCGGGATCCGCCGCGGTGGCGCCTCGGTGCCACCGGGTGCGGTGGCGTTGACCCGAATGCCGCTGCCGGCGGTCTCCAGGGCCAGGCACGCGGTCAAGGCGTTGACGCCGCCCTTGGCCGCGCCATACGGCACACGGTTCACTCCGCGCGTGGCCACGGACGAGACATTGACGATGGCACCGCTGCCCTGCTCCAGCATGTAGGGCAACACGCAATGGCAGCACCACAGGGTCGGGAACAGCGAGCGGCGCACCTCGGCTTCGATTTCGTTCTCGGCGTAGTGCTCGAAGGGCTTGGCCCAGATGGTCCCGCCGACGTTGTTGACCAGGATGTCGATACGCCCGAACCGTGCCTTGGCAGCGGCCATCACACGGGCACATTCGGCATGCTGCTCCAGGTCGGCGGTGAGGATCAGCGCCCGCTCATGCTGCAATTCATGCACGAGTTCCGAGCGATCGACGGCCACCAGCCAGGCGCCCTCTTCCAGCAAACGCTCGGCAACCCGCCGACCGATGCCCTGGGCGGCGCCGGTCACCAGCGCAACCTGGGTGTTGAAACGTGGAGTCATGGGGGATTCCTCAGGCGGCGTCGCCGGTGACGATGGCGTTGGGGGTGAACTTCTCGTAGTGGAAGCTGGCGGGGGTGACGCCCTGGTTCTTGAAGTGCTGGCGTACCGCGTCGACCATCGGTGGCGGCCCGCACAGGTACACATCCACGTCGCCATCGTTCAGCACGTCAGCGGCCATGTGCTGGGTGACATACCCCTGCCGGGGGTGAGCGGTCTGGGGGTCGGCCACGCAGGTGACAAAACCGAAGTTGGGCAGGCGTTGGGCGAACGCCTCCAGCGCCTCGACCATCACCAGGTCCTGGTCCCGCGTCACGCCGTAGATCAGCGTGACCGGCCGGGTTTCCTCGCGCTCGGCCAACACTTCAAGCATCGACAGGAACGGCGCCAGCCCCGTACCACCTGCCAGCAACAGCAGTGGCCGCGCCACTTCGCGCAGGTAGAAACTGCCCAGCGGCCCGGTCATCGGCACCGCGTCGCCCGGCTGGGCACGCTCCAGCCAGCCACTCATCAACCCGCCGGGCACATGCTTGATCAAAAAGCTCGCGCGTTTGTCGCCAGGGCGACTGCTGAAGGAATACGCGCGGGTCTGCCCACTGTCGGGCACGCCGATATTCACGTATTGCCCCGGCAGGAACACCGGCGCCTGATCCAGTTCGAAGCTGACTTCCAACGCTGCATCGGCATGCCGGGTAATACTCGCCACCGTCGCGGCAAATTGCGCGGTGCCGGTCTTGCAGGCACCGGAAGGCACCGGCACGGCAATCACGCAGTCCGACTGCGGCACCATCTGGCAGGTGAGCACCTGGCGTTCGCCGGCTTCATCCTCGCTCAGGGCGTCTTCGATGTAGTCGTCGCCCAAGTCATAAACGCCGGTTTCACAGCGACATTTGCAGGTGCCGCACACACCGTCGGAGCAGTCCATGGGCAGGTTGATACGTTGGCGAAAGGCCGCGTCGAGGACCTTTTCACCCACCTTGCAGTCGATGAAACGGGTTACCCCGTCCTCGAAGTTCAGGGCAATGGAGTACGTCATGGGCGTATCCTCAGATGTGGTAGATATCGATGACCTGATGGATGTAGTCGTTTTTCAGCACCACCTTCTTGCGCGTGATCAGCGGCTGTTCGGCGCGGATATCGAGGCGATAGAACGAGGTACCGAAGTACGTATCCGTGGTCTTGTAGCGATGGCTGAGGGTTTGCCAGTTGAAACGCAACTCCACGTGCTGCCCGTCGTCGGCCAGCACTTCGAGGTTGGTGATCAGGTGCGCGGTGCGCGGCTCCGGGGTGCTGGCGCTGGAGCGCTCGGTCTTGATCCGGAACACCCGGTCTTCCAGGCCGTCGCGGCTGGGGTAATAGATCAGCGAGATTTCGCTCTGGGGGTCTTCGGTCAGCGTGTCGTGGTCGTCCCAGGCCGGCATCCAGTACTCGACCTTGGGTGAATAGCATTCGAGCCACTCATCCCACTGGCGGTCATCCAGCAGGCGGGCTTCGCGGTACAGAAAGTCCAACAGGCGGTCACGGGAAGCACTCATGCCAGCACCTCCTTGTCCGTCGCGATCAAGCCTTGCTGCTCCCGTTCGATAGCGCGTTGCAGGCTCTGGGCCCAGTGGGCGTGCTGGCGCACGAACAGGCCTTCGTCCTCGGTCTTGACGCCACTGAGCTGCGGATTCATGCCCATGGCCCGGGCGTTTTCGTCAGGGCCTTCGACCCACTGTTTGGCGCCGCGGCTGAGGTCATTCCACAAGGTGGTCGCACCCTGGTAGCCGGTCTGGCAGGCGCGGAACTCTTCCAGATCGTCCGGTGTACCCATGCCGCTGACGTTGAAGAAATCTTCGTACTGGCGGATGCGCGTGGTGCGTTCCTCGGCACTTTCGCCCTTGGGCGCCATGCAATAGATCGTGACTTCGGTCTTGTCGACCGCGATTGGCCGTACCACGCGGATCTGCGTGGAGAACTGGTCCATCAGGTACACATTCGGGTAGAGGCACAGGTTGCGGGTTTGGTCGACGATAAAATCGGCGCGTTCCTGGCCCAGGCGCTCGGCCAGCGCCTCGCGATGGGCATGCACCGGACGCACTTCGGGGTTGAGCAGGCGCGTCCACAGCAGGATATGGCCATGCTCGTAGGCGTACACGCCGCCCAGGCTTTTCGACCAGCCATTGGCATCCACGGTGCGCGTGCCTTCGGCTTCGTAATTGCGCCGGCCCATGGTCGCCGAGTAGTTCCAGTGCACGGAGCTGACGTGATAACCGTCGGCGCCGTTTTCGATCTGCAGCTTCCAGTTGCCGTCATACACATATGACGAACTGCCCCGCAGCACCTCCAGCCCCAGCGGGGCCTGGTCGACCATCTGGTCGATGATCACCCGGGTCTCACCCAGGTAGTCGCTCAGCTCCGGCACCGTCTCGCTGAGGCTGCCGAACAGGAAGCCGCGATAGTTTTCGAAGCGACCAAGGCGTTTCAAGTCGTGGGAGCCGTCACAGTCGAAGCTGTCGGGGTAGGCGCCGGTCTTGGCGTCCTTCACTTTGAGCAGCTTGCCGGCGTTGCTGAAGGTCCAGCCGTGGAACGGGCAGGTAAACGAGCCTTTGTTGCCTTGTTTACGGCGGCAGAGCATCGCGCCACGGTGGGCGCAGGCGTTGACCAGGCCGTGCAGCGTGCCGTGTTTGTCACGGGTGATGACCACGGGCTGGCGGCCGATCCAGGTGGTGAAGTAGTCGTTGATCTCCGGCACCTGGCTTTCGTGTGCCAGGTAGACCCAACCGCCTTCGAAAATGTGCTTCATTTCCAGGGCAAACAGGTCGGGGTCGGTAAAGATGTCGCGGCGGCAGCGGAACACCCCAGTGGCGGGATCTTCCTGGACGGAGTCGCGCAATTGTCGGGCGAGTCGGTCGAATGTGCTGATCATGGGGTAGGCCCTCGGTTGTTCTTGTATCAGGCCCCCCCACCTTATGTGCTTGCCCTACCCCTCAATATCCGCTGACTGCAATTCGTTATCCGCCTGGCGCGAGCCGGCGCTTCCACGTTTGCGAAGGCAGCTCGCCAAAGCGTTTGCGATAGGCCTCGGAGAACCGCCCCAAATGCACAAACCCATGATCCAGCGCCACCTCCGTCACGCTGCGCGCCGTGGCCAGTTGCAGCATGGCGTGCACCCGCTCCAGCTTGCGCTGGCGCATGTAGTCACGGGGTGACAGGCCGACCTGGCGTTCAAACAAGGTATACAACGAACGCTCGCTGACCCTGGCGATGGCCATCAGTTGTTCGACGCTGATGTCGTCGGCCAGGTGCTCCTCGATGAACTGACGCACGGCTTCAAAGCCCCCACCCTGATCCGGTCGCGGAATCACCCGCAGGACGTTGCTGGCCAGCAGCGCCAACAGCTTGTTCGCCACAATGCGCTCGTACAGGCCCTGCACTTCGGGTTCGGCGGCGTTTTCGGCCTCATGGCAGATCAGCCCCAGCAATTGCAGGAACCCACCCATTTCGGCAAGTGCGTGGCGCGGCGCCGCAAAACGGATGCCCGGCTGCGGCAACGTCCAGTGCTGCTCAAGGCAGGCGTTTTCCAGCAGGCGCACGGGCACCTTGACGATGAATTTTTCGCAGTCGGCGGAATAGGTCAGGTCTACCGGGTCATCCGGGTTGATCAGCAGCACTTCGCCGGGGCCCAACACCTGTTCTTCGCCACGGGAGCTCGAGCGGCAGTGGCCGTGCAGCAGGATCTGCAGGTGGTAGATGGTTTCCAGCGCCACCGAGGTCACCCGCACCGGCGCGCCGTAGCTGATGCGGCACAGGTCCAGGCTGGAAAAGGTCCGGTGGCTGATGCTTGCCTGCGGGCGGCCCTTGGGCGGCAGGCGGATGCAGTGGCTGCCGACATGCTGGTTGACGTAGTCGGACACGGCATAGGCATCTGCACGGTCGAAAATCTGGCTGCGCTCACTCAATAGCACGGTCATGGTTGCGCCTTTTATTGTTATGGGCCCTGCATATGTACTTCACCGCAGAGTGATGCGGGGGACGCAAGCCGTCCAATATTCAATAGGTGTTGCGTCATACCCCGAAGGTATCGTGGGTTCACTTTCGCTGCAAAACCGACTCACCGGCCTGGGGCGGCAGCCGCAGGTTATCCAGCAGCGCCACGCCGGCGATCACCGCCACTAGAAGAAACGTCAGCTGGAAATCGGCGGTGGCGGCCTGCCCGGTATTGCCGTGAAAATTCATGGCAAAACGTAACAACAGCGCGCCAATCGCCACGCCCATGGCCATGCTCAACTGGAAGAACATGCTGAACAAGGTTGAGGCGTCGCTCATCTGCGCCTTGGGTATATCAGCGAACCCCAGGGTGTTGAACAAGGTGAACTGCATGGAGCGTGACAGGCCACCCGCGAACAGAATGAACAGGATCAGCGCCCAGCTCATGCGCTCGTCCAGCAGCGCACAGGCCGCAATCGCGAGCACGCCAAGGATGCCGTTGATCATCAGCACCGAGCGAAAGCCCCAGCGCTGCATCACCGCCGTGGTGAACGGCTTCATCGCCAGGTTGCCGGCAAATACCGCGAGCACCAGCAACCCCGCATCGAATGCAGAAAGGCCGAACGCCAGTTGAAACATCAGCGGCAGCAGGAACGGCAAGGTGCTGATGGCCACCCGGAAAATCGACCCGCCGCACAGGCACACACTGAACGTGCGCACACTCACCACACCCAGCGCCAGCAATGGTTGGGCATGCCGGCGCATATGGCGCCAGGCAAAGGCGCCGAGCATTACGCCTGCAGCGCTGAGTAACAGGCCCTGCAACAAGCTGCCACGGCTTTGCCCGAGCAGTTCCACGCCGTACAACAGCGCCGCGCTGGCGACACCCACCAGCAGGAAGCCGCTGAAATCGAATGAGCGGGACGTGACCTCGTCGTGTTTGGGGATCAGTACCAGCGTGGCAATCAGCGCCAGCAGGCCCAGCGGCAGGTTGAGGTAGAAAATCCACGGCCAGGACGCGTGGGTAACGATAAACCCGCCCACAGGCGGCCCGAGTATCGGCGCCACCAGGCCGGGCCAGGTGATGAATGAAATCGCCCGCACCAGGTCTTTTTTCTCGGTAGCCCGCAGCACCGCCAGGCGCCCCACCGGCACCATCATCGCGCCGCTGATGCCCTGCAACACGCGCGCGGCGACGAAGGTCTGCAGGCTGTCGCTCCACCCGCACAGCAGTGACGACAGGCTGAACAGCACGATTGCCCAACCGAATACCCGCCGCGAGCCAAAGCGGTCGGCCAGCCAGCCGCTGATGGGAATGAACACCGCGACGGCGAGCATGTAGGCGCTCATACCGATGTTCACGTCCACCGCGCCCACGCCGAAGGTTTTGGCGATGTCCGGCAACGCGGTCGCGATCACGGTGGCATCGAGGTTCTCCATGAAGAAGGTGACGGCGACCAACAAGGCAATCAGGGTTGAGCGGCGTTGGGAGGTCGACGTCATTGCTGTTCACTCATGGTTTCGAACCGGCACTTTATCAATAAGTGCGTCCTTTATGGTCCGCGAAATGCCTGCCTCACAACGTGGCGCCCGGTAACGAATTGCCCCGAATTGGGGTGCGCGCTTGCAAAAAACGGCTGTCTCACGCGTCAAAATCCATCAAAAACCTGGAAAAGTCATTAGTTGGCACGATAACCGCTTATTAGCTAATACAGGATTGTTGAACAATCTAAATCTCCCTGCATCCAGCAACCGAGGCGACGAACATGCAAAAAGGTCTGACGGGCAAGAACACCCTGCGCACATTGGCGCTAGCGATCACCCTGGCGTGCGTGACGCCGCTGCTGTCGGCTGCCGAAATCAAGGGCACCCTGAAACCGGGAGAGCTGTCCATCGGCTCCGACCTCACCTACCCGCCTTACACCTACCTTGAGCAAAAGACCCCGGCCGGTTTCGACCCGGAGTTCATGCAACTGATGGGCAAGCAACTGGGGCTCAAACCACTTTTTCTCGACACCCGCTTCGCCAACCTGATCCTCGGCGTCAACGCCCGGCGTTTCGACGTGGTGGCCTCGGCACTGTATGTCACGCCAGAACGCGCCAAGCAGGTGGATTTCCTCAGCTACCTGAAGACCGGTTCTTCGCTGATGGTGCTCAGCGCCGGCGACTTCAAGCCCCAGCGCCCGGAAGACCTGTGCGGCAAGCGTGTCGGGTCGATCAAGGGCGCGTCGTGGGTGCCAAAGCTGAACAAGGTTTCGGCGGACTACTGCCTCCCAGCGGGCAAGCCAGCGATCGAGTCGCGTGAGTTCCCGACGTCGCCGGAAGCCGCCCAGGCCCTGCTCGCCCAGGCGGTGGACGTGCAGATGGAAGACGCGGCGGTCGCCAAGATCACCGTGGAAAAACTGCAGGGCAAAACCGTGATCAGCTCCAGCGAGTTGATCTACCCGGTGGTGGTCGGCCTGGCCGTGCGCAAGGAAAACCCGGCACTGCTCCAGGCGCTGACCGGCGCCCTGAGCCAGATCAAGCAGGACGGCAGCTACGGCAAGCTGCTGGCGCGCTACAACCTGGCCGAGCCGAACGCCGCCGAGATCAGTGCGGCACTGGGTAACTGAAACGCGGAGCACCTTTATGCAATTCGATTGGCACTACACCCTGGGCTTGTTATGGAACGGCGACTTCTGGCGAGCCGTCGGCACCGTGGTCGAACTGAGCCTGGAAACCTGGCTGCTGGGCATTGTGCTGGGGTTTTTCCTGGCCCTGGCGCGGCAGTCGGAGCGCCGCTGGCTGCGGGACTCCGCTGGCGTCTACATCTGGTTCTTCCGCAGCCTGCCGTTGCTGGTACTGTTGATCTTCGTCTACAACCTGCCGCAGGTGTTTCCGTCCACCAGCGCGGTGTTGTCCAACCCCTACTCCGCGGGCCTGATCGCCCTGGTGCTGAGTGAGGCGGCCTACATCGCCGAGATCCATCGGGGCGGCCTGCTGGCGGTGGTCAAGGGGCAGCGCGAAGCCGGCAAGGCGCTGGGCGTTGGTTATCGCGGCGTGCAGCGGTTGATTGTGGTGCCGCAGGCGCTGCGGGTTGCGTTGCCGACACTGGCCAACGAATACATCACCATCGTCAAACTCACCTCGCTGGTGTCGGTGATTTCGCTTTCGGAAATCCTGCTGGTGGGCCAACAACTCTACACCCAGAACTTCCTGGTGATGGAGACCATGCTGGCCGTGGCGTTCTATTACGTGTTCATCGTGACGGTGTTCAGTTGGCTGTTGCGGGTGCTGGAGAACCACCTGGACGTGACCCGGCGCAAACCCAAGGCCATCGCCCCCGCCGTGCTCGACCAAGTGGCGACGCGTCGTGCCCCCGGCCAGGCCGAGCCCGGTGAGTTTGCCTTGCAGGCTCGCGGGGTGCGCAAGGCCTATGGCGAGCTGGAAGTGCTCAAGGGCGTCGAACTGAATGTGCGCTGGGGCGAGGTGGTGTCGATCATCGGCCCGTCAGGCTCTGGCAAGACCACGCTGATTCGTACCATGAACGGCCTCGAAAGCCTCGACCGTGGCGAAATCACCCTGCAAGGCCAGCCGTTCCTGCGTGGCAGCCAGGAGCCGCAAGGCGCGCTGGGGCACAAGGTGCATATGCGCGGCATCGTGCATGTCGGCATGGTGTTCCAGGGGTTCAACCTGTTCCCGCATAAAACCGCCCTTGAGAACGTGATGCTCGCGCCGGTCTACCATGCCCATGGTAGCGGCGAAGAATTGCGCCTGTTGAGCCTGGCCCTGTTGCGCAAGGTCGGCATGCTGGAGCACGCCGGCAAATACCCGCACCAGCTATCCGGCGGCCAACAGCAACGGGTGGCGATTGCCCGCGCCCTGGCGATGCGGCCCTCGGTGATGCTGTTCGATGAACCCACCTCGGCCCTCGACCCGGAACTGGTGGGCGACGTACTGGCGGTAATCGAGGAATTGGCTCGCGAGGGCATGACCATGGTCATCGTCACCCATGAAATGAACTTCGCGTTCAAGCTTTCCGATCGTGTGGTGTTCATGGAAGGCGGAGAGATTATCCAGGACGCCGCACCGCGTGACATGCTCGAGCAACGCAGCGAACGCATGACCAAGTTCCTCAAAGACGTCCAACTGGCGTGAGCCCAAGGAGCCCCGACGTGAGCCAAGCCAAGGAACCCAGCCTGTCGCTGGCCGACCAGGTTGCCATCGAACTGCGCGAAGACATCATCGGCGGCCGCCTGCTGCCCGGCATGCCGCTGGTGGAAAGCGAACTGGTGAACGCCTACAACGCCTCGCGCAACACGGTGCGTGAAGCCTTGCACCACCTGGGCCGCGAAGGCCTGACCAGCTACGTGCGCAACAAAGGCGTGATCGTGCGCCGCCTGGGGGTGGAGGAAGTGCGTGACATCTTCAAGGTGCGACGCACCCTGGAGCTGCAGGCCATCGCCGCCAGCAAGCCGCTGCGCGAATACCAGTCCGACCTGATGCTGGAGTCCATCGAGGCTGCGCAACTGGCCCAGGACCGCGAGAACTGGCAAGCCTTCGGCACCCACAGCCTGCGCTTTCATCAACACATTGTCGGGCTGATGCGCAGCCCGTTGCTGGACGAGTTTTTTACCCATATTGCAGCCCAGATGCGCCTGGTGTTTTCCAACGCGCCCAGCGAGGAAACCTTCCAGAAGCCCTGGCTGGAGCGCGACCGGCAGATTCACGACTTGCTGGTTGACGGCCACAAGCAAGCCGCCGGCGAAGCCCTGGCCAGCTACCTCAATGACTCCGAATCGCTGCTGCTGGACATCCTGAGCAGCATTCCAAAACCCTGAAGCGAGGACCCACCATGTACAAGGACTACCCAGCGGCCTACCAAGTCAGCAAAGGCGCTGCCTTGCAGGTCGACAAAGCTTTTTATGACCGCGTACGCGAGTCCCGGGATGGCCGCACCCTGATCGAACAATTCGAAGTGCCGATCCGCACCGGCCGCGCCTGGAAAGTACCGGCCGGCCATGTGTTCCGTGTGACCACGCCGGTGGGCCCGCAGGTCGGCGACTTCAACGTGTGGAATGCCAATGACCCCCGCGAACGCATGTGGGCATCGCGTACTCGCCAGTTGCAAGGCGCTCACGTCACTACATACGACCGCCTGTGGTCGAACCTGCCGTTTTTGCGGCCGATGGTCACCATCACCGACGACAGCCTGGCCGACTATGGCATCGACGAACACGGCGGGCGCCTGCACGATTTGCTCGGCACGCGCTGCGATCCCTACGTGAACAAGATGCTCACCGGCGAAGACTTCCACCACCACTGCCACTCCAACCTGACCCGCGCCGTGCTGCCCCATGGCCTGACCGAGTTCGACGTGCATGACGTGCTGAACATTTTCCAGTGCACCGGCCTCAATCACGACGACATGTACTTCATGAAAGCCTGCCCGGCCAAGGAGGGCGACTATCTGGAGTTCTTCGCCGAAATCGACCTGCTGTGTGCCCTCTCCACCTGCCCCGGTGGCGACCTGTCGCTGCCGATGTGGGGCCCGGATGCGGAAGACCCGTTGAAGGTCTGCCGTCCGCTGGGGGTGGAAATCTACCGCCTCGACGACGCGCTGCTGGAGGGCTGGAAACAACCCGAACGCGCCGCCTATAACGGCAACCATGGCCTGTTGATTCCCAAGGCTGACTGGGAAAAGTAGCGGCCGGATTGAACCCTGGGGCGCCGTGCCTCAGGTGTTCTGCGCAATCCTGCGGCTGATAAAACTGAAAGCCAGCACGACAAAAATCAGCACGCCGGTGGCCACCTGCTGCCAGTAGAAGTTCCAGCCGATCAACAGCAAGCCATTGGCGATGACGTTGATGAACAGCACCCCCAGCAACGTGCCCGGAATATTCGCCCGGCCCTGGCGGTTCAATGTGGTGCCGATAAACACCGCACCAATCGCATTCAGCAGGAACGCATTGCCCGACAGGGGCACATAGGCACTCACCGTCGAACTGAGCAGGATCCCCGCCACCGCGCACGCCAGCGCCGCCGCCAGCACCGTGGTGGTGACGATGCGCCGCACCGACAACCCCGAGTAATACGCCAGCAGCGGCTGGGTACCCTGGGCCAGCAGTTCGCGCCCCAGGCGTCCACGGGCCAGCAACAGGCCGTAGACCACGGCCAATACCAGCACGACCAAAAGCGGCAAGGGCACGCCCAACGGGCTGAAGCTCGCCAGTTCCGGCTTGAAACCCTGGGCGATATAAATTGGCTGGCCGCCGTCCGAGAGCAGTTGCTGGGCACTGGTGCCGATAAACAAGGTGCCGAGGGTGGCCAGGAACGGGCTGATCCGCAGCCCCGCGATCAAGCCGGCATTGAACAGCCCTACCAGCAGCCCGGCGGCCAACGCACCGGCAATCGCCACACCCAGCCCGTGCCCGGCGTTAAGCAACACCACGAAGCTGAAGCTGGCGAAATCCAGCGCGGTGCCTACCGACAGATCGATGCCACCGGCCGCCACCGCATAGGTCATGCCGATCGCAACAATCGCCAGCAGCACGAAGTTATTCAGCACCAGGCTTTTCAGGTTGCCGCCACTGAGAAACCCCGGGGCCTGCCAGGCAAACACCACCACGATGGCCACGAACACCAGCGGCAACGTCAGGGGCAACAGCGAACGCCAGCCGCCATGGGCTTGCAGAATGGATACCTGACTCATGAATGTTCTCCCCGGTTCAATGCGCTGGAAGCGGCGACCACCAGCAGAATCAGCACGCCCTGGACACCGTTGACCCAGAAGCTCGATACGTTGAGCAACTGAAACCCGTTGATCAAAAAGCCGATCAACAGCGTCGCGAGCAAGGTGCCGGGGATGCTTGCCACCAGTCGCCGGGAAAACACCACGCCAAGAAAGGCTATGGCGACCACCGACAACAGCATGTCACCGGAGCCGGTGGTGCTGCCGCTGAAAAATGCCGCTGAACACAACGCCGCCACCGCGGCACACAGCCCAGACAGCAAATAACTGGAGAGTACGTAAGCCGGCACTCGAATCCCGGCGGCCTCGGCGGCGTGCGGGTACTCGCCGACGGCATGCAGGCGCAGCCCATAGGCGGTGTGCTGGATCAGCAGCGTCAACACAAAGGCCGTCACCAGCAACACCCAGGCGAGTGCCGGCACGCCCAGCCATGCGCCGCCGCTGAGCAGGTCAAGCAACGGTGAGTCCGTCGACACCACAGTATTTTCAGTCAAAACGAGCTCCAACCCGGCCAGTACATTCATGCTTGCCAGCGTTGCGAGCAACGGTGGCAAGCGCAGCACCACCACGGCCAGGCCATTGAGCAGGCCCACCGCCAGGCCGCAACCCAAGGTCAGCAGCAGGCTTGCCCACAGGTCGAGGCCTGCGTTGTTGAGTCGACTGAACACGGCCGCACACAAGCCCAAATTGGCTGCCAGCGACAGATCAAGCCCGCCGGCCACCACGTTGGAGCCGCCGCCGATAATCACGCAGGTCAGGCCGAAGGCAAGTACGCCGAGGATCGCCGACTGGCTGAACACATTCGCGATATTGCCGACTGAAAAGAAGTTCGGCGCGGCGACGGCAAAGCCCAGCAAAATCGCGAGGAATACGCCCACCGAGCCGCGCCGCAACAGCAGTACCCATAACCGTTGGGACAAGCCAGGAGTAGCAGCTTCAAGCAGGGACATGCACCACCTCCTGTTTCACCTGCACAGCCACTGTGGACTGCACCGCACCCGTGGCACACGCCAACAGTTGATCACTGTCCGCCTCACCGGCATGGAACTCCCCGGCTATTTCGCCTCGATGCAACACCAGGATGCGGTCGCAGACCCCCAGCAGCTCGGGCAAATCCGAAGACAGCACCAGCACCGCTGCGCCCTCTTCCACCAGCCGCCCGATCACGCGATAAATCTCGACCTTGGCGCCGACGTCCACACCTACGCACGGTTCGTCCAACAGGTACACCGCCGAGCGCCGGCTCAGCCATTTGCCCAGGGCGACTTTCTGCTGGTTGCCGCCGCTGAGCTGGCTGACGGCAGCCTGCGGGCCCGGCGTCTTGATCGCCAACTCGTCGATCAGCCGCAGGCTTTCGGCCTGCTCCTTACGCTGGCTCAGTAACCCCCAGCGACTGAAACGCCCAAGCCCGGCGAGCGTGAGGTTTTCCAGCACCGACAGCAGCGGTGAAATCCCCTGGCTGCGGCGTTCTTCCGGCACCAGTGCAATCCCTTGGGCAATGGCTTCTCCGGGTGAACGCAGGCGCAACAAACGCCCCTCCAGATGAATGCTGCCGCTGTCGGCGCGCACCACACCGAACAGGGTCTTGAGCAGGTCCTTGGCGCCCGACCCGACCAGCCCGGTGAGGCCGACGATCTCGCCCCGACGCAATTCCAGGTCGATCTGCCGGTAGCGCCGGGCCAGGTTCAGGCCGCGCACCTGCAGCAATGGTTCGCCGAGCTCGACCTGCGCCTTGGGGTACATCTCCTGGACCTCGCGGTTGACCATCAACCGCGCAATCTGCGCGCTGGAGGTGTGCCGTGGCTCAACCACGGCCACATCTCGACCATTGCGCAACACCGTCACTTCATCGCACAGGCTGTCGATTTCCTGCAGGTAATGGGAGATGTAGAGAATCGACAAACCCTGGTCCCGCAGGCGCTTGACGATCCGCAGCAGCTGGTCGACTTCGCGCTTGACCAGCGCCACGCTGGGCTCGTCGAACACCAGGATCTTCGGCTGGCGAATCAACGCCCGGGTGATTTGCAGCACCTGGCGCTCGGCGCTGTTCAGCTCGCCCACCAGTGCCCCGGCCGGCAGTTGCAGCTCAAAATATTCCGCCAGCAAGCGCTCGGCCTCGCGCTGCTGCCGGCGCCGGTCGACAAACGGACCACGGCGTAATTCATGGCCGAAAAACAACGCCTCGCCCACGGTAAAACTCGCCGGCAACAGCCGCTCCTGATGGATGAACTGCACGCCCAGCGCGTCCACCTGGCGCGGCGACAGTGCGGCATACGGCTGGCCGTCAATGCTCACCTGCCCCGAGTCCGCCTTGTGGATCCCCGCCAGGACCTTGATCAAGGTCGACTTGCCGGCACCGTTCTCGCCCACCAGGCCGTGAATGGTGCCGCGCTCGACCTTCAGGCTCGCATCATCCAGCGCCAGGGTGGCGCCGAAGCGTTTGCGCAGGTGCTGCAAGTGCAACGCGGCCATCAATCACCCCGCAGTTGCTGGACCTGCGCCAGGTTGGCGGCGGTGGTCAGCAGCGTCGGCACATGGGTTTCCTTGGGCAGGTCACGCTGCCCGGCCAGGTAGCGGGCCACGTTCTGCACAGCAGTCTTGCCGATCAGCGCCGGTTGCTGGGCGACTACCGCGCCCACCGGCGAATTGGCCTGGCCGAGCAGCTCCAGTACCTCCGGCGTACCGTCCACGCCGTAGGTCTTGATCTCGGTGCGCTTGGCGTCGATCAACGCCTTGCTTGCCCCCAGTTGCGGAATGTCCCACGCCGCCCAGATCGCCGAGACACTGCCGGCCGGGTACTTGTTGAGCAATGCGGACACCTGGGAATAGGCATCCTGCACGGTGTTGGGGATCACATCCCGCAGCTCCGGCTCGATGATTTCCAGTTGCGGGTGATCCTTGAGCGCCAGCTTCAACTGGTCGTAGCGAATCGCGCACACCGGCACGCCGTAGAAGCCGTTGAACACCAGGATCTTGCCCTTGCCGCCGGCATCCTTGATCAACTGATCGGCCAGGGCCTTGCCGGTGGCGACGTTATCCGAGGTGGTGTTGTTGAGGCTGTACTGCGACGGCGCGTCAATGGTGAACAGCGGGATGCCGGCCTTGCTGATGCGCTTGAGCCACGGGTCGATCACGCTCAGGGTGCCGAGGGTCTGGATCACCGCATCGGGTTTCTGGGTGACCACGGTTTGCAGTTGGGTCACCAGGTTCTTGTCGTTGCGCCCTGCATCCAGGGTGATCGGCGTGCCGCCGAGGCGCTTGATCTCATCGACCTGGGCCTGGAAGGCCTTGATATCGAAGTAGTGACTGGTGCCGGTCATGCTCACGGCAATGCGCTTGCCGGCCAGGGACGGCACCGCGTCATCGCCCTCGGCGGCCTGGGACACGGCGGCGTGGCCCAGCAACAACGCTGCGCCGAGCAAGATGTAACGTGAACGCGAGAAAAAGGTGCAAGGCATACAGGGCTCCGCTGAGCAACGGGTGAAAGGGTTCACCTGTGTGCATTGCAGAGCCCATGCCATAAATTATTTCGAATAAAATCAACTAGATGTAAACATTGGATGACGTTGCGCTGTCCCGCCCAAACCACAACTGTCCGACTGCTGTTGCCCAGCCAACAGTTGGCCGGGAAATCCGGCCAGCCACCTCAGGCCGCCGGGTAAGCAAAGATCAGCTCGACCCTGATCCCGTTGGGGTCTTCGACAAACAATTGGTGCTCGAACAGCTCCGGCACCACCCGCTCGGTAAAAGGCAGCCCTAGCGTGTGCAGGCGTTGCCGGTGAGTTTCAAGGTCATTGCAGCGCAATGCAATGTGATCGAGCGCACCTGAGCCGTCGCCGGCAGCACGCACCCCAAGATACGTTTCAAGCTGCGCGGCGCTGCCCTGCAGGCTGGCGATATGCAGCAGCGGGCGACCTGCTGAATAAAGCCAACTGCCCGGAAAAGGAAACGCCGGGCGCCAGCCCTCCTCCAGGCCGAGGGCGTCACGATAGAAACTTACCGTCGCGTCGACATGCTCCGTACGGAGCGTGAAGTGATCAAGGTAGTGAACGGTCATGTGCAGAGCCCTCCCGTCAGCGCGCACCCAACTGCTTCATCAGCGTCAGGTTGTCTTCGATGTGCCAGTTGGCGACGATCTTGCCCTTGCCGATCTGGTAAATGTCGGTGGCAATAAAGTCTACGACCTGCCCAGTGCCCTTGATCTGACCAAAGGAACCGGTGAAGTGCCCGCGAAAATGCAAATGTGCCACCACGCGGTCGCCGGCAATGATCATTTGCTCTACTTCACAGCTCAGGTCCGGCACCGCGCCGCGAAACGCACGGGAGGCCAGCAGCGGTCCCTCCGGCCCTTGTTTGCGCCCGGCGGGCGGTGTTTTATCAATGAAGTTGAGCGCCAGCGCTTCACGGGCCAGGCTCTCGTCACCGGTATTCCAGAAAGTGTCGTAACGCCGGGCGACAGTTTCCATGATCTTCAGTTGCGCGGCGGTCAGGCTCTTGTCCACCACCAGGACACCGGGCGTCACCAGTTCGGTGGTGGCAAACGCCACGCCGGAGAGGGTCAGGGCCAGGAATCCGGCGGCGATAAGGGGAATGGAACGTTGCATACGGGCACATCCTTTAAAGGCGAAGAGAACGAACTCAGATGGTTTCGCTTTCCCTGAGGCTGAGGGGGCTTTTCAAGGTGTATTGAGCGATGGCGTCCTTGCGCATGAACGCCACGCCGGGATGGCTGTTGGCGTACCGCAGAAACTCGTCCCAGACCCTGACCATTTGCGGCGTACCGCTGATGCGATCGTGGGCACTGATCGCCATCATGCGGCGTCGGCTTCCGGCTTCCAGGTAGAGCTGGTCGAACTCCAGCTTGACCTGTTGAAGGAATTTCGAGGGCGAGTAATTGCGCCCCTCAATCAACACGATGTCGTTGTTGCGCAGGGTATACGGGACCACGACAAAGTCCTTGCCATTGACCTGCTCGATAAACGGCTCATCGCGACTCACATCATCAATGTGATAGACGTAGCCCAGCTCCTGCAACAACGACAAGGTATTGGGCCCGCGCCGCAGCCAGTTGCAGTTGTAGCCGGTGACCGGCTGACCGGTGACGTCCTGCAACATGCTCGCGGCCTGGCGCAGGAAAGTGCGCTCTTCATCGCGGCTCATGGCAAATTGCGAGCTCCAGTGCGGGCCATGCCCCGAGGCTTCGTGCCCACGGGCGACGATCTCCCGGGCCAGCGCTGGGTTGCGCTTTACCGCGTCGCCGATCATGTGGCAGGTGACTTTCACCCCATGCCGGTCCCAGAGATCAAGCATCCGCGGAATACCTTCACGGTAGCCATAGGCAAACCAGGTATTGGTGGCCACATCCTCTGGAACACTGTCGGGAAAATCCACGTGGGGAAACGGACTGTCAGTGCCCTTGAGCGGTTGGCCGCCTGCCTCGAATTGCATGGAAATGGACACTACCAGCCGGGTGTCCCCTGGCCAGAAACGCCCGATTGCCTTGCCGGCATTCGCTGCGGGGGCAGCGTTGCCCGCGGCTTTGGCAGCAGCCGGGCCGAGCAGCGATCCTGCGGCCAGAACAGCAGCACCTGCGCCGGCCTGGGCGAGGAAAGTACGACGATGCGGGTTATCGGTTTTGTCCATGTTGGTTCACCTCATACTGAATTCAGGGGGTCAGGCAATCGCGGCAGGCCGGGGGGCTTTACCCGCGCCTTCCTGGGAAACAATGAACAGCACACCGAGCAATGGAATCGCCGCAGCCGCAAACGGAATCGCCGCCGCGCCCCAATGGCTGTCCACCACGATGCCGCCGATGATGCCGCCCAGAGCGTTGGCCAGGTTGAAGGCGGAGATATTCGCCGTGGCAGCCAGCTCCGGGGCCTTGCCGCCGTGCTTCATCACGCGCATTTGCATGGATGGCACGTTGGCGAACGAGGCGATACCGAAGAGGAACGCGGTCACCAGGAACGGCCACTTGTAGGGCGCCACAAGGCCTGCGGCGATCAGTGTCACGATCATCGCCGCCGGCCAGAACATCAGCGAAAAGCGCAAATTGGCGTCTGCGGTACGCGCCCCGAGACTGTTGCCGACTACCAGGCCAATGCCGACCACGACCAGCACAGCGGTCAGCATCGTCGAATCAACCCCGGCTACCTGTTCGGCGATCGGCGCGATATAGCCATAAAAGGCCATGAACCCGGCCCAGCCGAGCACCGTGAACATCAGACTGGCCAGCAGGTTGCGGTTACGAAACACCGCCAACTGGTTGATCAACGACACTGACTGCTCGGTGCCCTGGCGCCTGATCGACACAATGATTGCCAGCAACGCGAGCACGCCCAACGCGGCGACTATCAGGAATGCGGTGCTCCAGCCATATTGACTGCCAATCCACGATCCGGCGGGTACGCCCAGCACGTTGGCCAACGTCAGCCCGGCAAACATCTGGCCGACGGCGCGGCCTTCCATGCCGCTGGCCACCAGGCGCGTCGCGACCACCGCGCCGATCCCGTAGAACGGCCCCTGGGTCAGCCCGGCAATCGCCCGGCTGACCAGCAATACGCTGTAGTCGCTGCTGAGGGCAGTCATTACGTTGGCGCCGACGAACACCGCCATCAACAACCACAGCACCGTGCGTTTTTCGTAGCGCGAGAGCCAGATGGTCAGCACCGGGCCTCCGACCACAATGGCCAACGCGTAGGCGGTAATCAGGCTGCCAGCCTGCCCTTCGCTGATGTTCAAGCTGTGGGAGACCTGGGTCAGTAATCCGGCAATCACGAACTCGGCGGTGCCGATGGCGAAAGCCGCCAGGGTCAGCACCCAGACCTGGATGGGCATTTTTGAAGAATTGGATGACATGTCAGTCACTCCGATGGTTAACGATGGATGCAAAACTAGTTCTTTTGGCTTAACTTGATAATTGAGTCGAAATCAAAAACCACTTTCGGAAATCCCGAACAATGCTGCTGAAGAACCTTGAGTTGTTTTTGCTGATTGTGGAAAAAGGCGGGCTGTCGGCAGCGGGTAGAGAGCTGGGACTGTCACCCGCCTCTGTCTCGGAAAGGCTCGCGCAGTTGGAGGGTTTCTATGGCGCCAGCCTGCTCAACCGCACCACCCGGGCGATCAACCTGACGGACGAAGGCCGCTTGCTGGTGGATGGCGCCCGCCGCTTGCTGGCAGAGGCCAACGAGCTGCACAGCAGCATTCGCCATGGCACCCACACCCTGTCCGGGCCGATTCGCCTCAGCGCCCCGGAAGACCTCGGGCGCCAATACATCGAACCGATCCTTGCCGCATTCATGCTGGAGTATCCCGAGATCAGCATTGACCTGAACCTGAGCGACGGCTACGCCGATCCGGTGAGCCAGGGCATCGATTTCGCGGTGCGCTACGGCGAACTGGCGGACAGCACCCTGCATGCCAGGCCGATTGGCGAAAACCGTCGCGTGCTGTGTGCGTCACCCCACTATCTGGCGCTCAATGGTACGCCCCGACACCCCGAGGAGCTGGCGCGCCACGAGTGCCTGGTGATGCGCTTCGGCATCAATATTTCGCGGGAATGGACCTTCAAGCGGCACGGGCACGCCCATCGGGTGCTGGTCCAGGGCCGGCGGGTGGCGAACGACGGTGCGCTGGTACGCCAGTGGTGCCTGGCGGGCCATGGCATTTGCCTGAAGTCGGTGTGGGACGTGCGCGCCGACCTTGAGGCCGGGCGATTGGTCGAGCTGCTGGCTGACTATGATTTGGGCAGTACCGCGCTGAACATCGTCTATCCGCCGACACGGGTTCAACCGCGCCGGGTCAGGGTGTTGATCGAGCGGATAGTGGATGAGCTGTCACTGCACGATCATTCAATATCCGGCGGGCCGTTGGGCCTACCTTAAGGCTCCAATGTCCTGCAACCCTGGAACCTACAATGCCCGCCTCCCACGCTTCGACGAATTACGCCTCGATCAACTTCGCCCAGAAATACGCCCTGTTCAGCGAGCAATGGGCGCCCAAGGTCGTCGCGCAGATGAACGACTACCAGTTCAAGGTGGTGAAGATCGAAGGTGACTTCATCTGGCACGACCATGCCGATACCGATGAAACCTTTATCGTCCTCGAAGGCACCCTGCGCATCGACTTCCGCGACGGCGCGGTGATCATCAGCCAAGGCGAAATGTACGTGGTGCCCAAGGGCGTCGAGCACAAGCCACACGCATTGGGTGAGGTGAAGTTGCTGTTGATCGAACCCTGCGGCGTGCTGAACACCGGCAGTGAAGGTGGCGAGCGTACGGCAATCAACGACGTGTGGATTTAGCACCTTCCGGCGGTGCCTGTTTGGGCTAGTCTTTACCTCACAGTTACTCCAGACCAGGAGCACGCGTGATGAACAGGCAGCTCAGGAAAACCTCAGCCCTCGTGATTACCCTGATGGCGTTGATGGGCAACGTCTACGCTGGCACTGGTGCCTGCCCGCCCACCCATGCCCTTAAAGACGCGTTCAAAAAGACGCCGACCGGGGAAGTGGTCGCCTACACCGCGTCCGGCCCGGACGGTCGGCAATGGACCGGGCAAAACCCGATGACAGAGCAGAAGGACCTGCACCAGGTCCACTTTGAAAAGGCGGTGATCCAAAGCAGCCAGGGCCAGTCGTCTGTGGCATGCCACTACCTGGATCAGAACCATGAACCGGTAAGCATGACCCTGAAAAACCAGGTCAATGCCAGGCCTCTGGGCAGCGCATGGTCAGGCAACGAATGCACGGCAACCAACCCGGCGCTCTGTACATTTGAATAGCAGACACGCCCGACAATTTATGCGGCACGCTGTTCCTTGCATCTTGCGCAACAGTCCTTTGTCATCAACAGCATTGATAGCTCCCTAACGAAAGCCCCATGCTAGAGGGCTCGCTTTACGCTTATATCATTCCGAATGATAGTTACCTTTGTTTCATTCGATTCGTGAGATAGCACCCTGCCGAGCATGATCCGCCCATCTTAAATACATTGGCGGATGCACCTCATGGAACAGTCATTCAAACATTTGCGCTATCCCTTGGCCATTTTGGCCGTGATGGTGATGAGCGCCTGCGGCAAAGCGCCCGAACAGGCAGCCGCCATGCCACCAAGCCACGTCAGCGTGGCCAAGGTGCTGGAACAACCGGTCAATGAGTGGGACGAATTCACCGGCCGGCTCGAAGCGCCGGAAACCGTGCAGATCCGTCCGCGCGTATCGGGCCAGATAGATCAGGTCGCCTTCACCGAAGGTGCCTTGGTCAAGAAAGGCGACCTGTTGTTCCAGATCGACCCACGCCCATTCCAGGCCGAAGTGCGCCGCCTCGAAGCACAACTCGCACAAACCAAGGCCGCCGCCACCCGCAGCGATAACGAAGCCCAGCGCGGCGAACGCCTGCGCCAGAGCAATGCGATCTCCGCCGAACTGGCCGACTCGCGCACCACCGCCGCCCAGGAAGCCCATGCGACTGTCGCCGGCATCCAGGCGCAGTTGGACCTGGCCAAGCTGAACCTGAGCTTCACCCGTGTCAGCTCGCCCATCAGCGGCCGCGTCAGCCGTGCCGAGATCACCGCCGGCAACCTGGTGACCGCCGATGTCACCGCGCTGACCAGCGTGGTGTCCACCGACAAGGTCTACGCCTACTTCGACGCCGATGAACGTGTGTACCTCAAGTACACCGAACTCGCGCGCCAGGGTCGCCGTGGCGCGACTACCCCGGTGTACCTGGGCCTGTCCAATGAAGACGGCAACCCGCACCTGGGCCAGATGAACTTCGTCGACAACCAGGTCAACCCGGCTACCGGCACCATTCGTGGTCGCGCCGTGTTTGATAACAGCAAGGGCGAATACACCCCAGGCCTGTATGCGCGCCTGAAACTGGTAGGCAGTGGCACCTACTCCGCCGTGCTGATCAGCGACGAAGCCGTGGGCACCGACCTGGGCAAGAAGTTCGTACTGGTGATGGACGGCGACAAGCCTGCCTACCGCGCGGTGGAACTGGGTCCGAAGATCGAAGGTTTGCGCATCGTGCGCAGCGGCCTGACCAAGGACGACACGATCATCGTCAAGGGTTTGCAGCGCGTTCGCCCGGGGTCGCCGGTTGCACCGGAAACCATCCCGATGGCCAGCAAGGAAACCCTCGCCGCCTTGGCACAACAACGACAAGCGCTTGAAGCCAGCAACCTGGAGCAAGTGGCGCCGGATAAAGCCGCGCCCAAGCTCGCAAGTACAGCGACTCCACGCGGTTAAGGGATACGACTCAAGATGAATTTTTCCAAGTTCTTCATTTCGCGGCCGATCTTCGCAGCGGTGCTGTCGCTGTTGATCCTGATCGCCGGCGCGATTTCACTGTTCCAGCTGCCGATCAGTGAATACCCGGAAGTGGTGCCGCCGACCGTCGTGGTCCGTGCCAACTTCCCGGGCGCCAACCCCAAGGTCATCGGTGAAACCGTGGCCGCGCCCCTGGAGCAAGCCATCACCGGCGTCGAGAACATGCTGTACATGTCCTCGCAATCGACCGCCGACGGCAAGCTGACCCTGACCATCACCTTCGCCCTGGGCACCGACCTGGACAACGCGCAGGTGCAGGTGCAGAACCGGGTAACCCGGACTCAGCCAAAACTGCCCGAGGAAGTGACGCGCATCGGTATTACCGTGGACAAGGCCTCTCCCGACCTGACCATGGTGGTGCACATCACCTCCCCCGACCAGCGCTACAACATGCTCTACCTGTCCAACTACGCGATCCTCAATATCAAGGATGAGCTGGCACGGCTGGGCGGCGTGGGTGATGTGCAGCTGTTCGGCATGGGCGATTACTCCCTGCGTGTGTGGCTGGACCCGAACAAGACCGCCTCACGCAACCTGACCGCCACCGATGTGGTCACGGCCATTCGCGAACAGAACCGCCAGGTGGCGGCCGGTGCCTTGGGCGCGCAACCTGCGCCGAATGACACCAGCTTCCAGCTGTCGGTCAACACCCAGGGCCGACTGGTCACTGAGGAAGAGTTCGAGAATATCGTCATCCGTGCCGGCGCCAACGGCGAAATCACGCGCTTGAAGGACATTGCACGGGTTGAGCTGGGTTCCAGCCAGTACGCCCTGCGCTCGTTGATCGACAACCAGCCGGCCGTGGCGATCCCGATCTTCCAGCGCCCGGGCTCCAACGCAATCGACATCTCCAATGAAGTGCGCGCCAAGATGGCGGAGCTGAAACAGAGCTTCCCGGAGGGCATGGATTACCGCATCGCCTATGACCCTACCGTCTTCGTACGTGGCTCCATCGAGGCCGTGGTTCACACCCTGTTCGAAGCACTGATCCTGGTGGTGCTGGTGGTGATCCTGTTCCTGCAGACCTGGCGTGCGTCGATCATTCCATTGGTGGCGGTGCCGGTATCGTTGATCGGTACCTTTGCGGTGATGCACCTGTTTGGCTTCTCGCTCAACGCGCTATCGCTGTTCGGGCTGGTGTTGGCGATCGGTATCGTGGTGGACGACGCCATCGTGGTGGTGGAGAACGTCGAACGGAACATCGAACTGGGCCTGGAACCCTTCCCGGCCACTGAAAAGGCCATGAGCGAAGTAACCGGCCCGATCATCGCGACCGCGTTGGTACTGTGTGCGGTGTTCATTCCAGCGGCATTTATCAGCGGCTTGACCGGCCAGTTCTACAAGCAGTTCGCCTTGACCATTGCGATCTCGACCGTGATCTCGGCGTTCAACTCGCTGACCCTGTCGCCCGCACTGGCAGCGGTATTGCTCAAAGGCCACAACGCTCCGAAAGACGGGTTCTCCAGGTTCCTCGACAGGATGCTGGGCGGCTGGTTGTTCAAACCGTTCAACCGCTTCTTCGACAAGGCCAGCCATGGTTACGTCGGCACGGTACGCCGGGTGATCCGCGGCAGTGGTATCGCGCTGTTCCTGTACGCCGGCCTGATGGTCCTGACCTGGATGGGCTTTGCCCACACGCCGACCGGTTTCGTACCGGCCCAGGACAAGCAATACCTGGTGGCCTTCGCGCAATTGCCGGACGCCGCGAGCCTGGACCGTACCGAAGACGTGATCAAGCGCATGTCCGACATCGCCATGAAACAGCCCGGCGTGGAAAGCGCGATCGCCTTCCCCGGCTTGTCGATCAACGGTTTTACCAACAGCCCGAACAACGGCATCGTGTTCGTGACCTTGAAGCCGTTCGATGAGCGTAAAGACCCGAGCCTGTCTGCCGGTGCGATTGCCGGTGCACTGAATGGCAAGTACAGCAGCATCCAGGAAGCCTACATGGCGATCTTCCCACCGCCGCCGGTACAGGGCCTGGGTACGATCGGCGGGTTCCGCCTGCAGGTCGAAGACCGTGGCAACCTGGGTTACGACGAGCTGTACAAAGAAGTGCAGAACATCATTACCAAGAGCCGTGGCGTGCCTGAGTTGTTCGGCCTGTTCACCAGCTACACGGTCAACGTGCCCCAGGTCGATGCTGCCATCGACCGCGAAAAGGCCAAGACCCATGGCGTGGCGATCAGCGACATCTTCGACACCCTGCAGATCTACCTGGGCTCGTTGTATGCCAACGACTTCAACCGCTTCGGGCGCACCTATCAGGTCAACGTGCAGGCTGAGCAACAGTTCCGCCAGGATGAAGACCAGATCGGCCAGCTGAAAGTGCGCAACAACAAAGGCGAGATGATTCCCCTGGCGACCTTCATCAAGGTCAGCGACACCTCGGGCCCGGACCGCGTGATGCACTACAACGGCTTCATCACCGCCGAGATCAACGGCAACGCCGCACCGGGCTACAGCTCCGGCCAGGCCCAGGCGGCGATCGAGAAACTGTTGAAAGACGAACTGCCCAACGGCATGACCTACGAGTGGACCGACCTGACCTATCAGCAAATCCTCTCGGGCAACACTGCGCTGTTCGTGTTCCCGCTCTGCGTACTGCTGGCGTTCCTGGTACTGGCCGCCCAATACGAAAGCTGGAGCCTGCCACTGGCGGTGATCCTGATCGTACCGATGACCCTGTTGTCGGCCATCACCGGGGTGATTATCTCTGGCGGCGACAACAACATCTTTACCCAGATCGGCCTGATCGTCCTGGTGGGCCTGGCCTGTAAGAACGCGATTCTGATCGTCGAGTTCGCCAAGGATAAACAGCAGGAAGGCCTCGATCCGCTCGCTGCGGTACTGGAAGCCTGCCGTCTGCGTCTGCGGCCGATCCTGATGACCTCGTTCGCCTTCATCATGGGTGTAGTGCCTCTGGTGATGTCCAGCGGTGCCGGTGCCGAGATGCGCCATGCCATGGGTGTGGCGGTGTTCTCCGGGATGATCGGCGTGACCTTCTTCGGTCTGCTGCTGACGCCAGTGTTCTATGTACTGATCCGCCGGTTTGTTGAACGCGGTGAAGCGCGCAAAGCGGCCAAGGCCTTGAAGCTGGAGACACAGCAATGAGCGTGAAAGTATTTTTGCCGAGCTTGCTGGTACTGGCGCTGAGCGCCTGTGCCGTGGGCCCGGACTATAAAACCCAGCCACTGGAGGCGGCCAACGTAACGGCCGCCGCCGACGCCAAGCAGTACGACCACGCGAAGTTCGAAGGCATCTGGTGGCAACAGTTCGAGGACCCGACCCTTAACCAGTTGGTGACTCAGTCCCTGAACGGTAACCGTGACCTGCGGGTGGCATTTGCCCGCCTGCGGGCAGCCCGGGCGATTCGTGACGACGCTGCCAATGACGTGATGCCGGTGATCACCAGCCGCGCCAGCAGCGACGTGGGCAAAGGCCAGATTCCGGGCCAGACCACCAAACGCGTCAACAGTGAGCGTTATGACCTGGGCCTGGACATGGCCTGGGAAGTGGACTTGTTCGGCCGCATCCGCCGCAACCTGGAGGCCAGCGACGCTGACCAACAGGTTGCCGAGGCAGACCTGTATCAACTGCAAGTCACGATGATTGCCGAGCTGGTGGACGCTTACGGTCAACTGCGAGGCGCACAACTGCGCGAGAAAATCGCGGTGGCCAACCTGAAGAACCAGGAGGATTCGCGCGGTATCACCGTCAGCCTGCGGGACGCCGGTGTGGGCGATCAACTCGATGTGGTACGGGCCGATGCGCGTCTGGCGGCTGTAGAAGCCAGTGTGCCGCAGCTGCAGGCCGAGGAAGTTCGCGAGCGTAATCGTATCGCTACCCTGCTCGGTGAGCGGCCGGACAAGTTGAGCGTGGATTTGAGCCCGAAAGATTTGCCGGCGATTGCCAAGGCGTTGCCGATTGGTGATCCGGGGCAACTGCTGCAACGTCGTCCGGACATTCTCAGTGCCGAGCGTAAGTTGGCAGCCGCCACGGCGCGGATTGGGGTGGCCAAGGCTGATCTGTTTCCGCGGGTGAGCCTCAGTGGGTTCCTCGGGTTTACCGCTGGGCGGGGTTCGCAGATTGGGTCGGCGGCGGCGAATGCCTGGTCGCTGGGTCCGAGCATTACCTGGGCGGCGTTTGACCTGGGCAGTGTGCGGGCAAGGTTGCGTGGTGCGGATGCCGAAGCGGATGGCGCCCTGGCGACTTATGAGCAGCAGGTGTTGCTGGCGCTGGAAGAATCGGAGAATGCCTTCAGTGATTACGGCAAACGCCAGCAGCGGTTGGTCTCGCTGATTCGTCAGAGTGAGTCGAGCCGGGCTGCTGCGGATCTGGCGGAGATTCGTTACCGCGAAGGGACGGTGGACTTCCTGGTGTTGCTGGACGCGCAGCGTGAGCGTTTGGCCGCCGAGGACTCCCAGGCTCAGGCCGAGGTGGATCTGTATCGTGGGATCGTCGCGATCTACAAGGCGTTGGGCGGTGGGTGGCAGCCGAGTACCACGATTGCCAGTGCCAAGTGATTTGACTTAAAGAGCTCCTTTGGTTGGTCGCATCCAGCCAATTTTTAGCCCCGTGCCGTCATTCGGTCGCGGGGCTTTTTTTTGCTCGCTTGTGGTGTGTGCATATCCGTTATTTCGGTCAGGGCTGCTATTGGTTCCGCTCTTACAGCGGCTCACTTTTGAACAGCGCAAAAGTAAGCAAAACGCTCTTGCCCCACCACTCGGCACCTCGCCTAGGCTCGGTGTGCCCTCACTCCGGCTTTGGACCGTGGGCCGCCGTCATGGGCCATCCTTGGCCCAGGACGGCTAACCCGGCGTCCTGCCGGGTTACCCACGCTCCAAAGCCTGCGTTCGGCCAGCGTGGTTTAACGGGGCGCCTAAGATCAAGATCAAGATCAA